>NZ_JAMPNQ010000007.1:0-153887 GCF_028479445.1 Providencia sp. PROV210
GTGTTTTTTGAAAAATAATATTCAATTGCTCACCGTTTATACTTTAAGAGCAATTATCCATCAAAATAGGCCTTTTTCGGCTGTTTTAATGATAAAAAAGGCGGCTTTATCAGCCGCCTTTCGATTTAATTTGAATTGATGAACATAATATCTATGACCTAATTACTGTTTTGCCACAATTTCATCATTTTCAACATCCAGAGTAATTGGTTTACCCGGAATCAATTTACCTGACAGAATTTCTTGTGCCAGTGGGTTTTCAATCTCTTGCTGAATTGCACGTTTCAACGGACGGGCACCAAAGATTGGGTCAAAGCCTGCTTCACCAATTTTTTCTAATGCTGCAGCCGTTGCTGTCACTTCATAACCGTGCTCTTCTAAACGTTTATACAAACGAGCCAATTGAATATTTGCAATATTCGCAATTTGCTCTTTACCTAATGGGTGGAACACAACAACTTCATCTATACGGTTAATAAACTCAGGTCTGAAGTTATGGGATACCACTTCCATCACCATATTTTTCATTTCTGAATAATCAATCATGCCAAATCGTTCTTGGATGAGATCAGAACCTAAGTTTGATGTCATGATGATAACCGTATTACGGAAGTCTACCGTTCTACCTTGACCATCAGTTAAACGTCCATCATCCAGCACTTGCAATAAAATGTTAAATACATCTGGATGTGCTTTCTCAACTTCGTCCAATAAAATAACTGAGTATGGACGACGTCTTACCGCTTCAGTCAAATAGCCACCCTCTTCGTATCCAACATATCCTGGAGGTGCACCCACTAAACGAGAGACTGCATGTTTTTCCATAAATTCGGACATATCGATACGAACCATCGCATCGTCGCTATCAAACATGAAGTTTGCTAACGCTTTACACAGCTCTGTTTTACCTACCCCAGTTGGACCTAAGAACATAAAGGAGCCAATTGGACGGTTTGGATCAGATAAACCGGCACGACTACGACGAATAGCATTCGATACAGCAACAACAGCTTCGTCCTGCCCAATTACACGTTGATGTAATTGCTGCTCCATACGCAATAATTTTTCTCTTTCGCTTTCCAGCATTCTAGAGACTGGGATTCCTGTCCAGCGAGCTAAAATTTCCGCGATTTCAACATCAGTCACTTTGTTACGTAAAAGCTTCATGCTTTTACCTTCGGCCTTAGTCGCAGCTTCTAGCTGTTTTTCCAACTCAGGAATACGGCCATATTGCAGTTCAGACATTTTAGCTAAATCACCCATACGACGTGCTTTTTCCATTTCAATACGCGTATTTTCTAATTCAGCTTTAATGTGCTGTGTACCTGTTAATGATGCTTTTTCGGCTTTCCATTCTTCATCCAATGCGGAGTATTCACGCTCTTTTTCCGCCAGCTCTTCTTCTAACATTTCAAGACGTTTTTTACTCGCATCATCGGACTCTTTTTTCAGAGCTTGTTGCTCCAACTTTAATTGGATAATACGTCTTTCTAGTCTATCTAAAGATTCTGGCTTAGAATCCATTTGCATACGTAAGCTTGCACCAGCCTCATCGATTAAGTCGATAGCTTTATCTGGCAACATACGGTCTGTAATGTAACGATGGGATAACGTCGCCGCCGCTACAATTGCAGGGTCTGTAATTTGCACATGGTGATGCAATTCATAACGCTCTTTTAAACCACGTAAAATTGCAATGGTATCTTCAACAGAGGGTTCCGCCACGTATACTTTTTGGAAACGACGCTCTAACGCCGGATCTTTCTCAATATATTGACGGTACTCATCTAATGTTGTCGCACCCACACAATGTAATTCACCACGTGCCAGTGCTGGTTTTAACATGTTACCGGCATCCATCGCACCATCGGCTTTACCTGCGCCAACCATCGTATGCAATTCGTCGATAAACAGAATGACATTACCTTCTTGCTTAGCTAGGTCATTCAAAACACCTTTCAAACGTTCTTCAAATTCACCACGATATTTTGCCCCTGCAATCAGAGCGCCCATATCCAGTGATAAAACACGTTTGTTTTTTAAGCCTTCTGGCACTTCACCATTAACAATACGCTGAGCTAATCCTTCAACAATTGCAGTCTTACCAACACCTGGTTCACCAATTAACACTGGGTTGTTTTTGGTACGACGCTGTAATACTTGGATGGTACGACGAATTTCTTCATCACGACCAATCACTGGGTCTAATTTGCCTTGCTCTGCTCGTTCAGTTAAATCGACAGTATATTTTTTCAAGGCTTGGCGCTGGTCTTCAGCGCTTTGATCATTCACTTTTTCTCCACCACGCATCTGTTCTATCGCCTTTTTCAAATTATCTTTATTCACACCCGCCGCTTTCAACATATCGGCAAGGGTTGTATTGGCTTCTAAAGCAGCGAGCAAAAATAATTCTGAGGAGATAAATTCATCTCCATTTTTCTGAGCCAGCTGGTCACATAGGTTCAAATGACGCATTAAATCACTTGATGGTTGAACATCCCCAGCAACACCTTGTACTTGTGGCAACCGAGATAATACATCTTCAATTTTTTGTTTAAATTCAATGGCATTAACACCAAGCGTCGTCAGCAATGGACGAACGGTGCCATTTTCTTGATTAAATAAAGCACTTAATAAATGAATTGGTTCAATAAACTGATTTTCGCGCCCAAGGGCTAATGACTGGGCGTCAGCGAGAGCTTGCTGGAATTTATTAGTTAAACGGTCCAGACGCATAACACCTCCAATAGAATAAGTTAAACTTGCTACTGAAGATAAGATGCGGTCTGTTTTTGGGGATTCAAGTTTTAGAATGGATTATTTTTGCAATATCTTTTAATTTGAAACATTAATCTAATATCTAAGTATTTATCCATATAAGTGATGCCATTCGCCCTGTTTTACCCTCACGTCGGTAGGAAAAAAATCTATTTTCTTCACTAGCGGTGCAGAAAGTACCACCATAAATAGAGGAGATTCCCACGGCTTCGAGCTTTTTACGGGCTAATAAATAGAGATTTGCAAGGTATTTATCTTGATGAGGAACAAATGCCTCAACTAATTCGGCCGACTGATTAATAAATGCCAATTTAACCTCAGCCCCAACCTCAAATTTTTCAGGACCAATTGCAGGCCCAAGCCATACCATGATTTCATGGGGTGGAGATTTAAACTGTGCCACTGTATTTTCGAGTACGCCATCACACAGTCCTCGCCAACCCGCATGCGCAGCTGCTACCTCTTTACCATCACGGCTACAAAATAATACGGGTAGGCAGTCAGCCGTCATAATTGCACAGACTTGCCCAACCTTATCGGTATACACCGCATCCGCTTGGCGATTTTCAATATATTCACCATTCAGATGTAAAACATGAGTTCCGTGTACTTGCTCAAGCCACACAGGTTGTTGTGGTAATTGAGCAAGCACTTCGAGACGACGCCGATTTTCACTGACAGCTTCAGGTAAATCCTCAACATGATCGCCTAAATTTAAGCTATCAAAAGGTGGCTGACTGACACCACCTAAGCGAGTAGTACTGCATGTTGAAATATTTTTTGGCTGTGGCCATTCAGGGAAAATCAATGTATTCATTACCAGTCCATGTTGTCTTTATGTAATTCAGCATCCGCTTTTAATGCGTTGATTAGCTCCACCATATCATCAGGTAATGGTGCATGCCATTCCATTTGGATCCCCGAAATTGGATGATATAAGCGCAGCATCGTTGCATGTAAAGCTTGTCTATCAAACTTGCGCATTACCTCAAAGAACTCTTCCGTGGCACCTTTCAATGGACGAGGTCTACCGCCATATAACTGGTCACCAATTAGTGGGTGATTAATATGTGCCATATGCACACGAATTTGGTGCGTTCTTCCTGTTTCTAAGCGCAGGCGTAAACGGGTATGTGCACGGAAATGCTCCATAATCCGGTAATGAGTTACTGCGGGTTTCCCCATTGGGTGAACCGCCATATGAGTTCTTTTCGTTGGGTGACGTGAAATGGGTTCTTCAACCATTCCCCCTGCGGTCATACGACCTACCGCAACAGCCTCATATTCTCGAGTTATTTCTCTACGCTGCAAAGCGTCAACTAAATGCGTTTGTGCTGGAACTGTTTTTGCTACAACCATCAGGCCAGTTGTGTCTTTATCTAAGCGATGAACAATCCCTGCTCTCGGCACATCCGCAATCTCAGGATAACGGTATAACAACGCATTCAAGATGGTTCCATCTGGGTTACCTGCTCCGGGATGAACAACTAAACCTCGTGGTTTATTGATAACTAGGATATCTTCGTCTTCATAAACAACATCAAGAGGTATATCTTGAGGCTCCCAACGAGTATCTTCTTCAATAAGAGCATCGATTGAAATTTGTTCGCCACCTAAAACTTTTTCTTTTGCCTTATTGATAACTTTGCCATTAACCTGCACTCTATCGTCTAAAATCCATTCTTTTATTCGAGAACGTGAATAATCAGGGAACAATTCGGCCAAAGCCTGATCTAAACGTTGACCAAGCTGTGATTCAGCGATGGTTGCACTAAGTTGTACTTGTTGAGCCATAAATTAATCTACTTTTTAGTGTTTGTATTTTGACGGCGCTGCCGTTTCATTTAAAATGTGTGCTATTGTAACTCGAATTTTGCCGGGAGCCTTCGGATAGGCTCCCTTGATACAGTCAGAGGATAACCTACACGTGATGATACGTATGAAATATCTGGTGGCAGCTGCCACGTTGAGCCTGGCTCTTGCCGGATGCTCCAGCAATAACGAAGTCAGCCCCGATAGCTCCCCAGCTGAAATTTATAGTACGGGTCAGCAAAAATTACAGGACGGTAACTATAGCGCGGCTATTAAACAGTTTGAAGCGCTTGATAACCGCTACCCGTTTGGTCCATATGCCCAGCAGGTACAATTAGACCTGATTTATGCTTATTATAAATCAGCTGAGCTACCAATGGCGATAGCAACCATTGACCGTTTCATGCGTTTAAATCCAACCCATCCAAATATTGACTATGTACTGTATATGCGCGGCCTAACAGCAATGGCGCTAGATGACAGTATGTTACAAGGTTTCTTTGGTATAGACCGATCTGACCGAGATCCTCAACATGCATTAGTTGCATTCAAAGACCTTAGCCAATTAGTCCGTTATTATCCAAATAGCCAATATTCAAATGATGCGAGTAAACGCTTAGTCTATTTAAAAGATCGTTTAGCTAAATTCGATCTCTCTGTGGTTGAATATTACAACAAACGTGGGGCTTATGTCGCGGTTGTTAATCGTGTTCAACAGATGCTAAGAGATTACCCAGATACTGAAGCAACTCGTAAGGCACTGACTTACATGGAAATTGCTTATAAAGAAATGGGCTTAGATAACGAAGCAAATAAAGTAGCAAGCATTCTTGCGGCTAACCAATAGGCTCCGTTAAGATCACAAACAGCAGCCTAGGCTGCTGTTTTCATTTTTGGGTACTATCCTCATGAAAAATGTGACTATTTTTCATTTATAATTAATACCCTAATTTTTAACCCAAAAGAAGCACCGACTATTCACCGTATCTATAGTCAACTCTGTCAGTTTCCCTCAATTTATCTATTTTGGCAATCCTTTTAGCCCCCTTTCTTAGTCAAAATCACACTTCGGATGAGTGATCCCTACCCCATGATTTAAATGTGATCTATGTCATTTTTTTATTGTTATAACTCGGTATTCTGAAGTCATTAAAGACGGAAACAATGAGAGGTAACTATATGATAGTTAATATTACTAGCAAACAAATGGACATTACCCCAGCAATTCGTGAACACATTGAGAACCGTCTAACAAAACTCGATAAATGGCAAGTTTCCCTAATTAACACTCATGTGGTGTTATCAAAAGAGCCCCAAGGTTTTATGGTTGATGCCAACATAAAAACCGCTACCGGAAAATTGGTAGCAACTGCTAAGCATGAAGATATGTACGTTGCAATAAATGAACTAATCAATAAGCTCGAAAGACAGTTAAATAAAGTGCAACATAAAGGAGAATCAAGAAGGGCATGTAATAGTGTAAAAGAAGCGAATCTAGTTACGTTATAATCAGTTACGTTTAAGTAGTTACGTTGTATTTTTATATTATCAATCCACTTATCTTGAAACTTTCCAAACGCGCTCATCATGGGCGCGTTTTTACGTTGATTGCTATTTTTTGTTGACATCCCCTTCACTATCATGTCTATTTGAGTGACTTCTATTTAAAGGTATTTTGTAATGAATTTAAATTTTGTTTTCTTTTTCTTCTTTAGCCACTCTTATTAAGGGGCTTTTGTCGTTCGAGAAAAAAAAGAAGACAAAATTTTAAAGCCCCCTCTTTTGGGGGCTTTTTTTATTCACTGATGTTGATAGGGGCGCAGAATGAAAAATAGTACTAATTTACTGAAAGTGCGTGAGAAAATTAGCCAGTTAGACAGCGAACTCCTTGGACTTCTCGCAAAACGTCGAGGTTATGCCATTGAAGTTGCAGAAACCAAAATTGATGATAATCGACCTATTCGCGATAAAGAACGTGAACGTCAGCTACTCGATGCTTTGATCAATAAAGGCAAGCCACTAGGCCTTGATGGTTTCTATATCACTCGATTATTCCAAATGATTATCGAGGATTCCGTCCTCACTCAGCAGACTATTTTACAGAAACATTTAAATCTTACGCCTAGTGATACAGCACGCTTTGCCTTTTTGGGTCCCAAAGGTTCTTACTCTCATGTCGCTGCTCGTCAGTATTCTGCTCGCCATTTTGACCAACTCGTTGAATGTAGCTGCCATAAATTCCAAGATATTTTTTCATTAGTAGAAAGCGGTCAAGCTGATTACGGTATTTTACCCATTGAAAATACTAGCTCCGGGGCAATTAACGATGTTTACGATTTATTGCAAAATACGTCTTTATCAATCGTTGGTGAGATCCGTCTTCCAATTAATCACTGCTTACTTACCACTAAAAATAGCGATCTGAGTAAAATAGAAATTGTTTATAGCCACCCCCAACCTTTCCAGCAGTGCAGCCAATATTTATCTCAATTTCCTCATTGGAAAATTGAATATTGCGATAGTACGTCAACTGCAATGCAAAAAGTTGCAGAGCATAACTCACCGAATGTTGCAGCTTTAGGTAGCGAAGCTGGTGGATTGCTATATGGCTTAGAGGTACTTGAACACAATCTTGCTAATCAGCAAATTAATATGACTCGTTTTATTGTTGTGGCACCAAAAGCTATCGACGTAACTGAGCAAGTCCCAGCAAAAACAACATTATTAATGACTACCGGTCAACAAGCAGGGGCTTTAGTCGATGCCTTAATTATCTTAAAAAATAATAAGATTGTGATGAGTAAATTAGAATCGCGCCCAATCAATGGTAAGCCTTGGGAAGAAATGTTTTATGTGGATGTTCATGCCAACTTACGTTCGGATAATCTGCAACAAGCGTTAAAAGAGCTAGCAGAAATTACTCGGTCAATAAAAATCCTTGGCTGTTACCCATCAGAAAACGTGGTTCCCGTTGAGCCAGAAAAAATAGCACCATAAAATTTCAGATAACTAACACAGGCAATCTGCCTGTGTTAGTTATTAATCTACTATGACTTAAGAGGAGAAGAAGAGAGTTTAAAGTAATTAACTAATTCCTGTAGATGGAATGCTTGCTCATTCAATGAACCTGCTGCAACAACCGATTCTTCAACCAAACTCGCATTTTGCTGAGTCGTTAAATCCAATTGCCCTACTGCACTATTGATTTGAGAAATACCATCACTCTGTTCATGGCTGGCTTGACCAATTTCACGCAATAACGCGTTCATCTCATCAACACTCTCTATCATGCCATGGATTTGCTGACTTGCTTGCTCAACTAATTCCATTCCTTCTTGAGTTTGGGAGGATGAATTTTCAATCAAGCCACGAATATCGCTCGCTGATGCCGCACTTTTTTGTGCTAATAATCGAACTTCTCCTGCTACTACTGCAAATCCTCGTCCATGCTCCCCTGCTCTAGCCGCTTCTACGGAGGCATTCAATGCAAGAATATTAGTTTGAAAAGCAATCGTATCAATAAGATTGATAATATCCGTCATTTGCTGCGAAGATGCATTAATTGTTCGCATTTTATCCGTTAGCTGATTCATCATTTGACCGTTATTTTTAACAATAACAGCCGCATCATCCGCAAGCATAGTTGCTTCATGGGTATGTTCAGTGGTGTTTTTTACTGTGGACGTAATTTGCTCCATTGAGCTTGCCGTTTCCTCCACTGAAGCAGCCTGCTCTTCTGTACGTGCAGCAAGATTTTGGTTGCCTGCCACTATTTGGCCAGCGGCTGCAGAGATGCTTTCAGAGCCATTTTGTACTTCTTGCACGATCTCTAGTAAATGTTCTTTCATATTACCGAGAGAATCTAGCAATATGCCGGTTTCATCTTTAGATTGTGCTTTGATATCCTGTGTTAAATCACCACTAGCAATCGCTTTTGCAAAATCAACAGCCTGTTCTAATGGGCGAGTAATAGTCATCGTGATGTACCAGCCCATCACACAGCCCGCCACAATACTGATGATCGAAAGAAAAGCGAGTAATGTTCTATTCAGTTTATAGTCATCTTCAACTTTGTATCCCGATTCTTGCATCTGCATATTTTGAGTTGCAATCAGATTTTGAACCTGTTCACGATACTCACGTTGGATTGCTGATGTTTTGGTCATCATTTCTTCTATCGCTGCTTGACGATTGTTTTGATTCATAAATTCCATCATTCGTTTTTGCGAATCATGAAATTTAACTCTCACCTCATGAATATTTTCTAAGGTTTCCCGAGAGCGACTATCGGTAATACTTCGATCTAATTCATCCAGTAAGTCCGAAATATTTTGGCTGATTTTAACCAACTCTTCCTTGCGCTTCTCACTACCTCTGTCATCTAATAAAATGAGCTCTTGAATACCAATATAAGAATAAAAATTATCCATGACCGAGTTAGCATTTGCCGTGATGGGATAACTTTTGAAAATAATAGTCTGCATACTTTCATTAGCGCGATTCATATTCACTAATGAAAATAGGGAGCTTAAAACAATCAGAGCGATAAAAACTCCAAATGCGACAGTTAACTTCACACTAATTTTGAGATTTCGAAAAGACATATACTTACCACTCTATTCATCATTTAATGATTAGAGTTATCGGTAGAATATAAGGGATCTTTACCACATAAATCGCTCAATTTACAAATATGAATATTTAAAACTGATTGATTTGTGATTGCACGAGAGATTATGGTGCAAGTTAAATGAGAAATAGCCTCATTTGGGACAAACTAAGATTATAAGTACAATTACTTATTTTAAATAAATATTGATATTTATGATGCTTTTTTGAAAAATTCTTGAGTAATTTCCCCTACCGCCAAGCAGGAAGTAGGGGAAAAAACGTTATTTACGATTGTCATTGGCTCTTTGTAATAAAGATTGGCTTTCTTTCATAAAATGATATGCATCTTCGCCGAACCATTGGCTTACTTGCGTAAACTGTCGGATAAATTCGGTTTTATCATTACGTTCCAACATTTCAATCGATTGACCTAGAAGTCGATAATAGCGGCGGATCAACTCTACATTTTCGTCCGAGGACATAATGATATCCGCATATAGTTGGGGGTCTTGAGCAAATAACCGCCCTACCATTGCTAGTTCTAAACGGTAAATCGGAGAAGAAAGATCCAACAATTGTTGTAAATCAACTTGCTCATCTGCCAAATTTTTCCCGTAAGTAAACGTTGTAAAATGGCGTAACGCTTGTATGAAGCTCATATTGCGATCATGTTCTTTAGGCTTGATCTGTTTTAATCGAGCGCCCCATACTTGCAACTGTTCAAGGAACCATTGGTAAGCATCAGCATCTCGACCATCACAGTATGCAAATACCTGTTTAGCCACGCTACCAATATCGGGACCAAACATCGGATGTAAACCAAGAACGGGACCTTTATGTACCTGAAGCATAGCTTCCAGTGGTTTCTGTTTAACTGATGCGATATCGACTAAAATCGTTTTTGGATCTAATTTTGGTAGCTGGTTAATCACATCCACCGTTAAATGAATAGGAACACTGATGATCACGACACTTGCACCAGAAACAATAGATGATGCATGAGGCCAATCTTGCTCAGCTAATACCTTAACTTGATAGCCAGAGAGCGTCAGAAGGCGGTTAAATAATCGCCCCATTTTCCCTTCTCCACCCACAATAATAATAGGGCCAGCTTCCAGATTTAGTGTTTTAAACCCTTTATCATTTTCACGCGTATAAGATTCCCGCATAATCCTTCGGAGGATATCCTCGATTAGGTCAGCAGGGATCCCCATACGTTCAGCTTCAGCTCTACGTGCGGCTAACATGCTGGACTCACGCTCTGGTACATAGATAGGTAATCCATGTTGGCTTTTAACTTCACCCACTTCCGCAACTAGTTGAAGCCGCTTAGCTAATAGATCTAATAATGACTTATCAACTTCATCAATTTGCTCCCTTAAATGGGATAATTCAACAGACATACCAATACCTTGCTCAGCTCACTTTACTTAATTTTTGCCCACGCTGTTCAAGCATTGGTGATAATGCTTGATGCAATTTGCGCAGCACGGACTCTGTTGTTTCCCAGTTAATGCAGGCATCTGTAACTGAAACACCGTATTGCATGTTTTCTCTTGGCTGTTCAGATGTTTGGCTTCCTTCATTAATATGGCTTTCAAGCATAATACCTGTAATTGATTCATTACCATTAATAATTTGTTCAAGAATTGAATCAACAACAAGTGGCTGACGACGGTAATCTTTGTTTGAGTTACCATGGCTACAATCCACCATTAATGATGGTTCAAGCCCTGCCTTTCTCATTTCAGCTTCACACGCCGCAATATTTTCAGCATCATAGTTAGGTGTTTTTCCGCCACGTAAAATAACATGACCATTTTTATTACCATTAGTATGAAGTAAGCACACTTGCCCAGATTGGTTAATGCCCATAAATCTATGTGGCATCGCAGCGGCTTTTAATGCATTTATTGCTGTCGATAGGCTACCATCTGTACCATTTTTAAAACCAACTGGCATGGACAAACCAGAGGCCATTTCACGGTGAGTTTGAGATTCTGTAGTTCTCGCTCCAATGGCTGACCAGCTGAATAAGTCACCTAGGTATTGTGGGTTATTAGGATCGAGAGCTTCTGTCGCTAACGGTAATCCCATATTGACTAAGTTAGTTAATAGATCACGAGCAATATGTAGCCCTTTTTCCATTTCAAAACTACCATCCATAAATGGATCACTGATTAAACCTTTCCAACCAACCGTTGTACGTGGTTTTTCAAAGTACACACGCATCACAATATATAAGCTATCACTTAACTCAGCGGCTAGTTTCTGCAAACGCTCGCCATACTCAATGGCGGCATCAACATCATGGATTGAACAAGGACCACATACCACGAGTAAGCGCGGGTCACGCTGATGAATAATATCAGCAATTACTTTACGCGATGTCGCAATGGCATGCAGATTGCTGTGACTCAATGGATATTTTTGCTTCAGACTTTCAGGAGTAATTAAAACCTGCTCGTCTTGAATATTCACATTATTGAGTACATCTTTTTGCATGATCATTTGATTACCTATTTAGCTTATTATTTATTAGTGATGTTATTTATCGATCTTGTGTTTGGTGCGTGAGAGATAACATATCATGCATCGTAAAGATTTCAATCCAAAACTGTAAAATAACTCAATTTGATGTACATAAAAAATTACATAATGATATCTAATTGAATTTAAAGTAATTAAAACAATAGTCTGAGGTAAATTTTATATTCAAGAGAATATAATGAATAAATTAGTAAACATATGTTTACAAAAATAATTTTATTGGGTGATATATTCTAAATAGTTCGAGTTGTGGCTAGGTGGCAAAATGAAGACAGCGCAGGGAGCATACATAAGTATGTGACCTGTGTGGCTGAATGAAGCCAACACCGCCACAGCGCGAAATATGACGAATATATGACGAATATAAAAAAGGCCCGCTATAAGCGGGCCTCAACTTTCGGATGTAGCGAAAGCGTATTACTTAACGTTCAGACGCTCTTTAATACGAGCAGCCTTACCAGAACGCTCACGCAGGTAGTACAGTTTAGCTTGGCGAACAGCACCACGACGTTTAACAGTAATGCTATCTACGACTGGTGAATGAGTTTGGAATACACGCTCAACACCTTCGCCGTTAGAAATTTTACGAACAGTGAATGCAGAGTGCAGACCGCGGTTACGAATAGCAATAACCACGCCCTCAAATGCCTGCAGACGTTTCTTAGAGCCTTCAACGACCCATACCTTAACTTCCACGCTGTCGCCTGGACGGAATGAAGGTACGTCCTGCTTCATCTGCTCTTGTTCAAGTTGTTTAATAATGTTGCTCATAATAACTCTCTTACCCTAGGTAAACTGATATATGTAGACAATTAATTGTCTGGATTCATTGATTGCTCAGCCTGATATTCCCGTTGGAATTCAGCTAGCAACATCCTCTGCTCGTCAGTCAGAGCTAGGCTTTCTAGAAGCTCAGGTCTTCTAAGCCAGGTACGACCAAGTGATTGTTTCATGCGCCAGCTATCAATCTTGGCATGATTGCCTGAAAGTAAAATCTCAGGAACTTGCATGCCATCTAGCACTTCAGGTCGAGTATAGTGAGGACAGTCCAGCAAGCCATCTGCAAAAGAATCTTCTTGAGCTGAAGCTTGATGCCCCAGAACTCCAGGAATAAACCGAGAGACTGAGTCTATCAACACCATTGCGGGGAGCTCCCCACCACTGAGAACGTAATCACCGATTGACCATTCTTCATCAACTTCGGTTTGAATGATCCGTTCATCAATACCTTCATAGCGGCCACAAACAAGAATTAGCTTCTCATTTGTTGCCAGCTCACAAACCCCATCTTGACCGAGTTTGCGACCTTGTGGTGACAGATAAATGACCTTTGCACCATCACCGGCCTCAGTTCTTGCTGTACGAATCGCATCCTTTAACGGTTGCACCATCATCAGCATGCCTGGACCACCACCATATGGGCGGTCATCGACTGTTTTATGTCTATCGTGCGTAAAATCTCTAGGATTCCAACACTCAACAGTCAGCAAGCCATTTTTCACTGCCCGACCAGTTACCCCGTACTCGGTTATTGCGCGGAACATTTCGGGAAACAGGCTAATTACACCAATCCACATGATTTATCCCACTCATAAAAACCGTTAATCGGAGATTTAAAAACCAGGATCCCACTCCACTTCAATAACTTGGGCGGAGAGATCGACTTTCTTGATAACCTGCCCATCAAGAAACGGAACCAGCCGCTCCTTGATGCCAAATGCATCTTTCAGATTTGCCTTAATCACCAGAACGTCATTCGATCCGGTTTCCATCATGTCAACAACGGTACCAAGGTCATAACCATCTAACGTTACTACGTGGCAACCCATAAGGTCTTTCCAATAGTATTCGTTATTCTCCAACTCAGGAAGTTGGGTTGAATCAACCGCAATTTCAAAGTTGGTCAATAATGTCGCTGCATCACGGTCTTCGACCCCTTTCAGCTTGACGATGATATCTTTGTTGTGATGTTTCCAATCTTCTATTTCAATATGTTGCCATTGACCAGAACGTTGGATAAACCAAGGCTGATAATCAAAAATACTTTCAGCATGTTCGGTGGACGAAAAAACTTTGAGCCAACCACGAATACCGTATGCAGCTCCTAATTTGCCCAAAACAATTGGGTTTGCTGGGGGCTGAAGTTTAGTTTGCGTGCTCATTGTTACCACCGTGACAGATTAAGCTACTTTCTTAGCTTGTTTGACCAGTTGTGCAACACGGTCAGAAACAGTTGCACCTAAGCCAACCCAATGTTCGATACGGTCTAGGTCTAAACGCAGTTCTTCTGCTTGACCAGTAGCGATCGGGTTAAAGAAGCCGATACGCTCGATGAAACGACCGTCACGCGCATTGCGGCTATCGGTTACAACGATTTGATAGAACGGACGTTTTTTAGCGCCGCCACGAGATAAACGAATTGTTACCATAACATCCTCATTAGTTAACAAAACAACCAGACTCCATCGAGGGATAGAGTCCGGTTGTTATATAAAAAGCCCGAAAAGTTTACTCACTTTGACGCAAAAATCAATCAAAAGTGCATTTTAGTTTCAAGCTTTACTGCTTAACGCCCCGGAAATCCCGGAGGCATCATACCTTTCATGCCGCGCATCATTTTGGCTAAGCCGCCTTTTTTCATCTTTTTCATCATGCGTTGCATATCATCAAACTGTTTCAAGAGTTTATTAACTTCTTGAACTGTAGTCCCAGAACCCGCAGCAATACGGCGTTTGCGTGAGCCTTTAATAATTTCTGGCTTTTCACGTTCTTTACGCGTCATTGATTGGATCATGGCTTCCATACGGATAGTTATTTTATCATCCATCTGGGATTTAACTGCATCTGGTATCTGGGACATGCCTGGCATTTTACTTAACATGCTGGTCATTCCGCCCATATTACGCATCTGCTTTAACTGGTTTAAGAAGTCATTTAGGTCGAACGTATCGCCTGTTTTGAGTTTCTTAGCTAGCTTTTCTGCTTCATCGCGATCAACTTTGTGCTCAAGTTCCTCAATCAGGGATAATACATCCCCCATTCCCAAGATACGTGATGCAACACGCTCAGGGTGGAATGGTTCAAGGGCATCCGTTTTTTCACCGACCCCGAGGAATTTAATTGGTTTACCTGTAATGGCGCGAATCGATAACGCAGCACCACCACGTGCATCACCATCAACTTTCGTTAATACGATACCCGTTAATGGCAAGGCTTCGTTAAAGGCTTTAGCTGTATTTGCAGCATCTTGCCCCGTCATTGCATCGACGACAAACAGCGTTTCTACTGGGTTAATAATGCGATGAATTTCTTGGATTTCTTCCATCATCACTTCATCAACGTGCAATCGCCCGGCAGTATCCACCAGTAGAACATCATAAAATTGAAGTTGAGCGTGTTTTAGCGCTTTCTGGACAATAGATGCAGGTTTTTCTTGTGCATCAGAAGGGAAGAAATCAATGCTAACCGCTTCGGCTAATGTTTCTAACTGTTTAATCGCCGCAGGACGGTATACGTCGGCAGAGACCACAAGCACTTTTTTCTTTTGCTTTTCTTTTAACAGTTTACCCAGCTTAGCAACGCTGGTTGTTTTACCTGCGCCTTGCAAGCCAGCCATCAATACCACGGCTGGTGGCTGAGCAGATAAATTCAGTTGATGGTTTTCTTCACCCATGGCACGGGTCAGTTCATTTTGAACAATCTTTATGAACTCTTGTCCCGGTGTTAGGCTTTTATTAACATCTTGACCAACAGCGCTTTCTTTGACTTTTTGAATAAACTCACGGACAACTGGCAATGCAACGTCAGCTTCCAGTAACGCCATGCGAACTTCGCGTAATGTATCTTTAATATTGTCATCAGTCAGACGTCCACGTCCGCTGATATTGCGCAAAGTGCGCGATAGTCTGTCAGTTAAATTATCAAACATATGTCTTAGCTCAATTCTGTTATGGGCCTATATGTAGCCTTATTTGGTTACTCGCGCTATGTATTTCAAGGGCAAATAAAAATAGCCACGACACAATCCAACGCTGATATTGGCTGAGGAGTGTATCATATCTGATGCTTTTTCGCTGCCTTGTTTACCTAACTCTAATGAGCTATCGATAAAGAATATCAAGGGATTCGCCATACCAATGGTTGGAGCCTACACGCGCACGAGTTATACTATAAAGTATCTATCCACTAAAAATGAATAACGACACTATACTATGCCCGTATTTGCAGTCATAGCAGTTTGTACATACATGGTCAGTCTGCTGCTGATCGTTCCCAGTCAAGTGCGTAAGCAAGCAATCTATCGCAGATTAGCTATTTTATTAGCCATCATCGCGATGATTACTCACGCAATTACACTGAAATTACAAATTTTCAGTGAAGTGAGCGGGCAAAACTTAACTTTATTGAATCTCGGCTCTTCCGTCAGTTTATTGATGTGTTTAATCATGACCGTTGTGGGGTATTTAGGGCGAGCATGGTATTTAACGCCCATTGTCTATAGCTTCGCGATTATTAACCTCATTTTATCAACGACAATGCCAGGTGAATTTATAACTCACTTGGAAGCCAGTACTCCGTTATTTGTTCATATTGGTTTAGCACTTTTAAGCTATGCAACACTCTTAATTGCGGCATTATATGCGTTTCAAGTGGCGATTATCGATTATCAGCTAAAGAATAAAATTCTGAAGTTTAGCCCTGATATGCCACCAATGATGGTCATTGAGCGCAAAATGTTTCACGTTACTCAGGTGGGGGTTATTTTACTCACGCTGACTTTATGTACTGGTTTTATTTATATCGATAATATTTTTGATAAAGAAAATATCCATAAATCGATATTGTCGGTTGTGGCTTGGTTTGTTTACGTTATTTTGCTATGGGGACACTTCCATGGTGGATGGCGTGGAAAACGCGTATTATTTTTCCACGTAGGGGGCTCATTGATCCTCACGTTAGCTTTTTTCGGTAATCGTTTAGTCCAACAACTGACCGTCTCTTAGTCAGAAAGTTAACGTTGAACTCCTGTTATAAGGAACCTTGTTTTGGATGATGTATCCACCGGTACTCTAATCATCATATTGATTGTTTTAATCTTTTTGTCTGCTTATTTTTCAGCATCAGAAACCAGTATGATGACATTGAACCGTTATCGATTAAAACATTTAGCGAAGCAAGGTAATCGTTCCGCTATGCGTGTTGAGAAATTACTGAGGCATCCAGATAAACTGTTAAGTTTAGTACTTATTGGTAATAACTTAATTAATATTATTGCCTCAGCCCTTGCGACTATCATTGGTATGCGCTTATACGGCAATACCGGTGTAGCAATAGCAACGGGAATCCTAACGTTTGTAATTCTATTATTCGCAGAAGTCATGCCTAAAACGCTTGCAGCACTTTATCCTGAGCGAATTGCGTTTCCGAGCAGTCTAATATTAAATCCATTACAAAAAATCATGATGCCTATTGTTTTGGGATTCAATGCGATTTCAGCTTCGTTTTTACGTTGCTGCGGGATCCGCCCTTCCGCTATACGCAGCGATGCAGTGAATAAAGAAGAGCTACGCACCATCGTCAATGAATCTAAAAATAAACTTAGCCGACGTAATCAGGATATGTTGATTTCTATCCTCGATTTAGACAAAGTCACGGTTGGCGACATTATGTTGCCACGCAATGAAATTGTCGGCATCGATGTTAATGATGATTGGAAGTCGATTGTGAGGCAACTAACCCACTCACCTCATGGTCGAATAGTCCTGTATCGAGATTCTTTGGATGATTCTATTGGTATTTTACGAGTGCGTGAAGCCTATCGTTTGATGATGGAAAAACGGGAGTTTAACAAACAAAATCTGATAAAAGCTGCCGATAATATCTACTTCATTCCTGATAGCACCCCCCTAAATATTCAACTCGTGAACTTCCAACATAAAAAAGAAAAATTGGGGATAATCGTTGATGAATATGGCGAAATCCAAGGCTTAATCACAGTAGAAGATATTTTGGAAGAAATTGTTGGCGATTTCACCACATCAATGTCACCTTCCCTAGCAGAAGAAGTTATTCCACAAAGTGATGGTAGCGTATTGGTTGATGGAACAACAAATATTCGAGATTTGAATAAAGCCTTCGATTGGAACTTACCTGTAGATGGTCCTAGAACGGTCAATGGGATGGTTTTAGAGGTTTTAGGGGATATCCCTCAACCAAAAGAACAAATAGCCATAGGGAGCTATCTCATCGAAGTTTTAGTGATGAACGACAATACCATTAAACAGGTAAAAATTATCCCTTTAGCTTTTGATTCTCAAGAACCTGAATTCTAGTCAGTTATAAAACAAAAAAGCCTTAAAATCAGCCTGTATGCATGATTTTAAGGCTTTTTAAATTAAGGCATAACCCACTAAATATGTAATTGAGCTAATTTTTCTTCAGGTAGAGCCAGCTCATCATTTTTGTTGATACCGATCTCTTTAGCAAGAACCTGACTAGCAATTTGCTGCGCTTCTTCTAAAGAGTGCATCATATAAGTTCCACACTGATAAACATTGAGCTCAGGGATCTTATTTTGATCTTGGACATTTAACACATCCTCCATCGAAGCCTTCCATGCTGTTGCCACACGTGCCTCATCTGGCTGACCAATCAAACTCATATAAAAACCGGTTCGACACCCCATAGGGGAAATATCAATGATTTCTACACCATCTCCATTCAGATGATCTCGCATAAATCCAGCAAAGAGGTGCTCAAGGGTATGCGTGCCTTTTTCTGTCATTGCTTCTTTATTTGGAACTGTGAAGCGTAAATCAAAAACAGTGATTGTATCACCACTTGGTGTTTTCATTGTTTTTGCTATACGAACAGCAGGAGCTGCCATACGCGTGTGATCTACAGTAAAACTGTCTAATAATGGCATTTCATGACCTCCTAAAAAATATTTATGAAGAAAATGAAACTAATCTAAAAACGCAGAGTCTGAATATATGAAAGACGCGCAAATTGTTATCATCCCTAATTCTCTAAGAGATTTTTTATTTGGCCACTTAATGTGGCCACTTCTTTTAGCGTCCTGCGTGAATCCGTAAATACTCTTCAAAGCTCTCGCTTTTATCCTGTTCCATCAATTTCTGTTTCTCTATTGAAGCCAAACGAGCTTGCTCAAATTGCTCTTCAGTGATCACTTCATAAGGCTCATTGATCAATTGCTGATAATATTTTTCAGCCAGTTCAAGACCATAACCTCCAATACCTTTCTCTAACATCTCATCCATGACAAGAGCAGAGTAAGTTAAGGTCGGATCTTCAAACATAGCCACAAATTGATGACAAACTTCTTTGTATTTGGCATCACAACAAGTATCAAGTACTTCAGCAACACGGATCAGATCGTTAAATAATGTTTGCCCAACTTCAACAAGAGGCTTTTGCTCACTACCACAACCAAAACCGATCACTTGTCCGGGCTTACGTCCTTTCAAGATCACGCGATTCCAGTTTTTACGGCAACAATCTAACTCTTGACTATTCATCTCAGGCGCATCTGCCAATACACACCAGATTAAGAATAAGTCCACAAAACGAGCTTGGGTTTCATTAACACCAATAGGACTAAATGGATTGATATCAAGAGAGCGAACCTCAATATACTCAATACCACCACGCAGCAACGCATCAGAAGGTGATTCATTACCTTTCGGGACACGTTTAGGACGAATTGGTGCATACAGTTCATTTTCGATTTGCAGCACATTAGTGTTTAACTGAATGTATTTGCCATCTTTTTTAACACCTAGCTTTTCAAACTCAGCTGAAGGTTTATGGATAGCTTTCTTGAGGTTTTCAACATATTCATCCAGGTGATTAAACGTAATATTTAAATCACTCTGTGATTTATTGGTATATCCCAAGTCACTCATTCTTAAAGATGTAGCGTAAGGTAAATAGTAAGTACCACACTCAGTTTTATTAAAATCGAGTGACGTTTCCCTATCTTTCAGGAATGAACCACAGATTGCAGGGGAAGCTCCAAATAGATATGGGATCACCCAGCCAAAACGGTAATAATTTCGGATCAGACGTAAGTAGCCTTCAGAAATCTTTTCTTTACCACTTTGTTCATCTTCCACTCCAGCCCAAGCTTGCCAAAATTCAATCGGGAATGAAAAGTTATAATGCACCCCTGCGATGGTTTGCATTAAAGCACCGTAGCGGTTTTTTAAACCCTCGCGGTACAAAGTTTTAAATTGGCCAACATTAGAAGTGCCGTACTGCGCCAGAGTGATTTTATCTTCACCCTCAATAAAGCAAGGCATACTCAACGGCCACATTCTTTCATCATGTAAATGACGAGCGGTATATCGGTGCAAGTCCCTGAGAAAAGCCAAATTATGGCTGATACTTTTATCTACAGGTGTAATAAATTCGAGTAAAGACTCAGCAAAATCGGTGGTGATCCATTTATGCGTCAGTGCCTTACCTAACTCATCTGAATGTAAAGTCTCAGCAATTGCGCCTTGAGGTGTGACACGCAATGTTTCACGCTCAATACCACGTTGAATACCATTGAGAATTTCCGGGTGCGCCTCTAACCAAGAGAGCGCTTTTGATACGTCCGGGATCAAATTGACCTCCCGCCTGTGATTTAGATTTATTTTATTAAGGAGGTTACTTTAGCTTAAATCACAGAAATTGTCGCTGTCTAGATGTGTGGTTTAGAGAGTTATGAAATGAATGATTCTACTTAGAATTGAATAGAGAAGACTAATTTTAGGTAAAAAAAAACTCCTCAAATTGAGGAGTTTCTTAATGATGGTGCATCCGGGAGGATTCGAACCTCCGACCGCTCGGTTCGTAGCCGAGTACTCTATCCAGCTGAGCTACGGATGCAAAATTCTTCGATTATCAATCGACAATTGCATTTACAGCAATCAGTAATTTATCAGTTTGAATATTATTAAAAGGGATTATTGATACTTTACAGAAAAGTTTAAGAGATGGTGCATCCGGGAGGATTCGAACCTCCGACCGCTCGGTTCGTAGCCGAGTACTCTATCCAGCTGAGCTACGGATGCATTTTCGTGCAATCGTACTTCTCTCTCAATACTACTTATCAAAATCTACTTCAACATCAATCTAAAACTACTGCTTCGTCTTAGCCTGCTAAGCTAAAACATCACCCCATCAGTCTAACTCATAGGGCTTAAAATGGTGCATCCGGGAGGATTCGAACCTCCGACCGCTCGGTTCGTAGCCGAGTACTCTATCCAGCTGAGCTACGGATGCAGAGCCTAAAATGGCGGTGAGGGAGGGATTCGAACCCTCGATGCAGCTTTTGACCGCATACTCCCTTAGCAGGGGAGCGCCTTCAGCCTCTCGGCCACCTCACCATATTTTAGTTACACATGATTTGTTTTTTCAAACATCTCGTCTCTGTGTGGCGCACATATTACTTTCCTAGCCTTAGAAGTCAAACAATTTTTCCAAACTTTTTGCATTCTGGCGTTCGTTTGCACATTTCACAAGCAAGATGATTAGTTTAACACCGAAAAAGCCATATTTCTGTGCTTTCCTAAAGAATTTTATCAACCAAAGTTACATCAAAAAAATGGGTAATATTGACTTCAAAACCATAACATATTGGTTAACTGTAGAAAAATAATACAGAATAAAAATAACAAATGAGAAAAGGAATGTACCTTTAGTACCATTATTCTTAATTAAACAGATAGGAATAAGAAATTTTCGAGGTTTTTAAAGGGGAATAGAAGACAAGCGCCCATTATTGCTGTGTGATCACTCACTGGACGCTTATTCATTATTATTGATTGTCTGGTTGAGTCTTTTCGGCCTGGATCCGTTGATAAATTTCTTCACGGTGAACAGAAACCTCTTTTGGGGCATTAACACCAATACGAACTTGGTTGCCTTTTACTCCCAATACAGTCACTGTTACCTCATCGCCTATCATGAGTGTTTCACCAACTCGACGAGTCAGAATAAGCATTCTTTGCTCCTTGAAATATTAAAAGAGTCGGGTCTCTAGGTATCCCCCGCTATTGTCCATCACACACCGTGAAAACGTAAAGCAATGATATTCACCTAAAGCATTGATGCCATCAAGGCAATAATTCTAGTTATTTACAAGCAAAATATAACACTACCGGCAACATATTAACAATGTTGCAACAGATTAAAGTTGCCTCACATCAAGCAAGGCAACCTCAATAAGCGCTTACAGTTTCGAATCAACCCATTGTTCAACACTTGCCATCGCTGTAGGTAATGCTTTTACATCACTACCGCCAGCCATTGCCATATCAGGTCGCCCGCCGCCTTTACCGCCAACTTGCTGAGCAACATAAGATACTAAATCACCTGCTTTAATTTTAGCAGTCAAATCATTAGTCACACCAACAATTATACTGACTTTATCACCACTCGTGGTTGAAAGCACGATAATCGCAGACTTCAGCTGATTTTTTAAATCATCAACCATTGTTCTCAATAATTTAGGATCTGTATCATTTAATTGGCTAACTAATAGCTTGATACCTTTGACATCTTTTGCTTTGCTACCCAATGATGCACTCTCTTGAGAAGCTTGCTGATCTTTCAATTGCAGAATCTCTTTTTCAAGATTACGCAATTTATCCAATGCTGCTTTTACTTTCTCAACAAGGCTATTCGCATCACCCTTTAATAAATGGGCAATTGCAGAAAGTTGCTCAGATTGAGCATGAAGATGCTCAATAGCTGTTGCGCCTGTTGTCGCTTCAATTCGGCGAACACCGGCAGCAGTGCCTGACTCACTGAGAATACTGAATAAACCGATATCTCCAGTACGGCTAGCGTGAGTACCACCACATAATTCGATGGAGAAATCCCCCATACTCAGAACACGTACGCGCTCTTCATATTTTTCACCGAATAATGCCATAGCACCTTTCGCTTTCGCGCCCTCTAAATCCATCAATTCAGTTTCAATTTCTGAGTTTTGGCGAATTTGTGCGTTCACAATATCTTCGACTTGGCGTAGCTGCTGCTGTGTCAGGGCTTCAAAATGAGAGAAGTCAAAACGTAGATATTTGTCATTAACCAATGAGCCTTTCTGAGAAACATGCTCACCAAGTATTTGGCGTAGCGCCGCATGTAATAAGTGAGTGGCTGAGTGATTCAGACGAATAGCATTACGTCTTTCGCTATTAACTCTCGCTGAGATACGGTGGTTAACAACCAAAGAACCTGATTCCACTTTTCCAACATGACCAATTGCTTGACCATACTTTTGAGTATCCAAAACGACAAAGTTGCCACTTTCATTCGTTAGCACACCTGTATCACCAACTTGACCGCCTGACTCTGCATAGAATGCAGTTTTATCAAGGATAACTAGCCCTTCTTCACCCGCGTTTAGTGCGTCAACAGGTTGGCCATCTTTATACAGTGCAGTGATAGTCGCTTGCTGTTCATCATGTTGATAACCAGAGAACTCGCTACGCTTATCAACTTTGATCAGGGCATTATAGTCAGCGCTAAAACCACTGGATTCTCTCGCACGGCGACGTTGGTCTTCCATTGCACGCTCAAAGCCTTCTTCATCCACTTTGATATTACGCTCACGACAAACGTCAGCAGTTAAATCCAGTGGGAATCCGTAGGTATCATATAAGCGGAAAGCAGTTTCGCCTTCTAGAGTGTCACCTTTCAGTGATGCCAGCTCGTCATCTAATAATTGTAAGCCGCGCTCTAAAGTACGCGCAAATTGCTCTTCTTCAGTTTTTAGAACTTTCTCAACCATCGCTTGCTGGCGCTGCAACTCATCTGCCGCGGTACCCATCACTTTGATTAAAGTAGGAACTAATTTGTAGAAGAATGTATCTTTAGCACCCAGCATATAACCGTGCCGTACAGCACGACGGATAATGCGGCGTAATACATAACCACGGCCTTCATTTGATGGAATTACACCATCACTAATTAAAAAAGCACATGAGCGAATATGGTCAGCGATAACACGTAGAGACTTGTTAGATAAGTCGGTCGCGCCAGTTGCTTCTGCTGCTGCTGCAATCAGTTCACGGAAAATGTCGATGTCATAGTTAGAATTGACATGTTGTAGAACCGCAGAAATACGCTCCAGACCCATTCCTGTATCTACAGATGGTTTTGGTAACGGTTCCATAGTCCCGTCGGATTGACGGTTGAATTGCATGAAAACAAGGTTCCAGATTTCAATATAGCGGTCGCCATCTTCTTCTGGTGTTCCTGGAGGTCCCCCCCAGATATGATCCCCATGATCATAAAAAATTTCGGTGCACGGACCACAAGGACCAGTATCCCCCATCTGCCAGAAGTTATCAGATGCGTAAGGAGCCCCTTTGTTGTCACCAATACGGATGATACGCTCTGCTGGAACGCCGATCTCTTTGTTCCAAATGTCATAAGCTTCATCATCAGTGGCGTATACAGTTACCCACAGTCTTTCTTTTGGTAGGTTAAACCATTGTTCGCTAGTTAATAATTCCCAAGCAAATCGAATAGCATCGTGTTTAAAATAATCACCGAAGCTAAAGTTTCCTAACATTTCAAAGAATGTGTGGTGACGAGCTGTATAACCCACATTTTCTAAGTCGTTATGTTTACCACCTGCACGCACACAACGTTGTGCGGTTGTCGCTCGGGAATATGCTCTTTTATCCAGACCAAGAAATACATCTTTGAACTGGTTCATCCCTGCGTTAGTGAACAATAGTGTTGGGTCATTGTTTGGTACTAGCGAACTGCTGGCTACCACCTGATGACCTTTCGTATGGAAAAAGTCGAGAAACGCTTGACGGATCTCAGCGGTGCTTTTACTCATATTTATCCCGATATCAAGCTGGAAACAGAATTACGAATTGTTGAGATGGAATGTAACATCACCTCTAATCAACTCTCCGATTAAAAAGTGACTGATAAGATAAAGTCTCTTTGTGTAGAAGTAAAATATAGATACATCCATTCGTGGCTTTCATTGTAAAGCGTCTGAATATTTTCTGAAAGTATGTTTATACTTCTCTCTAGGGTATTTTTCCACAAAAAAACTGTTCAAGAAACTATTATTATGATAGCTAAAAATAAAAAAACGCCATCCTATACAGAATGACGTTTATATTTTTCTTTATTTTCAAGAAACTAACTAAAGATTAAAACTCTTCAGGTGTTTCCTCTACATCAGAATCACTGACAAAGTCTGTTGTTGTATTGCTAAGTTCACCAGTATGGCTCAATAACATTTCACGCAGTTTTGTATCAATTTCTTTGGCAACATCTGGATGCTCTTTCAAATAGGTCGTTGAATTAGCTTTACCTTGACCAATCTTGTCGCCATTGTAGCTATACCAAGCACCGGCTTTCTCAATAAGCTTATGTTTAACACCAAGATCGATTAACTCACCAAAGGTATTGATACCTTCACCATAAAGAATTTGGAATTCAGCTTGTTTAAATGGCGCAGCAACTTTGTTTTTCACGACTTTAACGCGAGTTTCGCTACCAACAATTTCTTCACCGTTTTTAACTGCACCAATACGACGAATATCTAAGCGAACAGAAGCGTAAAACTTCAGTGCGTTACCACCAGTGGTGGTCTCTGGGTTACCAAACATCACACCAATTTTCATACGAATTTGGTTGATAAAGATCAGTAAGGTATTTGAGTTTTTCAGGTTACCAGCAAGCTTACGCATTGCTTGGCTCATCATACGAGCCGCTAGACCCATATGAGAATCACCGATTTCACCTTCAATTTCAGCTTTAGGTGTTAAAGCTGCAACTGAGTCAACAATGATAACATCAACAGCACCAGAGCGAGTCAGTGCGTCACAGATTTCTAATGCTTGTTCACCCGTATCTGGCTGAGAACACAGCAGGTTATCAATATCTACACCAAGCTTTTTAGCATAAACAGGATCAAGGGCATGTTCTGCATCAATAAACGCACATGTTTTACCGCTGCGTTGTGCAGAAGCGATCACTTGTAAAGTCAGTGTAGTTTTACCTGAGGATTCAGGACCGTAGATTTCAACAATACGTCCTAATGGCAAGCCACCAGCACCCAAAGCGACGTCAAGAGATAAAGATCCCGTTGAGATAGTTTCAACGTCCATAGTACGGTCTTCACCAAGACGCATAATGGAGCCTTTACCAAACTGCTTTTCAATTTGACCGAGTGCCGCTGCAAGCGCTTTTTGTTTGTTTTCATCAATAGCCATGTTGACTCCTTCAGGCAATGGTCTTGACCATTGCGAATAAAACGATTGAATTCGATTTGTTGAAATCAAGTATACTGTATAATCATACAGTATCAAGAAAATTTTTCAGTTATTAGCTGCAAAAGCATTTGAAGTGCATAACCCGTTGATTGTAAACGAACTTGATTTCTATCACCGCCAAATATTTGGTGGCTTGTGACCACATCAACAGAATTATCAGCCCGTTTTAAGGCAAAACCAAACCATACTGTACCCACAGGTTTTTCATCACTTCCGCCGCCAGGACCTGCAATGCCACTGACTGACATAGAAAAATCTGCATTAGCCTCACTGAGGGCCCCTAATGCCATTTCCTGAACGACTTGCTGACTCACAGCACCAAACGTGTTTAATGAAGATTCTTTAACACCAATCATTTGATGTTTAGCTTCATTACTGTAAGTCACAAAACCACGGTAAAAATAAGCTGAGCTACCAGAAATATCAGTCAGAACTTTCGCAATCCAACCACCTGTGCAGGATTCCGCCGCTGTCACTGTTTTACCTTGTTTTAGTAAATATTCGCCTAGCTGAATACTTAATATTTCGAGCTGTTTCTCATCTATCATTTGGTTATTCACTATTATGCTGTTTTCTTACGAGCGCGATCCCAAATCCATAATCCCGCAATACCTATTGCGAATACCACACCAAAACCAATGCCTACGCCTACTACAGAGAATCCGACCTTAATAGCGAGTGAATATAACCCTAGCATTAATAACATTGCACTATTTTCGCCAAGGTTTTGCACAGCTATCGCGTTCCCTGCGCCAACGGTTTCTTTACCTTTTTCCTGTAAAAGAGCATTCAGTGGCACAACAAATAAGCCCCCAAAAATCCCTAACACCATCAGGATAAAATAGGATGGAATAATATTAGTTTGTAATGAGAGTAATACCACCATCACCCCAATAACAATACCCGCAGGAATACAACGATATACCGTTTTTAAAGTGATAAATTTGGCGGCTAAACCAGCACCAACAACAATCCCTACAGCCACCATCGCATTCAAAATGGTTGGCGTTGTATTATCTTGTAAACCGAGCGCTACGGGTACCCATGCCACTAATAAAAAGCGCAAAGTAACCCCCGCGCCCCAAAACATACTCGTTCCCACTAAAGAAAATCGGCTTTCTTGATTTGCCCATAAAACTCGGCAAGCGGTGAAAAAATCACTAAGTAATAATTTAAAATTCCAACCTTTTGCAGGCCTTGCCGCCACAAGATGCGGAATAAAGAAGTTTACGCCAACCGCCAACGCATACAACACAGTACAAGTACCAAGTGCTAATAATAAGTTGATATCCGACAGCATCCCCCCAACTACGGATCCTACTAAAATCGCAGCAATCGTCGAGGCCTCCATTAATCCGTTCGCTTTAACAAGGTTTTCTCCCCCCGTAAGCTCACCTAAAATTCCGTATTTTGCAGGTGAATAAGATGCAGCACCAATGCCGACTAACCCATAACATAAGAATGGATTAAGCCCTAAGCAGATCCCGAGTGCGCCAATAAATTTAAATATATTGGAAAATAGCATTACGCGACCTTTGGAGAATCGATCAGCAATTTGCCCCACAAAAGGAGCCAAAATAATATAGGTAAATACAAATACCATTTGCAGAATTGGGTGGCTCCATTCTGGATAAAACTCCGCTTTTAGCTGGGCTAATATTGCAAAAAGTAAAGCATTATCAGCAAATGCAGACAGGAATTGGGATGCCAAGACAGCTTTCATTCCAGTACTCATTAATGGCGTATTCGGTGCGCTATCCTGCATACTAATCCCCTTTCAATGCCATTTGTTTCAGAGTAACAAAGTCTGTTTTACCGCTTCCTAGCACGGGCAATTCTTTCACCCAACGAATATCTCGAGGAACAGCCAGTTCCGTTAAACCTTTTGCTTTTGCTGCCGCAGAAAGCGCACTACGATCCAGTTCTTTATCCGTAGTGAATAGCACCAGCGCTTCACCTTTGCTACTGTCTGGTTTGGTGACCACGCCATGGTCACTTTGCGGGGAAACTTCAGTCACCATTTGTTCAATACTTTCCAGAGAAACCATTTCACCCGCTAATTTAGCAAAACGTTTCACGCGCCCTTTAATCGTACAGAAGTTTTTATTATCAAGTTCGACGATATCCCCAGTGTCATACCAACCGTCTTCGATTTCTCCTTGAGCATTTTCTGCTTTAGGTACCTCAAGGATACCAGGGGCTTCTACACGCAAATACCCTTTCATAATATTCGGGCCTTTCAGCTGTAATTTCCCTCCGTGCTCAATCCCCGGAAGCGAAATCAGACGCGCTTCCATACACGGTAAAATTTGCCCTACAGAACCCTCTTTTGCAGCCATTGGTACATTGATAGACACAATTGGCGCACATTCAGTAACGCCATAACCTTCAAGAATTCGAATACCAAATTTTTCATACCAAATCTTCTTGGTTTTATCTGATAGCTTTTCCGCTCCAGCAACTACATAACGAACTCGAGCAAAATCATATGGATGCGCAAATCGCGCATAATTACCTAAGAATGTTGATGTTCCAAATAACACGGTACAATTTCGGTCATAAACCAATTCAGGAATAATTCGATAATGCAGAGGGCTTGGATATAGGAATACACGACTCCCCGAAAATAGAGGAATAAACAGCCCTACCGTTAGACCAAATGCATGAAATAGGGGCAATGAGGACATAAAGCGGTCGCGCGGAGTAAAATCAGCAATAGTTTTAATTTGCTCGACGTTTGCCATTAAGCTGCCATGACTATGCACCACACCTTTAGGCGTTCCTTCAGAGCCAGAAGTAAATAATACAATAGCCTCATCATCGATATTACGAGGAACAATCGCCTTACGCGGGGAGAATAAGTGTTTCACAATCCATAATTTATCTTGGAAAGTAACGGTATCTTTTAAATCCTCAAGATAAATCCACGTTGCTTCAGGAACTTGTTCAGGAATATGGGTTAATTTACCTTTTTCGAGAAATTGTCTGGAGGTAAAGACTACTTTTGCTGTTGATGCTTTAAGTGCATTGCTAATTCCATGGCTACCCGCTGTATAGTTCAGCATTGCAGGAACACGGCCTCGCATTAACGCACCGAAAATAGCCGCAGCGGTTACTGTTGTGTTCGGTAATAAAATGCCAATTCGCTCATTTTCATGAGTATAACGCTCGATAATCCGCCCGACGCCTAGGGATTTTTTTAGTAGCCCTTGGTAGGTATCTTCTTTAAATGAGATATCTTCAATGCAAGGGGAACGACGACCGTAACGTTCGATACTGTCAAGGAACGCTTCCACCAATGTCATTGGTTGGCGAGATGCCATACGCGCTGATTTCATGATTTGATACAGATGCTCACCCGCTAAAGCACGGCGCTCTACCGCACGAGGCGCTTCTGGCATAGGAATAGATTCAGCAGGTAGAATATGCAGTGTGATTTTGGGAAACCACTTTAATGGTATGATACCTTTCAGGCGACCTAAGTGGCTACGTTCTGGACCATCGATTCGGATAGGGACAACTTTTGCGCCAGACTTAGCCGCAATAAAGGCAGCCCCTTCATAAATTTTCATTAATGAGCCATGAACAGATATTCTCCCTTCAGGGAAAATGACGATCGGGCGCCCTTTATCAACTTCTCTGACAAGGTGCCTTAAACCTAAAGGGTTTTTAGGATCGAGAGCCACAACATCCGCATACGGCTTGAGCCGCTTGATCATCTTTGGTGTTGCCACCGTGCTGTACATAGCAAAGACGGGCTTCACCGGCAAAAATAGTGCAATTAATACACCATCAAGGAAAGAAACATGGTTAGGCGTAATTATGCATTTGTCTTGATTGAATTCTTTCGCATCGCCAATAACTTCGACGCGAAATAAAAATCGAAGTACTTTTTTAATTATTTTTGCCAACATAATGATTCTCTTTATTATGGTGATTGTTTTATTTATTAACTAACAATTAGATACTGCAATAATTATGTCGCGGTCATTCCGTAGCATTAAGCGGTTTATTCCTAAAGCGCTCGATATAGCCAATAATTATGTCAAATTTGCGATCTGGCTAATAATAGCATCAATAGACTGATTGGCATCAATAACGTGATGGGCTGTTGACAGATAAATGGGATCCCTCTGCTCCATGACTTCTGCAATTTCTTCAAGCAATGATTTCCCCGTTAAGCTTGGTCGCTGCTCAGCTTGCGGTTCAGCTGCGAGTCGCCTAGCGAGAATCTCTGGCGTCGAATGCAAATAAATAACGACACCATTATCACGCATCACTTGCTGGTTTTCAGGAGCCAAAATAATTCCGCCACCTGTAGAAACAATCGCATCTTGAGATTGAATTGATTTCAAAACATCGCTTTCAAGATGGCGAAAATAATCCCATCCGTGCTGTTCAACAATTTCAGCAATACTCATTCCCGCTTGTTCAACAATACATTTGTCTGTATCAATAAATTGGTATCCCGTTTTTTCTGCGAGTCTTTTACCAATTGTTGTTTTTCCCGAGCCTCTTGGACCAATAATGTAAAACATCGATATCATCCCATTATCATGATTACTATTATAAATTAGCTGCACTCATGCTTCTTGAAGGTAAGCCAAAATGGCAAACAATATAAAAAATAAAGCCACAACACTGTGTGGCTTACAATTATCATGTCTCAATTAAGGTCGACTTAAAAAATCGCCATAACCAATCCATTTATAGGTAGTCAGTGCATCCAGACCCATAGGCCCGCGAGAATGTAATTTTTGAGTACTTACGGCTACTTCCGCGCCCAATCCAAATTGACCACCATCAGTAAAGCGAGTGCTCGCATTGACATACACTGCCGCTGAATCCACACGTTTAACAAAATCGTCTGCTAGAGAAATAGACTCTGTCAAAATTGCATCTGAATGCGCAGTACCATATTGGCGAATATGATCAATTGCTTCATCGATACCTGAAACAATTTCTACATTCAGATCCAGTGACAGCCATTCATCAACCAATTCTTCAGCTTTTACAGGCACAACTTTTGCTGCACCTTTTTCAAGAAATGGCATGGCTTTCTCGCTCGCATGTAACGTCACTTTCTGTTGTGCCATTTTTTCACTCAAGCGAGGTAAGAAATCTGCAGCAATGTTTTCATGCACTAAAAGCGTTTCAAGCGAGTTACATGCGCTTGGGCGCTGAACTTTTGCATTGGTAATCACACTGAGTGCTTTATCAAAATCAATAGATTCATCCACAAAGGTATGACAAACACCGATTCCTCCTGTGATTACAGGAATAGTCGATTGTTCACGGCACAGTTTATGTAAACCAGCGCCCCCACGCGGAATAAGCATATCAACATAACGATCCAGTTTGAGCAACTGTGTGACTAACTCACGATCTGGATTATTGATTGCCTGAACTGCATCAGCAGGTAACCCACTGTTTTTTAATGCTTGCTGAATAACATTTACCACGGCAAGATTGGTATTATGTGTTTCTTTACCGCCTCTGAGGATCACGGCATTTCCCGTTTTTAAGCATAGGGATGCCACATCGACAGTGACATTAGGACGTGCCTCATAAATCACGCCAATAACCCCAAGAGGTACACGACGACGTTGTAAACTCAAGCCACTGTCAAGCTCGCTACCATCCAATACCTGACCAACCGGATCGGCTAATTGGCACACTTTTCTGACATCATCAGCAATGTTTTTTAGACGAGCTTCAGTTAGCAGTAAACGGTCTTGTAAAGCCTCACTCATGCCACTTTGTTTAGCTTGAGCCATATCTTGTTGGTTAGCCGCTAGGATCACCGCACTTTCTTGTTCTAACAGATCCGCAATTTGCTCAAGTGCTGTATTTTTTTGTTTTGTATTTAGTTGAGCCAGTTGCCATGACGCAGTACGCGCCGCTTTACCCATTTTCTCTAACATAATTAACTCACTATCATATCGTCGCGATGAACCGCGACAGAACCGTGTTCATAGCCAAGGATTTTACTAATTTCTTGAGAGTGATGACCAGCAATCATCCTTAATGCATCACTATTATAGTGACTCACTCCGTGGGCTAGATCTTTACCTGCCATATTGCGAATACGGATTACTGCACCACGAGAAAAATCACCCTCGATTTTTTTTATGCCTTTTGGCAATAACGAACTACCTTTTTCTACGATAGCCAGTTGCGCCCCATCATCAATATAGATATCTCCTGCAGCTGGTGCACCAAAAATCCAACGCTTACGATTTTCCATTGGGTTTTTCTGCCCATAAAAACGTGTGCCTACAGGAATATTTTCGATCACTGAGTTGATCACATCGGGTTTATTGCCCGCAGCAATAATGACATCAATCCCGGCTCTACCCGCCACATCTGCAGCTTGTAGTTTAGTTGCCATCCCCCCCGTTCCTAATCCAGTGACGCTATCCCCAGCCATCCGGCGTAAATCATCATTGATACCATGTACTTCTGGAATGAGTTTCGCATCCGGATTACTGCGAGGATCTGCATCATACAGGCCTTCGATATCTGTCAGTAATAACAATTTATCTGCATCCCCAAGGATAGCGGCTAAAGCAGATAAGTTGTCATTATCTCCAACTTTGATTTCTGCTGTTGCAACCGCATCATTTTCGTTAATAACAGGAATAATCCCGTTATCTAACAAAGCTTGAAGTGTGTCTCTAGCATTCAAAAAACGTTCACGGTCTTCTAAATCAGCGCGAGTTAATAACATTTGGCCGATATGAATTCCATAAATGGAAAATAGCCGTTCCCATAGTTGGATCAAACGACTTTGACCGACCGCCGCTAGCAACTGCTTAGATGCAATGGTAGCCGGCAATTCGGGGTAATTAAGATGTTCACGACCAGCAGCAATGGCGCCAGAGGTGACAATAATAATACGGTGACCTTTTTCATACTGCTGCGCACACTGTCTTACCAGCTCAACAATATGAGCTTGATTTAAACGACGTGAGCCCCCTGTTAATACACTAGTGCCAAGTTTAACCACTAGCGTTTGGCTATTTTTCATCATTTTTCTGCCATTAGGATTAATAAATACAACGTAGCTATCAGTTTTATCAGGAGAAGCGCGTTATGCCAACAGGCATAACGCAAAATTAAACAAAAGTTGGCTTAAAACAATTTTATGCGCTTAATTCCAGTTTTAATTCTGTCATTAAAGGGGATGGGTATAAGGTTAATTCAAGCTCTGATAATCTTTGAGAAAGACTTTTATGAAACGAAACGAGATTTTTTTCTACGGCTTTCGTTGTCTCTGAATTCTTTAGCGTTTTTGCCTGCCAATTTCCCTGATTATCATACATCCCAAGATGATAGGCGAATTCAAATCCTTCATGGGTAGATACCAACTCTAACCACCACCCCCAAAACTCACGTTTCTCTGGTGCGATATTCGCATTCACACAAACCACGAGACTATCGAAAAAATAGCAATCTTTAAGAGATTGTTTCTCTCGTAAATAAGGACCTATTGCAGCAAATTTCTTTAAATATTTTCCATTCGAGTAATCAGTCGGTAAAGCCATATTAAGGATCTCCTTCTTGGGAAGATCCCTTTTTAACAAATGTTAAAAAATAAGCAAGTTATTCAATAGAATTATAATATTTTACTTTCTAACCATTTTGTCGTTTCAGACATAGAACGCTCGAAAGCCTCGAAAACAGGGCTATTAGGCAATACTAATAAATGACTATCCATAGATGATCGAATAATTAAATCAGAATCAGCTTTCGGGCTATAAGGATCATCTTTGAAACAAACGGACATCATAGGTACTCGATTACGACGCCCTAATAGACCTTGAGTTTTTAACGAATAGCAACTTAGCTCATGGCGTAATGATTGCCCATCAACTTGAAAAATGCCTAATCGACTCGCAAAAACATCCAAAACCATACGAGGGATATTTTTTTGGTATTTTTCTTCGTGTAATAAACTATGAACAATAGGGCCAATGGTTGCCACTGCTTTAATTTTATCAGGGCACATATATGCCAACCTGATAGCAATATTCGCTCCAAACCGAATTCCCGTTATCCCAAACCGTGTATGGTCAATCCATGGGATAGTGTCGAGCTGGCGAACGATCTGCTCATGCAGAGTACTGGTTTCTTGGGATAGATTGTACTTAATAGAATAACCAATAGATGGCATATCCAATGTTAACATTGCGATACCCAGAGGTTCTAAATAGTCACGAAAATAGCGGCTATAGTCAATCTGTAAGCTATCAAGCATCCCACAAACCATGACGGTAGGGTATGGCCCTTGCACTCCAGATGGAATATGTAGGAAACCACAAACTTCTTTTCCCCCATCAACCTTGAATGCAATTTTCTTGAGCTGATAGTCAGAGAATTTCGCAGCGCTATCGTATGCTTTGCAAGCGAGTAATATGGCTTGGTCTGCTAGCTCATCCCCTTTAATAAATGGATAGGCGGCAATACTATATAAATTAGCAGCGTGTAACCAAGCTTCACTCGCTTTATCACCTTTTTCATATTTCAATGCTTTTTGCTGCCAATGCATTGCTTGCGTTGACCATTCAAAACACCAATTACCTCGGCGATTACCAATGATGGTATCTAACCACTCATCACTGCTACGTTTTGCATCAGCCACCGCTATCCGGCTGAGAACCTCTTCAATTTCAATGGCATCAATTCCACGCCAAATCCATAGAAGACGGTTAATCATGCGATACCAATGGGTGTGCTGGGAGCCACTTAATACACTATGGTCTTTGAATTGCGACAGTGTATGGGAGGAATAGGAAACTAATGTCGAGGTTTCGACTTGTCTAACTCTAGGTTTAAACAGTTTTTCGGATAAATTTTGTTGAGTCATTTTGCTTCCCTAATCTTACCAATCAATCTGCCACATAAAAAACAAAGGGGAGTGCATTTGCACTCCCCTATATCATATCGTGTTTTGTTCAAATCATTTAGGTATTAATGTGTTGTTTATCATAAATAAACACTCACTAATCTTTGAACAACACAACCAGATTATTTATCTTGTTCACACAGAGGCTCAATGAAAACAACCCCCATATCCCAAGGCTGTTCAATCCATGTGTTTTGTGGAATATCAACCACATAGTCATCAACTAATGGACGACCTGCTGGTTTAGCAAAGATGGTGACAAAATGAGCTTTCGGATACATATCTCGAATCGCTTGTGCCGTACCGCCAGTATCAACTAAATCATCGATAACGATAAAGCCTTCACCATCACCTTCTGCACGCTTAATCACTTGCATTTCGCGCTGATTATTATGGTCGTAGCTAGAGATACAAACGGTGTCAACATGACGAATACCCAGCTCACGCGCCAATAATGCGCCTGGGACTAAACCACCACGGCTTACTGCGATGATGCCAGTCCATTGTTTTGCTGGTAATAAACGTTGTGCGAGTTTACGGGCATGTATTTGCAACATATCCCACGTTACGACATATTTTTCGCTCATAAAATTCGGGTCCCGACTTGAGTAAAACAGAAATGTGTCTTGCGGAAAAAAGGTTGCGCGAGATTATAGTGATTCGACGCAGGAAAAACCAGCAAAACCATCCCTCAGAATGAATTATTCTTATTAGCACTCTCCATTATTCGATAGAAAGTGGTATGCTGATTCAATACATAAAACCGCTTAAAACTTGAGTTTTCACACTTAAGTACAATACAAAATTCAACCGTGAACTTCGCCAGTTGATTGTTTGGGTGTTCGTAAACTCTACAGCTTGAAATATGGCGGGGAAAAAGATCTAAGGAGAAAACAGTGTCACAACTCGCTACACTAAAACCACAACCGCTGTGGGATATTTTCGCTAAAATCTGTTCCATCCCTCACCCTTCTAAACACGAAGAAGCCTTAGCTGCTCATATTATTGAGTGGTCACAAGGTAAAGGTCTTCACGTTGAGCGTGACCAAGTTGGAAATATTCTAATTCGTAAGCCAGCAACTCCAGGCTATGAAAACCGCAAGCCAGTTGTATTGCAAGCTCACTTAGATATGGTGCCACAGAAAAATAACGACACTGAACACGACTTTACTAAAGATCCTATCCGTCCTTATATCAACGGCGAGTGGGTGACTGCGGAAGGTACAACTTTAGGTGCGGATAATGGTATCGGTATGGCATCAGCGATTGCCGTATTAGCTGATGAAAGCGTTGAACATGGTCCACTGGAAGTCTTACTAACCATGACAGAAGAAACCGGAATGGACGGTGCTTTTGGCTTACAACCTAACTGGCTACAAGCTGATATTCTAATCAATACTGACTCAGAAGAAGAAGGCGAGATCTACATGGGTTGTGCGGGTGGCGTAGACTTCACTGCAACATTTGATTTAACCCGTGAAGCTTTACCTCAAGGTTATAAAACGTTCACCATGACGTTAAAAGGACTCAAAGGTGGTCACTCTGGTGGAGATATTCACTTAGGTTTAGGAAACGCTAACAAGCTATTAGCTCGTTTCTTAGCTGGTCATGCTGAAGAATTAAACTTAAAACTGTTGGAATTCACTGGCGGTACTCTGCGTAATGCTATCCCTCGTGAAGGTCATGCTACCATTGCAGTACCAGCGGATAAAGTTGCTGAATTAACGGCATTAAGAACTCGCTACGAAGGTATTCTGAAAAATGAATTGGCTGCTGTAGAACCTAACTTAGTTTTAGTTTTAGAAGAAACTTCCAGTGCGTTAAAAGCACTAACTGATGATTGCCAACAACGTTTGGTTTTCTTCCTAAACTCAGCACCAAGCGGCGTAATCCGTATGAGTGATGTTGTCAAAGGGGTTGTAGAAACTTCGCTGAATGAAGGCGTCGTGAAAATGACGGAAGATAAAGCTGAAGTGATCTTCTTAGTTCGTTCCCTGATCGATACAGGTAAAAACTACGTTGTGAACATGCTGACCTCTTTAAGTAAGTTAGCAAAAGCTCAGTTCCGCGCAGAAGGTGGATACCCTGGATGGCAGCCAGATGCTGACTCGCCAGTCATGCATATTGTGAGTGATACTTACCAAAAATTGTTCGGTAAAACACCCAATATCATGGTTATCCATGCGGGTCTTGAGTGTGGTTTGTTCAAAAAACCTTACCCACTAATGGACATGGTTTCTATTGGACCAACTATCCGCGGTGCTCACTCACCAGACGAACGTGTACATATCGAAAGCGTAGGTCAATACTGGACGTTGTTAACCGCGATCCTCAAAGCGATCCCCGTTAAAAACTAACCCGTATTCAACGAAATTTGGGGTCATCGGCATATGACCCCATTTTTTGTTCACAATATCAAAGACAGCTGTCTCTCTAACTGAGGATTCTGAAGCGATACATGTAAGCCAACCAGCCTGACACCTCGCCCTAATCGCCTATTGTCCCAAGCCTGTTTTGCTAACTGAATGAGATCTTGTTTATTAATGATGGGATACACATGTTCCTGGGTCGTTTGTTGAAAATCTTCAAATTTCAACTTTACGCCTTGCCGAGCAATTCGCAGGTCTGGCTTAATTTTTTCTAAGCGAAAATAGAGCTCATCGTACAAGGTATCTAATAGTGGCAAACACTCTTCCCAATGATGAATATCTTTTGCTAATGTACGCTCAACCCCCACAGATTTACGAATCCTTTCTGGATTAATAGGGCGATCATCAACGCCATGGCTGCGCTCCCATAGAGCCTGACCAAATTTCCCCATACTTTTAATCAACGACAACATGTCATACTTTTGCACATCTGCGCAGGTTAATAGCCCCATATCCGCGAGTTTTTGAGCTGTGACTTTCCCCACCCCTGGGATTTTCTTTAAGGGAAGAGAAGCAACAAATGAAGGTAGCTCTTGAGGAGTAATAACATATTGTCCATTGGGCTTATTCAAATCCGATGCAATTTTAGCTAGAAACTTAATTGGCGCTATTCCTGCTGATGCAGTGAGTTGTAGCTCATCAAATATTTGTTGACGGATTGCCTCGGCAATTAATGTGGCCGAGCCATGAAGCTGTAAACAATCCGTCACATCTAAATAGGCTTCATCCAAAGATAGCGGTTCGATTAAATCTGTATAACGGGAAAATATTTGACGAATATGAATCGAGGTTTCTTTATAAACCGCCATTCTACCGGGCACTACTTTAAGATGAGGACAAAGCTTTAGAGCCATTCCCGTAGACATAGCACTATGCACCCCATAACGACGCGCTTCATAGTTTGCTGTACTAATCACACCTCGACGATCTGCACTCCCACCTACAGCAAGGGGAACATGGCGCAGCTCAGGATTATCACGCATTTCTATCGCAGCAAAAAAGCAGTCCATATCAATATGAATAATTTTACGCATGATAGATGCCCTACCCACCAAAAATAACTGTTTAAATATACAGTTATTTTATTAGCCATGCAATGAGTTCTGAAAATACCATTTTGAAGATGACAATAATTATAAATGTAATAACACAACTTCCACTCACAACTTATTCATCTGATTGAAATAAATTTCTGAGACACTGCTAATGAGCCTAAATACTCAAAGTTACTCCTAATTTGCCGGCTCGCTACTTACAAAGTCTACTAAAAACATTAAAACAGGTATTCATTTAATTTCTCTCTAGTTTCTTGAATTCACTATTTTTATGGATAATACACATGCCAATGATATCAACATCAATATTCAAAAAATCTACTGTTATCGGATTACTACTTTTGGCTAGCCAATCAGCCTTTGCCTTAACACCACACATTGTTGCCCATCGTGCAGGAACAGCAGATGCGCCAGAAAACACCCTCTATGCTATCGAGTTAGCAAAGAAAAATAATGCCGATGCGATTTGGTTAACGGTTCAATTAAGCCAAGATAATCAGCTGGTGCTTTATCGCCCAAGTGATTTAGATGCACTAACAGATAAGAACGGTATGGTTTCAAATTACACCGCTAAACAGCTGAGCCAAATTAATGCGGCCTATAAGTTTAATCAAAAGAATAACGCGAAATTACCTGCTCGCCAAACCACGATTACTACATTAGAAAACGTATTATCCCAATATCCTGACACGACTTTTTATATTGATTTAAAGTCCCCCGATGCGAACCCAGAAACTCAAGCTCAAGCAATTCTAGCGTTGTTAAACAAGACTAAAGCTTTTAATCAGGTACGTTTCTATTCCACTAATGATTCATTTTTGAAAGCACTGAAACCGCTTTCATCCCAAACTCAGCTCTTTGAAAGTCGCGATGAAACTCGCACTATGTTAGCCAATAGCGTAATGAGCCACCAATGCTCGGTAGAAAATGATAAATCAGCAACTCGTTGGTATGGCTTTGAACTACATCGCAAAGTCGAAGTTGTCGAGAAATATACGTTAGGTGAAGCCCGCTCTCCTGCGACTTTATCGTGGGATAAAGAAGCGATTGATTGCTTTAGAAAAAATGGTAACGCTTATATTATTGTCTTTGGCGTAAATAATGAAAGTGACTACCAGCTTGCTAAAGATATTGGCGCTGATGCGGTGATGGTTGATTCCCCTAAAGCCTTTAAAAAGTAATCTTATTTTTAAGCTACTTATTTGGCACCATATGATGTCCATTTTAAGTAGCTTAATTTATTTCTATTAGCCCCTCTCTTTTCATTAATCAATAACATTCAATATTAATTACACTATCAATTTAAAATGCCATGATATTTAAAATCCAAATATTCACAGAGGAAAAAATTTGGCTATGTCAAAAGGTATCTTATCAATTGAGAACATGTGGAATGAAGATATAAAAAAAGTAGAAATTATTTTTCAAAATAATGCAAATGAGTATGAAAGTGCATTTATTTCTTATAATTTAAAAGATAAACAAATACTTACTGATATATTTGAATTTCAATTTTCTGTCACAGAAATGAGCAATTGGAAAGGGAAAATCATAACGAAGAGTGGAGAAACTTGGGATAGTGGCGATTTTTTATCATGTAAAATTAATGAACGAGATAATGGTAAAGTCAAAATTAGTTTTAATGGTAACGTGAAGAGCTTATTTGTTAATTACCCTGTCTCTATTTCATGCTCTAAAAAAATGCAATTAATTTAACCATAGCAACGAGAGGAAATAAAATGACAATCGAACGTTGCCATATAACATTTGAAAATTTTTGGGGAGAAGACTTAAATAAGGTTAGAATCATTCATGATATTTCAGATTTGCATTCTCCTGTTCAAGGTATGTACCTATATAATGTAAAAAATCTGTCTACTACCCCTGATGCATTATCCTTTTTTTATCGCGTTGAAGATCCCCATCACTGGATAGTTGAATTTGTTACCCAGTCTGGTAAGCACTGGAGATCTTCCGTTAACTTTACCTGCCAAATAAAGCCTGAAGATAATCATCAAGTCATATTGGGTATTAATGGTGAATCTAAACGTTTATATGCAGCATTCCCGGCATCAAGCTCCTGCTCAACTGAATTATTTGTAGTCTGATGAATCTAAGTAGTAAAAATGTTGTTTTAGTCACCGAGCTTTTTCACACAAAAATGCACTTTCTTTTATAACAAAAAACCTTAGTCAGATGATATCCATCATGACTAAGGCTGAAGATAAAATAGTCAGTTTAAAAATCAAATAATTCGATTTTTCTCTAACATTTTTTTACGGGCTTCTTCACGTGCCATACGTTTTTTACGGGCATCACAAGGCTCAGGGCAGTCACAAACCTTTTCAACACCAATACTGCTTAAACCACCGCAGCTTCCTTGAATACTTTTACGCTTAATAATGTATCCAAGAGACATACCCAAAAATGCCAACAAAAATAAGGCAAAGGTTGCCAGAAAAACATTCAGCATTCCTTTATTCTCCTATTTACTGCTTCTTCTGTAAAAATGGTTCGAATGCCTTAGTGTAACGCTCTTCGAAACCTTTATCTGTCTTCACTATCATAAAAACAGGAACATTCATTTTTTCTGCTAGTGCTAGACCAGCTTCAGGACCCAGTACATTCAAACCTGTCGATAAACCATCAGCCGTCATGCAATCGTCAGCCAGTACAGTAATAGAAACTAGCTTATGAGAAATAGGTTTACCTGTTTTAGGGTCGATAGTATGAGAAAAATGCACACCATCTTGCTCAAAATAATTACGATAATCACCCGAAGTCGCGATAGATAAATCACCCGGTTCGATAATTTCTTGAGCAGTTTGGCTCACACCATCCGTTGCCGGTTTTTCAATCGCGATACGCCATGGAGCATCCTTACCATTCTTACCTTTAGTTCGGACCTCACCACCAATATCAACCATATAATTATTAATATTAAGAGATTCCAAGTACTCAGCAACGACATCAACACCATAGCCTTTTGCGATGGAAGAGAGATCGACATAAAGCTCAGGGATAGTTTTAATCAGGTTGTTATCTTGTACTGCAAGCTTATCAATACCTATCCATGCACGACGTTTAGCCAAATCTTCGTCTGTCGGAGCTTTAGTCACTCGACCTTCAGGACCAAATCCCCAAAGATTAACCAGAGGCCCAACAGTCACATCTAATGAACCATCCGTTAATTTGTTAATTTCAATCGCTTTGCTAACAACTTTTGCTGTTGCCGCAGAGACCGGGAAAGGAACATTCACTTCAGTAGATTGATTAAAGCGACTTAATTCCGAGCCCGGACGATAAGTAGACATTTGGTCATTAACTTCTTCCAAACGTTTATCAATTTCAGTTTGAATCACTTCAGGTGTCGGCTCTGAAGAGTCAGTTACATATTTAACAGAATAATAGGTACCCATGGTTTGTCCCTGAAGATTTTGTTGCTCAGGTCCACCACAGGCTGCAAGAAAGAGAGTGGCTGCGAATAACAGCACAGGGGCAATTACTTTTCTGTTTAGCATAAATTTTCTCAGCGTTAATTGTAAGCGCCACTAGAGAGGTGCTGAGACTTCCAAAAAACTCAACATGTCACAAACCTAGAGAATACTCACGTTTAAAAATAGAAATACCAGTTTGGTTATTTAAGTTTACAACCAAAAAGAGGAAAAAACCGTTTTTTTCCTCTTTACAGTCAATTAGCGCCCAGTAACCTGGGCGCTTGGTGAATAGTTTCGGCCTATTTATTAACCACCGAAATCATCCAGTAAAATATTTTCGTCTTCAACACCCAGATCTTTCAGCATCTTGATGACCGCGGCATTCATCACTGGAGGCCCACACATGTAGAACTCACAGTCTTCTGGTGCTGGGTGATCTTTGAGATAGTTTTCATACAGGACATTGTGAATAAACCCTGTGTATCCATCCCAATTATCTTCCGGTAAAGCATCAGAAAGGGCAACATTCCATGTAAAGTTATCATGCTCTGCAGCTAACTGATCGAAATCTTCCACATAGAACATTTCACGTTTTGAACGCGCACCGTACCAGAAACTAATCTTACGTTTAGAATTCAAACGGCGTAGCTGGTCGAAAATGTGAGAACGCATTGGAGCCATACCCGCACCACCACCGATGAAGATCATTTCTGCATCCGTATCTTTCGCGAAGAATTCACCGAATGGACCCGAAATTGTCACTTTATCACCCGGCTTTAATGACCAAATGTAAGATGACATAATTCCCGGTGGTACATCAGGATTGCGCGGAGGTGGCGTTGCAATACGCACGTTGAGCATGATAATACCGTGCTCATCAGGGTAGTTAGCCATCGAGTAAGCACGAACTGTTTCTTCTTTAACATCAGAAACATAGCGAAACAGGTTGAATTTATCCCAATCTTCACGGTATTCCTCAGGTACATCAAAGTCTGAGTACTTCACCACATGAGGAGGACATTCAATCTGAATAAAACCACCCGCACGGAATGGAACCACTTCTCCCTCAGGAATTTTTAACTTCAGCTCTTTAATGAACGTCGCTTTGTTATCATTGGAGATAACTTCGCATTCCCATTTTTTCACGCCGAAAATTTCTTCAGGTAATTCAATCTTAAGGTCTTGTTTTACGTTAACCTGGCACGCCAGACGGCAACCTTCTTTCGCTTCACGTTTATTGATGTGAGAAAGCTCAGTTGGCAGGATGTCACCACCGCCCTCTTTGATTTTCACACGGCACTGACCACATGAACCACCGCCACCACAGGCAGAAGAAACAAAGATACCTTGGTTTGCTAACATACCTAACAGCTTATCGCCTGCTGGAGCATCAAAGCTCTTATCAGGATCGCCGTTGACTTCAACTTTAATGTTCCCTGTATTGACCAACTTGGACTTTGCAAACAGGATCAGACCTGTCAAAGCCAAGACAATCAGGGTGAACATAACTACGCCTAGAATAATAATATCCATGAATTCTTCTCGCCTTTATAGCTGCACACCGGAGAAGGACATAAAGCCCAATGCCATCAAACCGGTCGTAACAAAGGTGATACCTAACCCTTTTAGACCCGCTGGAATGTCTGAATACTTCATTTTTTCACGGATAGCCGCCATTAAGACGATAGCCAACATCCAACCTATACCGGAACCAAAACCATAAACGATGGATTCCGTAAAGTTATAGTCGCGCTGAGCCATGAAAGATACACCACCAAAGATTGCGCAGTTAACGGTGATCAACGGTAAGAAGATCCCTAGTGCGTTATACAGTGATGGGAAGTAACGATCCAAAATCATTTCCAGAATTTGAACTAATGCAGCAATCACACCGATAAAGGTAATGAAGTTTAGGAATGATAAATCCACACCTTCAACCAAAGCCCCATCACGCAACACTAGGTTGTATACGAGGTTATTGGCAGGAACAGAAATACCTAAAACAACAGTAACGGCAATACCCAGTCCAAACGCAGTTTTTACATTCTTCGATACTGCAAGGAATGTACACATTCCTAAGAAGAAGGCTAATGCCATGTTTTCAATGAAAATGGCTTTAACAAATAAACTAATATAATGTTCCATACTCTTAATCCTTCTCTATCTGAGCTGGTTTCAGAGTACGTAAACCCCAAATCAGCATACCAATGATAAAGAATGCACTTGGCGCTAACAGGAATAAGCCATTTGGCATGTACCAACCACCATTTTGCAGTGATTCAAATACCGTGATACCAAACAGTTTACCAGAACCGAACAGCTCACGAAGGAAGCCAACCAGTACTAGGATCACACCATACCCAAGACCATTACCGATACCATCCATAAAACTTTCAATTGGAGGTGCTTTCATCGCATATGCTTCAGCACGTCCCATAACGATACAGTTGGTAATAATTAAGCCAACGAATACCGAAAGCTGTTTTGAAATTTCATAGGCATAGGCACGTAAGATTTGGTCAACAACAATTACTAACGATGCAATAATTGCCATTTGAACAATAATACGAACACTGCTTGGGATGTAATTTCTAATTAATGAGATAAAAAAGTTAGAGAACGCTGTGACTAAGGTTACAGCGATAGTCATAACCAGTGCCGTTTCAAGTTTGGTGGTGACGGCTAATGCCGAGCATACCCCCAAAACCTGCAATGCAATTGGGTTATTATCGAACAATGGTCCAAGTAGGACGCGTTTTACTTCTTTAGAATCAGCCATTATTCAGCGCTCCTTCACGAACTTTTTTCAGGAACGGACCAAAACCGTTATCACCTAACCAGAAATCAAACATATGTTGAATCCCGTTTGATGTCAGTGTTGCACCTGAAAGGCCATCGATACCATAAGGGCTATCGGTAGCACCGCTACGCACGATTTTAATTGCAGGAACACCCTGCTCATTAAACAGTTTTTTACCTGGCCACTGAGCTTTCCATTGTGGATTATCGACTTCGCCACCTAGACCTGGAGTTTCACCATGTGAATAGTAAGTAATACCACGAGAGGTCACACCATCAATATCAACGGCGATAAAAGCGTACATCACTGACCATAAACCGGAACCATAAACAGGTAAGATAATTTGGGAAACTTTTCCCTGTTCATCTTTTACCAGATAGATTTCAGCACTATTTACGCGGCGACGTATTTTGGCAATATCTTCTGCTGGAGACAGAGCAATACTGGTTTCATCACTGCGTAATTCACTGTTTAAGTCGTAGCGACCAATGCTATCGGATAATTCGTTAGTTTTGAAATTCAACAGTTTTGGTTCGATACGCTCACTGTAGGTTTTCTGAATTGCTTCAGCGCTCATTTTAGGCTCGAGTAAACCCGCAACACTTAAAATATTACGCTGAGCATCTAACATAATTTGCTCTTGCTGCTTCGGTTTGAGACCGACGGCAGCACCGGCAACGATGATGGAACACACTAAGCAGAGAATAAAAACAACAATAAAGGTTCTGCCAATGCCATCTTTATTTACTGGTTTATCATTAGCCACGGGCTTTTCTCCGTTTAATATTTGCTTGAACGACCATATAGTCAAACAGAGGAGCAAACAGGTTGGCGAATAGGATTGCTAGCATCATTCCTTCTGGATATGCAGGGTTTACAACCCTAACAAGTACGCACATTACACCGATCAGAATCCCGTATGCCCACTTACCTTTATCAGTAAAGGAAGCTGAAACTGGGTCTGTCGCCATAAAGATCATACCGAAAGCAAAGCCACCTAATACCATGTGCCACCACCATTGCATTGCAAATAGTGGGTTAGTATCTGAACCAATAAAGTTGAACAGGTAAGACATGGCAATCATGCCCAACATCACACCGGCAACAATACGCCATGAGGCAATACGGAAAAAGATGATGAATGCACCACCAATGAAAATCATCAGTGTGGAAACTTCACCAATTGAGCCCGGCATGTTTCCTAGGAAAGCTTGCATCCAAGTGATCGGTTCACCGGTAATGGTATTCACCAGTGCACTTTGACCACCAGCACCCCATTGGGATAACGGAGTTGCACCAGAGAAACCATCAGCCGCAGTCCAAACTAAGTCACCCGAAATCTGCGCTGGGTAAGCAAAGAATAAGAAAGCACGACCCGCTAATGCAGGGTTAAGGAAGTTACGCCCTGTACCACCAAAAATCTCTTTTGCCACAACCACACCAAAGGTGATACCGAGTGCTGCCTGCCACAATGGAATGGTTGGCGGGACAATCAGGGCAAATAAGATAGAGGAGATAAAGAAACCTTCGTTGATCTCATGACCACGGATCATCGCGAACAATACTTCCCAGAATCCACCGACAAGGAATACCACTAAATAAATCGGTAGGAAGTAAACGGCTCCCAGCAACATTTTACTGCCCCAGCCCGCATCAGGAGTTAATGAAGCCCCTAATAATTGCGCCAGACTGTAGTGCCAATCACTCGCCAGTACTTGCTGCAATTCTGCACCGCTATACAAGTGGTACAGCGCAGGAATAGCTTGGTTTCCGACATTATACATTCCCCAGAACATAGCTGGGAAAACCGCAAGCCAGACTAAAATCATCATGCGCTTGAGATCTATTGTGTCTCGAACGTGTGAACGACCTTTTGTGACGGTGCCCGGAGTATAAAAAACTGTCACAACAGCTTCATACAATGGATAGAGTTTGACTAACTTTCCACCGGGTTCAAAATGGTGCTCATATTTTTCAAATAAATTTTTCAGACCCATGGAATTACCCTTCTAGCTCAATCTTGGTCAGAACATCACGCAGCACTGGACCATATTCATACTTAGCTGGGCACACATATGTACACAGACCTAAATCTTCTTCATCAAGTTCCAGACAGCCCAACTCTTGAGAAGTATCTGTATCGCCCGCGAGTAGATCACGTAATAAGTGCGTAATCATGATATCGAGTGGCATAACACGCTCATAGTTACCAATTGGAACCATGGAACGTTCGCCACCATTCATGGTTGTCGTGAAGTTAAATCGTTTATTTTTCAGAAAATGACCGATGGTTGTACGAGTGATGGTAAATTTATTCACCCCCGGCATAATCCAGCCAAACAATTCTTTATCACGGCCTTCTGCTAAGACAGAAACTTGGTTATGAAAACGACCAAGATAGTGATGAGCCTCATCACAGGTCACACCCCAAAGCACAGACCCCGAAATTAAACGGTTTTCTCCGGCTTTAAGCTGCCCTTTAGTTAATTCATAAATATCTGCGCCTAGACGGGTTCGTAACAGACGCGGTTTTTCGACTTGAGGTCCCGCAACTGCAATAACTCGATCAGTATATAAATGACCGGTGGTAAATAACTTACCTATCGCAATCACGTCTTGATAATTTAGGCTCCACACTCTTTTTTTGAGACTAACTGGCTCAAGAAAATGAATGTGAGTACCAGCTAACCCAGCAGGATGTGGTCCCGCAAATTGCGTATAAACAATTTGTGAGTTGGCTGCTTGTTTTGGGATTTCACCAGCACCATGGCAAACATGAACTTTGCCTTCGGTTAAACGACTCAGAACCACCAAACCGTCGTTAAAAGCTTGCGAATTTTCACCAATGATTATTGTTGGATCTGCGGAAAGCGGGTTCGTATCCATTGCAGTCACAAAAATCGCAGCTGGGGATGAACCAGGCTCTGGAGAACGACTAAATGGGCGCGTTCTTAAAGCTGTCCATAAACCTGATCTTAAAAGATTTTGTTCAACCTGCTCTTTAGTCAACGTTGAAAGCTGGTCTGCTGCATAAGATTCAAAAGTCTCTTGTTCATCGCCATCAATTTCGATGACAACAGACTGAAGAACACGACGCTCACCACGATGAATGGCAACAATTTTGCCACAGGCAGGGCTAGTAAATACCACTCCAGGATTCTTTTTATCTTCAAAAAGAATCTGTCCTTTTTTTACACGCTCACCTTCTTTAACCAGCATGGAAGGACGCATCCCGACATATTCTTCACCTAGCACCGCTACGTGTTGAATTTTCGGGCCGTCTTCTATCACTTGGGCTGGCTCACCTGCGATTGGAAGGTTAAGGCCTTTTTTAATTTTAATCATAAGATCTGCACAAGTTTATCAGTTAAACCCTAAGCTAACGATTCAGCAATGAATGATAGCGACTCAATAATAAAAATAACCCAAGTTACTTTCGCCACTTGAGTAAGTAAATTTCACAATATTGCTACACTTTATCTTCTTCTGCCGTCGATAATTTTATCAGTTCCCTCTCCCTCTGTCCGGTTATAGAAGTGACGTAGCTCAAGCAAATCGTAATATAATTTAAAATTATGTTGTAACAACTCGTAATTACCTACCTATGCATTCATCTTTATCGATTGTTGATTATTTTGTAATCAACAAACATTCAGACAGAATTATTAACTTTCTATATTAAATTTTATTTCCTTCGTCTAAAATATCCCTAACATGTACTATTTTTAAACAATTTATTTTTCAAAATTCGGCTTAATTATGCGTATACGTACAATTCTCAGTCTTAGCTTACTGTTTGCTTTATCTTCGACTGTTAACGCCCAAAATAAAGAAACATTAATTAATCTTAATGAAAGGGCGAATATCGAACAGAAATCATCGATATTTATTCAAATATTTAAACAAGAAGGTGTGCTTGAGCTCTACCAAAAAGCGTCTGACGGAAAGTTTAAATTAGTCAAAACTTATCCAATCTGTAAGTTTTCTGGTGGGCTGGGCCCAAAAAAAATAGAGGGCGACCTAAAAAGCCCCGAAGGTTTTTATCAGATTACAGCCGAGCAACTTAACCCTAATAGCCAGTTTTACCGGTCTATTAACTTAGGTTTTCCTAATGATTTTGATAAAGCGCAGGGGTATACCGGTAATTATTTGATGATTCATGGTAGCTGTGTATCGACCGGATGCTATGCCATGACAGATAAATCCATGGGAGAAATCTACCAAACCGTCGAACGTGCACTCCAAAACGGTCAGCCGATTATAGATGTTAACATCTATCCTTTTAGAATGACTAAAACGAATATGCTACGTTACCGAAATTCCAGCCATTATGCTTTTTGGAAGCAACTCCAGCCAGCTTATGACTACTTCGAGCGGACAAAAACACCAGCCGAAGTCTCTGTGATATTAGGTAAATATAATGTTAACAGCATGCCAGAAAGCCCGACTCAGTTATTGGGATCTAAGTCACAATATGCGTTGACCACGGTGAAATAGCACAAAATCACCAGGCTCTATTTTTTGCCAAGTTTCATTTCCAGTGAGTGGTGTTGTGGCGATCACGGACACCACGTCACTCGGTGTGGTGCATTGTTGGAAATCAATCTCGATATCTTGATCGAGTAATTTTGCTTTACCAAATGGGGCTTTTCGAGTGATCCAGTGAAGCTTCGTTGAACTGAATGCCATCAAATACTCACCATCGGATAGCAGCATATTAAACACGCCTTTTGCACGTAATTGTTGAGCTAAAGTCGCAATAAACCGGAATACTGATTGCCAATTTGTCGGCTTTCGAGGATATTTTTGATTTAGTTGATGCAAAATCCAACAAAACGCCCATTCACTGTCCGTCTCACCGATAGGTCGATAATGACCTGTTTTCAATGACCGAAAACCTTTCAGCTGGCCATTATGGGCATATGTCCAATTGCGCCCCCATAACTCACGAGTAAACGGGTGCGTATTGACCAAAGAAACATCGCCTCGATTTGCCTGACGAATATGTGCGACTATGCATTCTGATTTGATTGGATATTCCTGCACAAACCGCGCCACAGGAGAAACAAAACTTGGCTGAGGATCTTTAAATGTACGACACCCGAGTCCTTCATAGAACGTAATTCCCCAGCCATCTTTATGTGGACCTGTTTGTCCACCCCGGGAAATTAATCCACTCAGACTAAAAGTAATATCTGTGGGTACATTGGCACTCATGCCAAGCAGTTCGCACATTTAAAGCCTCCGATGCCTCAAAAGAAGTTACTTAACCATCTCTTTTTCAATTAATTGAATCAAGATATGGATCACTTTGATATGAATCTCTTGAATACGATCTGCATAACCAAAATGAGGGACGCGAATTTCAATATCAGCGCTACCTGCCATCTTGCCACCATCTTTACCTGTCAACGTAATGACTTTCATACCTTTTTCACGTGCTGCACTGATTGCTTTGATGATATTGCCAGAATTTCCTGACGTTGAAATGCCTAATAAAACATCCCCTTTTTGGCCAACAGCTTCAATGAAACGAGAAAAAACAAACTCATAACCGAAGTCATTACTCACGCAAGATAAATGGCTTACATCAGAAATGGCTATTGCTGGATAACCTGGACGGTTTTCACGATAACGACCGGTTAGCTCTTCTGCAAAATGCATCGCATCGCAATGGGAGCCACCATTACCGCAAGAGAGAACTTTTCCGCCCGCTTTAAAAGAGTCTGCCAGCAATACTGCCGCTTTCTCGATAGCTTGCAGGTTAGCTTCATCACTTAAAAAATTGGATAGCGTATCTGCAGCTTCCGTCAGCTCACCACGGATCAAGTCTTGGTACATGAGTTTCCCCTTAAATTTAACGAATACTTGATGAAGATAATTACGCCTTTCTAGGTAATTAATCTTTGATTTCCCGATTGTTGCACAGGGTACACTTTGTTTCTACTTCTGATTGTGTTGTATCAGCCAAGTTTGGTGAAATCTCCATCAACCACACATTTAGGCAATTTGTGACGATACAAAACTGCGGGTATTCCCAATAATTCACGGTATGACTTGATTATTTTGTGAGCCAAGTTGTAATTAAGATGTAAACATCTTGATAATTGTTTATTAACGGATATAGATTAAAGAAACCAACAGGTCAGACCTCTTACAAGTAGACAGGAGTTTCACTATGATCCTTCTCAGTATCGTTTTATTTATCGCCTTAATCGGCGTGCTGAGCTACCACAAAAGCTCATTAATTCTCAGCACAATATTATTACTTGCCTACACAGCCGTCATGGGCGCAGCCGACATATGGAGTTATTGGGTATTATTACCCGTGGCTCTGGTGCTTTTCCCATTTGTCTTTACCCCTGTTCGCCAATCTCTTTTCTCAGCAAAAGCCATGACCTTATTTCAAAAAGTCATGCCGCCAATGTCCAGAACCGAAAAAGAAGCAATTGACGCAGGAACAACGTGGTGGGAGGGTGATCTGTTCCGTGGAGCTCCTAATTGGAACAAACTCCACAATTATCCAAAACCACAACTCACTGCTGAAGAACAAGCCTTTATCGATGGTCCAGTAGAAACGGTCTGTGGCATGGTGAATGATTTCGAAGTCACCCATGAACTAGCAGATTTAACCCCTGAAGTCTGGCAATACCTGCGAGATCATCGCTTTTTCGCCATGATCATCAAAAAAGAATACGGTGGGCTGGAGTTTTCGGCTTACGCCCAATCTCAAGTATTACAAAAGCTGGCGGGCGTTTCTGGCATCCTAGCCATCACCGTTGGAGTTCCAAACTCCTTAGGTCCGGGTGAATTACTGCAACATTATGGTACTGATGAGCAGAAAAAACGCTATTTGCCTGGCTTAGCTACTGGTGAAGAAATCCCCTGCTTTGCACTGACTAGTCCTGAAGCGGGTTCTGATGCTGGTGCCATCCCAGATGCAGGTGTCGTCTGTATGGGAGAATGGCAGGGTGAACAAGTCTTAGGCATGCGTTTAACATGGAATAAGCGCTATATTACCCTTGCCCCAATAGCGACTGTACTGGGTCTGGCATTTAAATTAACTGACCCTGATAAGCTGCTGGGTGGAGAAAAAAATCTCGGCATTACCTGCGCCTTGATCCCAACCAATACCCCAGGAGTTGAAATTGGCCATCGCCACTTCCCTCTGAACGTGCCGTTTATGAATGGTCCAACTCGCGGAAATGATATTTTCGTGCCTATCGATTACATCATCGGTGGACCACAAATGGCAGGGCAAGGTTGGAGAATGCTGGTGGAATGCCTCTCTATTGGACGAGGAATTACACTGCCATCTAACTCGACAGGTAGCCTGAAAAGTGTGGCTATAGCAACGGGTGCTTACGCTTATATTCGTCGCCAATTCAAGCTGCCGATTGGCAAGATGGAAGGAATTGAAGAGCCTCTAGCACGTATCGCAGGTAATGCTTACCTGATGGATGCCGCAGCAACCTTAATCACTTCGGGCATAATGCTCGGTGAAAAACCCGCTGTTCTATCGGCTATTGTCAAATACCACTGTACTCATCGTGGCCAACATTCCATCATTGATGCAATGGACATTACTGGCGGTAAAGGTATCTGTTTAGGTGCTTCTAACTTCGTGGCCAGATCCTATCAAGGGGCTCCTATCGCAATTACGGTAGAAGGTGCCAACATCTTAACTCGCAGCATGATCATCTTTGGACAAGGAGCGATTCGTTGCCATCCATATGTTCTTGATGAAATGGCCGCCGCTCAAGACAATAACCTGAATAAATTCGATAAAGCCGTCTTTGGACATATTGGGCATGTTATTAGCAACAAATGCCGTAGTTTCTGGCTAGGTCTTACGAATGGTCGTGGTAGTAGTGCACCAACCAAAGATGAAACTCGCCGTTACTATCAAATGTTAAATCGCCACAGTGCTAACTTAGCTTTATTGTCGGATGTTTCAATGGGCGTTCTGGGTGGTAGTTTAAAACGCCGTGAACGTATCTCTGCTCGTCTGGGGGATATTTTAAGCCACCTGTATCTCGCATCGGCAACCTTGAAACGTTATGAAGATGAAGGTCGCCAAAAAGCGGATTTACCTTTAGTGAAATGGGCAGTAGAAGATTGTCTATATCAATCTGAAAAAGCGATGGATGATTTACTGAAAAACTTCCCAAATCGCTTAATTGCTGGCGTATTGAGAATTGTGTTATTCCCGACAGGTCGCGCGATGTCAATGCCATCCGATCGTCTGGATCATAAACTGGCACAATTAATTATGGAGCCTTCGGAAACGCGAGACAGAATCGGACGCGGTCAATATCTAACACCGACTGAACACAACCCACATGGGCTCGTTAACCAAGCTCTGTATGACATTATTGCCGCAGAGCCAATTTTCGAACGTATTTGCCGCCTAAAAGAACGTCATTTTAGCTTTACCCGTTTAGATAAATTAGCTGACCAAATGTTGCAAGAGAATGCAATTACTCAGGAAGAAGCGGATATTTTACGTAAAGCCGAGGATAGCCGCTTGCGCACCATTAATGTTGATGAGTTTGAGTTTGATGACTTGGGGGTTATTCCATCAAAAAAGCCACACAGTGAGTCAGAGGATGAATCTCAACCGAAAAAGAAAAAAGCGGCTTAGTTAATTTGTAGCGTGGAAAATAACAAGGGAGCCATTGGCTCCCTTGAATAATTTATGATGATATTATAACTCTAAAGCCAATAACTCTTGGATGGTCTGACGACGACGAATTAATGTGGGTTTTCCGTCAACGAACATAACCTCAGGCAATAATGGTCGACTATTGTAGTTAGAAGACATCGATGCACCATAAGCCCCCGTATCATGGAAAACTAAAAAGTCTCCGACTTTCACATCAGGTAATAAACGGGTTTCTACCATTCCACCCTCTAACTGAGTAAATACATCGCCTGATTCACACAGAGGTCCCGCTATAATTGTCTCTTTCAGTGGCTGATTTTCCACACTGTTCCCATTCGCAGGTAAAACAGAAATATGGTGATAGCTGCCATACATCGCTGGGCGCATCAGATCATTAAATCCACTGTCCACCAGCACATAATGACGGCTGCCCATATTTTTTACCGCACGGACTTGTGCTAATAAAACGCCAGACTCGGCAACCAGATAGCGACCTGGTTCAATTTCCAGTTCAATTTTATGCCCTAAATGTTGCTCAATACGCTGACGGGCACTGTTCCATAAGCTGTAATAATGCGCGACATCAATCAGCTCATCCTGCTCACGGTATGGCGTCGATAAGCCACCGCCCGCAGATATAGCGTCAATATCCACGCCAGCGGAAATGACTAACTCCACCATCGCATCACACACATTCGCAAGATGCTGGTAGTCAACACCAGAGCCAATGTGCATATGAATACCCACGAGCTTCAGATTATATTGACGAATAATAGCTAGCGCTTCAGGCAGATCATGATGCCAGATACCATGTTTGCTATTTTCACCGCCCGTATTGGTTTTTTGGCTATGACCATGCCCAAATCCCGGATTAATACGCAGCCAAACAGGATGCCCCGCTTTATATTCGCCAATTTGTTTCAGCATATCGATAGAGCCAGCATTGACTGGAATATCTAATTCGGTGACTTTATATAATGTTGCTGGATCTAATACATCCGCGGTGAAGACGATCTCTGATTTCGCTCTCCCCGGTTGAAAACCAGCAACTAACGCACGCTCAATCTCCCCTAACGAGACCGAATCCACTTTCACGCCTTGGGTTCGCATCAAACGAAGAATATGAATATTCGAGCTGGCTTTTTGTGCAAAACGCACTGTATCGAATAATTGTAATTGCTTAATACGCTCAACAATCACTTCACTGTCATATACCCAAACCGGCGTACCAAATTGAGCAGGTAATGCACGTAGGTGTTCAGGGGTAAGATATTGGCTGGTCGTGCTGGCGAATGTTGTCATCGAATCCTCGTTAGCAAGCTTTATTATAATGCGTTCGATTATTCGATAAATAAATCGGGAAAAAAAATATCCTTTTTGCTAAAGTCTATTCATATTTGATATGAATTTAAAAGGAATGGAGATGCAGGCAATTTCTTGGCGGCATATTGAAATTTTTCGTGCAGTAATGACCACCCCAAACTTAACGGAAGCCGCAGCTTTACTGAATACCTCTCAGCCAACGATTAGCCGAGAGCTAGCTCGCCTTGAATATTTATTGCAATTTAAATTATTCGATCGCGTGAAAGGTCGCTTGCATCCCACCGCCCAAGGGCTACGTTTTCATGAAGAAGTTGAACACTCTTACTATGGCTTAGAGCGCATCAGAAACTCGGCAGAAACCATTCGTCGTTTTGAACATGCGCAAATTTCCATTGCTTGCTTACCCGCTTTTGCACAATCCTTGCTTCCTCAAGTCTGCCAATCCTTTATGAGTTGCTACCCTGATGTCAATTTAACGGTAATCCCCCAAGAATCCCCCGTACTTGAAGAATGGCTATCCGCCCAACGCTACGATGTAGGATTAACTGAGCACTTACAAACTCCACCGGGTACTGAACAATTAACATTAGGGTCATTAAATGAAGTCTGTGTATTACCTGTAGGGCATCCATTTGAAGAGAAAACCGTACTCACTCCCCATGATTTTCATGGCGAGCGCTTTATTAGTCTTTCATTAACAGATAGCTATCGCCAATTGATTGACACCACTTTTTCTGAGTATCATGTGACGCGAAAAATGGTGATGGAAACTCATTCCGCCTCGTCAATTTGTGCAATGACATTAAAGGGCATTGGCGTTTCGATTGTTAACCCATTAACTGCGTTGGATTTCCATCAGCAATCATCGGGTAAACTGGTGATCCGTCCACTGAGTTTCTCCATTCCCTTTACAGTGAGTTTAATCACGCCAAATCATCGACCTTCTTCGCAACTTACCCAAATATTTACGGAACATTTGCAGCAATCATTTACGCAAATTGAGCAGGATTTATCCTTAGCCCTGCTGCATCAATGAGTGCCAATGGGAGGAAGTATTAAACCAATTCGCTAGAAAATCGATGACCGCTCTGAGTGGTGTCGGCATATGTTGGCGGCTGGTATACACTCCATAAATACCCAATGGCATAGGGGTATAATCAGGTAATAGTTGGATTAATTCCCCTGATTGCAGATACTTGGCAACAGAATAATAAGGTTGCATGGCAATGCCTGCACCATTTAACGCTGCCTCCATCAAGAATACGGATTCATTCGCACTTAACCGGCCATCCACCAATACTGTCGAGGTTTTTCCTTCTTTTTCAAAACTCCACAAACTACGACCAAAAAAGCTGTATGTCAGGCATTCTAATAGCGCCAAATCTTCGGGTTGAGTGGGTAACGTTTTATTTTTCAAAAAAGCGGGAGACGCACAAATTACAGAATGGCAGGTAGATAACGGTTTCGCTATCAGACTAGGTTCAAGTTGATTCGTAATGCGGATCGCCAAATCAATACGCTCTTCAATCAGATTCACTGATTTATTGGAGATTTGCATATCGATCATCATGTTAGGATAAAGTTGAAGGAATTCGCTAATCGCCAGAGATAACGCACTTTGCGCAATTGACTGAGAGCAGCTAATTCGCACTAATCCTGCCAAATCTTTAGTATTGTGTTTTTGCTGCACAGGAAGCGTTAGCGAAATAGCATTCAATTGCAAAGATTGCTGATACACACTTTCTCCCGCTGACGTTAAGCTCAGCCGCCGCGTAGTACGGTTGAGTAAGCGAACCCCAGCCCACTGCTCCATTTCCGCTAAATAACGAGTCACCATTGCCCGGGACATATCCAGCTTATCTGCTGCCCCACTCAAACTCCCTTGCTCGACGATAGTAATAAAAACCTGCACTGCCTTCAGTCTATCCATGCTATTTGTCCGATTTATGCAACAAAGATGACCTGATTATGGCGTTTTTCTTAGTTCAATTGCAATTTAATATACACACCAAGCCAAATCAGGCACACAACCTTACACAACATTAGGATATAACATGAAATTATCGACTTTATTTACTGCTATCACACTTGCCTCTGCCACCCAGTTTGCACATGCAACAAACTTAACTTTAGAGGTTTATAACCCAGGTAATAACAGCGTATTTCCTGTTTCCTCTGAAATCATCAGTGGCGATAAAGAAGTGGTGCTCATTGATGCTCAGTTCCAAAATAACGATGCGCAACAATTAGTGGATAAAATTAAAAAGCTGAATAAGAAACTCACTACTATTTATATCAGCCACTCTGATCCCGATTACTATTTTGGTTTAGAAACACTCACTAAAGCTTTTCCTGATGCCAAAGTCGTTGCGACACAGCACACTGTCGATGCAATCAATGCCACTAAAGATGGCAAGTTGGCGTACTGGGGTGATGTTTTGAAAAATGAAGCACCAAGCAAAGTCGTCGTGCCTGAAGTGATCCAAGCCAATAGTTTCACCGTCGACGGTGAAAAATTAGAAATAAAAGGGCTGGATGGCGCATCCCCAGATAGAAGTTATGTTTGGGTTCCTTCATTAAAAGCGGTTGTTGGTGGTGTGGTGGTTTCTGACAATATTCATGTTTGGATTGCCGATACCCAAACTCCACAATCTCGCCAAAACTGGCAGCAAACGTTAGAAAGCATTAAAGCGCTGAAGCCAATTACCGTTGTTCCGGGGCACTTTACAGGTAAATCAAAAATGGATTTATCTACCGTGACCTTTACCCAACAGTATTTAACTGACTTCGAGAAAGCGAACAGCCAGAGCAAAAACTCCGCTGAACTGATCAAAAAAATGGAAACCAGCCACCCGAAATTGGATGATAAATCCAGTTTAGAATTAAGTGCTAAAGTCATTAAAGGTGAAATGCAGTGGCCACAATAAGCCATTAATTTTTAAGCTGTCACGGAAATCGCACAGATTTATCAGCGATTTTCCGTCAGCTTGCATATGATTAAAGAAACCGATTATTAAGAGTATAAAAACATGAATACAATAACCCTACACTATATCTATGACCCTTACTGTGGCTGGTGCTATGCCGCGGCACCTTTAATTGCCATTGCAGCAAACCACCCTAATATCCAATTAGAATTACACGGTGGCGGTATGCTAGCTGGCGATGCACGATTGCATCTTGATGACCAATTCCGCCAATACATTCTGCAATCAGACAAACGCATTGCCGCAATGACCGGCCAAGTTTTTGGCGATGGCTACATAAATATGTTGCATCAACCGAATGTGGTTATGGATTCTGCACCACCTCAAACCGCTATTTTGGCAGCCACAAAGCAAGATAAAGGCATCGAGATGTTGAAAGCGCTGCAGCAAGCCCACTACGTTGCCGGACGCCAAATAAGACAACCCGAGGTATTAACCGAAATCGCACAGGAAATTGGCTTAGATAACCAGAAATTCCAGCAAGATTATGCTGAATGTACACAATCGGAAACCAATACCCATATTCAAAATAGCAAGCAACTGCTCAGCCAATCTGGGGCATCTGGCTTTCCAACGCTATTAATTCAGCAACAAGATAAATGGCTACGAGTCCCTCTGCAAAATTACCTAGGCGAGCCGGATAAATGGTCGAAATTTTTAGATTCCTTGGTTTCTGCCGCTAATTAGGCGACATGGAGACAAATAACCAAACCATTGCACTACAAATAATCGCTGGACCAAAGGGAATACTGGAAACCAGAGTTCCCTTGGTCTTGATACAAAGAGCTATAAAATGCACTATTCCCAAACTGGCAGATAACCCTAGAAAATAAGGTAAATCCAGCAATCCTAGCCACGCTGAACACGCCGCAATTAATTTGAAGTCCCCTCGCCCCATTTGTGGACGTTTACGTATTTTTTCCATAATAGTGGTCATTACCACCAGCAGGACATAACTCAATATCAACGCGTAAAATGCAGAAATCAGATTTCCATTGAGTGAAATCCCCTGATAAAGCAACCCTACCCATAACAATGAGTAGGTTAAAATATTGGGTAAATAGCCTGTATTTAAATCGATAAAAAATAGAGGAAGAGCCAAATTGAGGAATAAAAACAGCATCAGAATAGAAAATGATGAATATCCTAAAAGCAGCCCCACGCTACCCACACCAGAATAAGCTATCAATAAAGTTATGCCGTTAATGGAGATACTCGGAAGACCTAAATAACGATTGGGGATATGCAACAGTAATTTCGACGTTAACCCGCTAGAGATAAAACACAAACCCGTTACCCATAACCCATTCAAGAACGTATCCATGGTTTTTCCTTAAACCTATGTAAAACTGCCTTTCAATATACGGGGCTTAAAGGAAAAACCAACACCATAATTTCGTGGTTAACCGTCGGTTTTATCGACGGTTAAATGACTTTCAACCTCAAGGCACAGACTAAGCAAAAAACACCTCGTTTTAGTTATAAACTATCCTCTTGCTCTTGCTTTTTAGGATTGAGTCCCCATATCCTGCAACAGTTATCTTGATTATCGACTAAGGAAAAATCATGCGCATCCCACGCATTTATCACCCAGAGCCATTACAAACCAATACCACCATTTCTCTTTGTGATGATGCAGCACACCATGTGGGGCGAGTTCTTCGCATGTCTGTAGGGCAAAAAATCGAGTTATTCGATGGCAGCAACCATACCTTCAGCGCTGAAATTACTGAAGCGACAAAAAAAAGTGTTTTTGTCCACATTGAAAGTAGTACCCTTGATGACCGCGAGTCCCCATTAGATATCCACCTTGGGCAAGTTATGTCCCGTGGAGAAAAAATGGAATTCACCATCCAAAAGTCTGTGGAATTAGGCGTTAATACGATCACTCCGCTGCTTTCAGAACGTTGCGGCGTTCGTCTTGATGGAGAAAGGCTTGAGAAAAAATTACAGCAATGGCAGAAAATTGCTATTGCAGCCTGTGAACAATGTGGCCGTAACCGTATTCCAGAAATTCGTCCCGTCCAATCACTTGAAGCTTGGTGTGCAGAAAATGACGGAGCGTTTAAAATTAATTTACATCCGCGGGCATCACACAGTGTGAATACACTCCCCGCAGATTTAAAACACGTTAGACTGCTGATTGGTCCCGAAGGGGGGTTATCAACAGAAGAGATCGCCATGACAGCGAATTATCAGTTCACTGATATCCTGTTGGGGCCAAGAGTATTACGAACAGAAACGACGGCGTTAACCGCTATAACCGCACTGCAAGTGCGCTTAGGTGACTTGGGTTAAGGAGATAAAATGATCAAGCTCGGCATAGTAATGGACCCTATTTCGTCCATTAAAATTAAAAAAGACACTAGTTTTGCAATGATGCTGGAAGCAGGACGTCGCGGTTACGAAATCCATTATATGGAAATGAATGACCTTTACTTACACCAAGGCGAAGCTCGCGCAACCACCAAAATCGTTACCGTCGAAGAAAATCCTAACAAATGGTATGAATTCAAATCTGAGCAAGATATTGCATTAGGTGACCTTGATGCCATTTTGATGCGTAAAGATCCCCCATTTGATACTGAATATATCTACGCGACCTACATTCTTGAACGCGCAGAACAAGCGGGTTGCTTAATCGTCAATAAACCACAAAGCCTACGTGACTGTAACGAAAAACTGTTTACCGCATGGTTCCCTGAATTGACCCCAGATACCCTTGTTACCCGCAGCTCAGACAAACTGAGAGCATTCCATCAAAAGCATGGAGATGTTATTTTTAAACCTTTAGATGGGATGGGTGGCGCATCAATCTTCCGCCTGAAGCAAGACGACCCCAACGTTGGCGTGATTATTGAGACCTTAACCGAACATAACTCTCGCTATTGTATGGCACAAAATTTTTTACCGGCAATCAAAGACGGTGACAAACGTGTATTAGTCGTTGATGGTGAACCCGTTCCATACTGCTTAGCCCGTATTCCAGCACAAGGGGAAACGCGTGGTAACCTTGCCGCAGGTGGTCGTGGCGAAGCGCGCCCATTAACAGAAAGTGATTGGGCAATTGCCCGCGCCGTCGCACCAACACTGAAAGAGAAAGGTTTAATCTTTGTTGGTTTGGATATTATCGGTGACCGTCTAACGGAAATTAACGTGACCAGCCCGACCTGTGCCCGTGAAATTGAAGCCGCATTTGATATTTCAATTACGGGTATGTTGATGGATGCGATTGAGCGCCGTCTACAAAAATAAGTGATTTCGTGAAAGAAATGATACTCACAAGGCAGCCCTCTGGGTTGCCTTTAGTGTTATTTTCTATATCCGTTATAGTTTATATAGGAACCTAAAACGCTGAGCTTGCCATTTATGAATTTACAGAACCATTTCTTAATTGCTATGCCGTCACTCACGGATCCCTATTTCCACCAATCCGTCGTGTATATCTGCGAACACAACGAAAATGGTGCTATGGGGTTAGTGATTAACAAACCCATTGAAGATTTTTCTGTGTTTTCGATGCTGAAAAAACTCGAAATTTCAGTGTCTGAACATATTAATTCTCGAAACCTTGAAAAAATGGTGATCGCGGGAGGCCCTGTTGCGGAAGAACACGGCTTTATTATCCATACGCCAGTCACTGGATATGCGGCTAGTCTACGTCTCAATGACCATATTATGGTAACCACATCGAAAGATATTTTAGAGACCTTGGGCAATGAGCAACATCCGATGAATTCATTGGTGACATTAGGCTACTCGAGTTGGGAGCCGGGGCAATTGGAACGTGAAATCATGGAAAATAGCTGGCTCACCGTCAATGCTGATCCTAAGTTGATTTTTGATACGCCACTGAGTGAGCGTTGGAAAGCGGCAGGTAACCTTTTGGGGATCAATATCCACACTATTTCTATGCAAGCGGGGCACGCATAATGTCAGCAAGAACGTTACTTGCTTTCGATTTTGGCACCAAAAGTATTGGTGTTGCAGTAGGACAAGAAATTACAGGAACCGCCCGCGCCCTCACCTCGTTAAAGGCGAATGATGGCAGACCAGATTGGCAACAAATTGAAAAACTACTTAAAGAGTGGCAACCTCAATTAGTGATTGTGGGACTGCCGCTGAATATGGATGGTACCGAGCAATTAGTCACCAGCCAAGCGCGTAACTTTGCTAACCGCATTCACGGACGTTTTGGTGTGCAAGTGAAATTACACGACGAGCGGTTATCCACCGTTGAAGCCAAAGCGGGTCTATTTGAACAAGGTGGATATCGCGCCTTAAGTAAAGGTAAGGTCGACTCAGCCTCTGCGGTCGTGATTTTAGAAAGTTGGTTTGAACAGAATTACTAGAAAACACATCTTTACGTTTATTTTACCCTTTCAGTTGCTGCAAAGGTGCCGTTCTCCCGCAAATTGCTTTACACTAGGGTTAATTCTGAATATTCACCGAAAGCAACTGAAAAACGGTATCGAATAAAAATGACCATTCAAAATAATATTGCGGAAGTCACCGCTCGCATCAATCTTGCTGCCACTGAGTGTCACCGCTCCCCACAAGAAATTACACTGTTAGCCGTCAGTAAAACCAAACCTTGTGAAGCCATCTTAGAGGCTATTGACGCCGGTCTTCGCCAATTTGGTGAAAACTATGTTCAAGAAGGCGTTGAGAAAATCCAATATTTCGCTGATAAAACCGATCTGGTTTGGCACTTTATCGGACCATTACAGTCCAATAAAAGTCGTTTAGTGGCAGAGCATTTTGATTGGTTCCACACATTAGACCGAGCTAAAATCGCTCAGCGTTTAAATGAACAGCGCCCGCAAAATAAAGCCCCACTGAATGTACTTATCCAAATTAATATTAGCGATGAAAACAGTAAGTCAGGCATCAAACTTGAAGACGTTGACGCTCTTGCCGCACAAGTTGCTCAATTACCGAATCTGGTGCTGAGAGGTTTAATGACTATTCCTGCACCCGAAACTGATTATGAGCGCCAGTGTGTTGCGTTTCGACAAATGGAACAGGCTTTTCAACAGTTGAAAAAGAGCTATCCTACCGTTGATACTTTATCGATGGGAATGACTGATGATATGGCCGCTGCTATCCACTGCGGGTCGACCCTTGTTCGCATTGGTACCGCCATTTTTGGTGCTCGTCAGTACCATAATTAATTTTAGGAGAACAACATGCAACATCGCAAAATTGCCTTTATTGGCGCGGGGAATATGGCGAATGCCATTATTGCGGGTCTCGTGGCTCATGGTTACCCAGCATCAATGATCACCGTGTGTTCCCCGACCCCCGTCCGACGCGATAAGATGGCACAGCAATACGGCATTATCAGTACCAATGATAATTTAACCGCTGCGCAGCAAGCTGAAGTGATTGTTTTGGCAGTCAAACCTCAAATGATGAAAGAGGTCTGTGAACCGTTACAACAGCTAGATAATCTGGACAATAAACTTATTTTAACCATCGCCGCGGGGATTCCAGCGGATCGTTATAATGACTATTTTGCACATCCATTACACCTTGTTCGCATTATGCCCAATACCCCATCTCTGGTAGGTAAAGGTGTCAGTGGCCTGTTTGCTCAATCGAATGTCACTGAAGATGATAAACAGTTTACCCAACAGTTAATGGAAAGTGTTGGCAGTACAACTTGGTGTACTGAAGAGAAAGAAATTAATAATATCATTGCAGTAACCGGTAGCTCTCCAGCCTATTTATTCCTGTTTATGGAAGCGATGCAGCAAAAAGCAGAGCAACTTGGCTACGATGAAAAACAAGCTCGTGAATTAGTGCTTAATGCCATTGAAGGCTCCGTTGCGCTAGCTAAATCACAGGGTGACACTGCATTCTCTACATTACGTGAACAAGTCACCTCTAAAGGCGGCACTACCGCTATGGCTTTAGAGCAATTTTATAATGGTAATCTACCGCAAACTGTCGCTAAAGCTATGCAAAGCGCGATTGATAGAGCGGAAGAGATGGAAAAACTTTTTTAATTAATTTTTGGGACAAGCCATGCAGACTCTCGTTTTTATTGTTACCACCCTATTCCAACTGTATATCTTTGTGCTTTTGCTCAGAGTATGGATGCAGTGTGTTCGTGCGGACTTTTATAACCCATTCTCACAGTTTGTCGTCAAAGCAACTCAGCCGATTGTTGGGCCACTACGTCGCCTAATTCCATCCGTGGGTTCTATCGACACCGCCACATTACTCGTCGCATTTGTGCTCGCCATTGCCGATATTATCTTTGGGATGTGGGCAACCAATATGCTCCCAGCGATAGGGCTTACTTTACTGCCTATGGCGCTGATTTTACTACTAACTTATATAGGTAAACTGATTTTCTGGATGATCCTAATCCGCGCTATTTTAAGCTGGGTTAGCCAAGGTCGTAATCCCGTTGATTACCTGCTATTCCAATTAACTGAACCTCTAATGGCACCAATTCGCCGCATTATTCCTGCGATGGGCGGATTAGATTTTTCAGCCATGATTGTCATGTTTATTTTGATAGCCCTGAACTACCTGCGTGTTGATGTCTCTTTAATGATTGACCCATCATTAACCGCCATGCTGTTCTCTATTGGCATTATGTAAGGGAAGATGTAAAAGATGCAAAAAGTAGTTTTAGCGACCGGTAATCCGGGCAAAGTGAATGAATTAGCCGATTTACTGCGGGATTTCGGTATGGATATCGTGGCACAAACCAGCCTTGGGGTTGAGTCCGCAGAAGAGACCGGATTGACCTTTATTGAGAATGCTATTCTCAAGGCTCGCCATGCATCAGCACAAACAGGCTTACCTGCAATTGCTGATGATTCAGGTATTTCCGTCGATGCATTAGGTGGAGCTCCAGGGATCTACTCCGCGCGTTATGCTGGAGAAGAGGCAAGTGATCAGCAAAATCTAGACAAGCTTCTCGATGCCATGAAAGATATTCCTGATAACCAACGTCAGGCACAATTTAACTGTGTTTTGGTATACCTGCGTCATGCAGAGGATCCTACTCCATTAGTCTTTCACGGTCGCTGGCACGGCATATTAACCCGTGAAGCTAAAGGTCAAGGTGGATTCGGCTACGATCCTATTTTCTATGTCCCCGAATTGGGCTGTACTTCTGCGGAGTTAACTAAAGCACAAAAACAAGCGGTGTCCCATCGCGGTAAAGCCTTAGCCATGATGTTGGATGCCCTAAAAAATGCTTAAGCTTCCCCCGTTAAGCCTGTATATCCACATTCCTTGGTGTGTACAAAAGTGCCCTTATTGTGATTTTAATTCACATACAATGAAGGGGGAGATCCCCCAAGTTGAGTATGTCGAGCACTTACTGCACGATCTTGATAGCGACGTGGGGCTAATAGGCTCCCGTCCAGTCAAAACGATTTTTATCGGTGGTGGAACGCCAAGCTTGCTCAGTGCTAAATCCATGCAGATGCTGATGGATGGCGTTCGTCAGCGTGTAAATCTTGATCCTGACTCCGAAGTGACGATGGAAGCCAACCCCGGAACAGTAGAAGCCGAACGTTTTGCTGGCTACCAAGCCGCAGGGATCAACCGAATCTCTATTGGTGTTCAAAGTTTTGGCAACGATAAACTGATTATGCTTGGGCGCATTCATGGTCCTGATGAAGCAAAACGTGCAGCCAAACTGGCAACTAACTTGCATTTACGTAGTTTCAATTTAGATTTGATGCACGGTCTCCCCTCTCAAACTCGCGATGAAGGTTTATCTGACTTACGCCAAGCGATTGAGCTCGCGCCACCGCATCTTTCTTGGTATCAGTTAACTATCGAGCCAAATACCCAATTTGGTTCGCGACCGCCTACTCTTCCTGATGATGACACACTGTGGGATATCTACACCGAAGGTCATAAATTACTGTCAGCTGCAGGCTATCAGCAATATGAAACTTCGGCTTATGCAAAGCCCGGTTATCAATGTCAGCATAATTTAAATTATTGGCGATTTGGGGATTACCTCGGAATTGGTTGCGGTGCTCACGGGAAAATCACGTCCACCGATGGGCAAATTTTACGCACGGTAAAAACCAAACACCCACGGGGTTATATGGAAGGTCGTTATCTCGATAACCGTTACAATGTTGAGAATGAAGACCGTCCATTCGAATATTTTATGAACCGATTTCGGTTACTCGAATCAATGCCTCGTAGTGAATTTACGGAATATACAGGGCTGCCTGAGTCTGTGGTACGTTCCGCTATTGATGAAGCGTTAGCCAAAGGCTATATCACGGAAACCGCTGATGAATGGCAAATTACTGAACATGGTAAATTATTCTTAAACACTCTGCTGGAGCTATTTTTAGGAGATGAGTAGGTAACGAATAATTTTCAGCATGAAAAAAGCCAGCTGAATGCTGGCTTTCTCTTGAGAATAATAACTGATTTTATCAATTACAGTGCTTTAGTCACTGCATCGATTTGTTCGGTTAAGCTGACTAAGCCACCACCAGAGAGATACCACAGATCAGATTGCAGATAGGTAATTTTGCCATCTTTATACGCTTTGGTTTCTTGGATATTTTTGTCTTCAAATACCGTTTTATCCAGCTTACCTGCACCAATCGCTTCGCTACGATCCACAATTAAAATGACATCCGGATCTGCTTGAGCAATAGTTTTGGTGTCCACGACACGACGTTTTGATTTATCAGCATCTGCTTGAAGCGGTAATTCAGCACGTTGAGCTTTAACTACATCATAAACAACTGCTTGGTTATTCGGGATTAACTTGCCGTCGTTATGCAGTAAAACCAATACTTTTTTGTTGGAAGCAGCTGCTTTTTGTTGCGCTGCTGCAATAGTTTTATCCAATTGCGCTAACTGCTCCGCAGTTTCTTTTTGATTACCGTACAATTCGCCAATTAAGCTGATGTTCGCTTTTACCGAATCGATATAATTTTTGCTATCAGAACCTAAATTCAATGTCGGCGCAATTTTTGACAGTGCTTCATAAGATTTGCCTTGGCGACCCGTGATCACAATTAAATCGGGTTTTAGTGCTTCAATTTCAGCTAAATCTGGCTGCTTCATGCCACCCGCATTTTTCATTGTCGCAGGAATTCCGGCCTTCACATAAGCGGGTGCATTAGCCGTTGGCAATGCAACAACCTTATCCCCTAGCCCAAGCTTTTGCATTGAGTCGTAAATACCGAAATCAAATAGCACTACTTTTTGTGGTTTTTTAACCACGTCAGTTTCACCGGAGAGGTGCTTAACAGTCACTTTATCCGTACCTTGTGCAGTGATTGCGTTAGGTGTAAATGCAGTAGATTCAGCACTCAGTGCGTAAGGTGCGGAGAATGACAGGATAGAAATGAGTACAGCTGGAATAAATTTTTTCATATGAATGACACCGATTTAGTCGTTAAGCCAAACCCGCATTCTAAGGAGAGTTACTAATAAGTCAATTAAATGATAATGATTATTACTATTGTTTTCGTTTATGTTATTTGCATCATAGTTTATCCTTTATTTTTGATATAAAAAAGCAGCAAGCCATTTCCTGATTGCTACTTTTAAAATTAGAGATAGAAGTTAACTAGTTAGCTTTGATTGAATTAAGTAAGCTGATTCGTTGCTGCTCTAATGACGTTACTTTGGTGCAAACTTGCTGGCCAAACTGCTGGAAACTATTTTCTTGGTTTTTCCATTCGCCTTCAATTTCCTGCTGTAAGCCACCTAAACCACCCAGCATACCTTGCAACAGTGCATTGGTATCACCACCAGCCATTAGCTGCTTACGGCCCATCTCATTGATACTGTCTTGTAAGATGCCACCTAAGCTTTCATTCACTAGCTGACGTCCGCTAGCTTCTACTTTCTTAATACCTTGATGATGGAAAACATAGCCATTTGGACGAGTTTCAATGATCTGGTCAATCTGACCATTTAAATCTTTTTCGAGTTTCGTTAAACGGTTACGAATATTACTCTCGTTGCCAACCACTTTTGCGACCACTTTATCCAGTGACTTTCTGGATGCAGACAATTTCTGCTCAGACTCTTTTTTTATCCATGGAAGGTCTTGTCGGATAGCCGACTGGTAACGCAATGCTTGCTGCTGCTGTTCAGCGGTCAGCACAACATTTTTACCATTCAGGGTAACATCGCCGTTTGGCGTAATTTTTAAATCCCCACTCTGCCCAACAACTTGGACGCTATCTGGCGTCATAAAAATATCATCTTTTGGCGTCACGGCACAATTATAATCAGCCGCTTGGCTCGTAGCTGCAAATGCCAGTAATGAAAATGCAATGAAAGTACGGCGCAACATAAAATCTCCTCGTTGATTATCTTTCTATTGATAGAACGATAATTAAAAAACAGAACGTCCAATTCGTTTCGCAAGTAATTCTAAGACGGCACATCCCACCAAAGAGTTTCCCGCTAAATCCAATTCCGGCGCCCAAACCGCCACTGTGAATTGATTCGGAACCACACAAACAATACCGCCACCGACCCCTGATTTACCGGGCATTCCAATTCGAAATGCAAATTCTCCAGAGCCATCATACATGCCACAAGTCATCATAAGCGCATTGATTTGCCTAGATTGTAACGGCGTGATTATCGGGTCAATTGAGCAAGCTGTTTCCCCCTGAGCCATCAAATAGGAAAAACATTTCACCAGCTCAACGCAGTTCATACTTAGAGAGCAATAATGAAAATAAGTTTCTAACACAGTTAAAACATCATTTTCAAAATTACCAAAAGATTTCATTAAATACGCGATTGCCGCATTACGGCTAGCATGTTCCATTTCCGAGCGAGCAACAGCAATGTCATAGCTAATATTAGGCTCGCAAGCTAATTTCCGAACAAACTCCAGCATTCGCTGTTTCGGAGCGCTAAGACGGGATTGCAGCATGTCCGCAATCACAATCGCTCCCGCATTGATAAATGGATTACGGGGAATGCCTTTTTCCATTTCTATTTGAATCAATGAGTTGAAAGGCAAACCTGACGGCTCTTTGCCGACACGGCTCCAAATTTCTTGCTCTTCATAGCGCGTCATCGCCAGCGTTAGGCTTAGGACTTTAGAAATAGACTGAACAGAGAAGCGTATCCGTGCATCACCAGCAGTAAAAATATCGCCTTCTGCGGTATACACCGCAATACCCAAATGATGTGAAGGAACACAGCCAAGAGCTGGAATGTAGTTCGCAACCTTCCCTTGACCTATCAACGGGCGAACTTGATCCAAAATATCATGTAGTAATTGGTCAGAAAACTGGGTACTCAAATGCGTTACTCCAGAATGGTTACTTCGTAATACAGAAAACAAAGGCATCCAATTGGATGCCTTAATCAATAATCAAATTAGTGATTATTCCCACCAAACATCAAACAGTTCAGAAACAACAACGTCGTTCATCCCTTTTGATTTTAGCCAATTTTCAACAATTTGACGGTGCTCTTCAGTACATTTGCCAATTTTTTGTAGGCAAACAATACCTTCCCAGCTCAAGTAGCCGCTAGCTTCAAATGCCAAACCGTTTGGTTCGATAGCTTCAGCAATCAGTTGGTCAACTGTGCTATCCACTTCTTCAATTGGCGTACCTTCTTTAAAATTCCATTTTACGATGAAGCCTAATTCTTGGAATTCATCCAAACGTAATTTTTTACGTAAACGGCGACTACGTTGTTGTTTAGCCATCATTAAATCCTCTTAAACATTAAATCCCATACACCGTGCCCTAACCGCTGGCCGCGCTTTTCAAACTTTGTTTCTGGTCTTGATTCTGGACGAGGCACATAGTCCCCTGAAACGGATACGTTTTCATAGCCTGCAACACTGTTCATTACCTCAAGCATATGTTTTGCATAAGGCTCCCAGTCTGTTGCCATGTGGAATACACCACCGTCCGTTAATTTAGTACGAATTTTTTCTGCAAAAGGCACCTGCACAATACGACGTTTACTGTGCTTCGATTTATGCCAAGGATCAGGGAAGAATAACTGAACCATCGCCAAGCTGCCGTTAGGGATCATAAAGTCTAAGACTTCGATCGCATCGTGGCACATGACGCGCAGGTTAGTCACATTTGCTTCTTTTGCTGATGCTAAACAAGCGCCCACACCCGGTGCATGCACTTCGATACCGAGAAAGTTTTTATCTGGGTTCTGCTCCGCCATAGTGACTAACGAAGTACCCATTCCAAAACCGATTTCTAAAATAACCGGATTTGAATTATTAAATAATTTAGCGAAATCAAAAGGTTCGTTAATAAAATCGATACCCATTTCAGCCCATTCGCTTTCTAATGCTTCTTCCTGACGTTTTGTCAGACGCCCTTGACGGCGGACAAAACTACGGACACGGCGCATAACACGCCCATCTTCATTATATTCGGGGGAGATAACGTTATTGATCATAATAAAGTTCTAAAAAATTCGTTGTCCAATTAGATAATGTGCCAACAAGAGTATAAAAAAATCCAAATTGTGTTCATCAATTCTCGCCAAATTATAGCGAGTACGCGAGTTTACCAAAACTTCAGGGATCTTGCAGTTGATAATTGGATAACTTTACACACGAAGCGGTTTACAGCTACCTCGGTCTATGTTGCAATCCTCCCCATGACTGAAATACCAATAAAAATAACGAATCAATGGAAGCTCAACAATTTTCAAGTGCAGTGCTCAAGTGGTATCACAAATATGGACGAAAAACCTTGCCATGGCAGCAGGAAAAATCCTCTTACCATGTCTGGCTTTCCGAGGTGATGCTACAACAAACCCAAGTCAGCACTGTCATTCCCTATTTTGAAAAATTTATTCAACGCTTTTCTGACGTCACTGCGTTAGCTAATGCCCCGTTAGATGAGGTTTTACACCTCTGGACAGGGCTGGGATATTACGCCCGAGCACGTAATCTTCACAAAGCAGCGCAAGTGATTGCCACACAATACAACGGCAAGTTTCCTACGACCTTTGAAGAAGTGAATGCCTTACCTGGAGTGGGACGCTCTACCGCAGGCGCGATTCTTTCGCTCTCTCAGCAACAGCATTTTCCAATCCTCGATGGTAACGTAAAACGCGTGTTGGCTCGCTGCTATGCCGTCGGTGGCTGGCCGGGTAAGAAAGAGGTCGAAAATCGGTTATGGGAAATTAGTACCAAAGTTACCCCTGCGGTTGAAGTTGAATACTTTAACCAAGCCATGATGGATCTTGGTGCGATGGTCTGTACACGTAGCAAACCGAAATGTGAATTGTGCCCATTAAATAGTGGTTGCGTCGCTTATGCCAATCACTCTTGGGCATCCTATCCGGGGAAAAAACCGAAACAGAAGATCCCTGAGAAAAGCGCTTGGTTTTTAATCCTACAGCACGACGATAAGGTGTGGCTGGAACAACGTCCACCCTCTGGGATCTGGGGAGGATTATTTGCATTCCCACAATTTGAAAACAGTGAGCAGCTTTCAGCTTGGCTGGCGGATTCGGGAATGAAATATGACACGCCAGAACAATTAATTGCATTTCGCCACACGTTTAGCCATTTCCATTTAGATATTATCCCTGTAAAAGTTAATATTCAGGCATTTAACTCTGCCATGGATGAAGGCACAGGACTCTGGTATAACTTACACCTAGGCGCAACAATCGGTCTTGCAGCTCCGGTTGAAAGTTTATTAAAACAACTTGCCTTACTACCTGATATTCGAGGAAAAATTAAATGAGTAGAACCATTTTTTGCACTTTCTTACAACGTGATGCTGATGGGCAAGATTTTCAGCTTTATCCTGGTGAATTAGGAAAGCGTATCTTTAATGAAATTTCGAAGGAAGCATGGGCTCAATGGATGACTAAACAAACCATGCTGATCAATGAGAAAAAATTAAATACCATGAATCCTGATGACCGTAAAATGCTAGAACAGGAAATGGTTAAGTTCTTATTTGAAGGTCATGATATTAAAATTGATGGATATACCCCTGAAAAATAATTTTTAGGTCTATATTTATAGTTCGTCAAGTTGCATGGCTCGGTTTGCTACCGACATGCAACTTGGGTGATTTAGAGTATATGGACGAGATAATCGCTAGTTTGCATTAATATTGTGGATCGTATGAAAAAATTATTTGCCCTCACATTGTTGATACCACTTATCGTTTCCTGTTCCAGTAAACAGAAATCTGACTTTAATCCTGACTATGTCAAAGATACCAATGGGTTCGATATTTTAATGGGTCAATTTGCCCACAATATTGAAAATATTTGGGGGATAAAAGAAGTTCTGATTGCCGGTCCAAAGGACTATGTGAAATATACCGACCAATATCGTACCCGCAGTCATATTAATTTTGATGCAGGAACCATCACGGTCGAAACAATTGCGGCAGTCGAGCCTTCAGAGCATCTGAAAAAAGCGATTGTTACCACATTATTAATGGGCGATGACCCAAACTCTATCGACCTCTACTCCGATATTAACGATATTCCACACAGTAAAGAGCCATTCTTGTTTGGGCAAGTGATGGATAATACTGGCGAGCCTATTCGTTGGGAATGGCGTGCAACTAAATTTGCAGATTATCTGATCAGCAATAAAATGCAGCGCAGGCAATCTGGTATGAATGTGGTTTGGTCGGTCACTATGCAGTTAGTACCGAACCACTTAGATAAACGAGCCCATAAATATCTACCATATATTAAGAAATCATCCGCTAAGTATGGTGTTGATGAGTCGCTGATTTTGGCAATTATGCAGATTGAATCCAGCTTCAACCCGTATGCAGTGAGTCGTTCGGACGCAATGGGTCTGATGCAGATAATGCAAAATACTGCGGGTAAAGATGTGTTCCGTTCTCAAGGAAAATCTGGCGTACCAAGCCGCAGCTACCTGTTTGACCCAGAGAAAAATATTGATACGGGTACAGCCTATTTAGCTATTTTACAAAATAGCTATCTCGGTGATATCCGCAATCCAACATCGCGCCGCTATGCGGTGATCACTGCTTATAATGGCGGTGCAGGCAGCGTTCTGCGCGTATTCCATAATGATAAGAAACAAGCGGCTCAGAAAATAAATAATTTAGAGCCTGGTGAAGTGTATGAAACGTTATCCACTAAACACCCTGCGGCAGAGTCGCGTAACTATCTCATTAAAGTGAATAAAGCTCAGAAAAACTATTTGCGCTAGTTTCGCTCACTAAAATGCCATTAAAAAATGCCAGCAAGTGTTTCTCTTTGCTGGCATTTTGGTTATTTCATTACGTATTTTCATGTTGATTTGTTTAAAATTTAACTCAAATGCTGAAAAAAAGCGCACTCAATCAAAAGTTTTAGGATCTGCCTTGACTCACCCTCTTAAATCAGGTTTAATACGCTCCGTTGCCCGGATAGCTCAGTCGGTAGAGCAGGGGATTGAAAATCCCCGTGTCCTTGGTTCGATTCCGAGTCCGGGCACCACTATTTAAAGAACCCGCTTAATTGCGGGTTTTTGCTTTTTAAATCTACCAAAACCCATACTATCCCAAAGTGTTAATTCTACTGGGGGTCAACTCACTTCACTCCCAACCATATATTTCTTCCCCAAAATACTTCAAGCCACATATTAATATATACCTATGTGACCTAAATTATGATGTATATAGCCGTTATCTACAGTTGATGAAATTAGCTAAAAAAACCTGACCGAGTTAGCTCGCCTATACCTGTAATAATAAATTGTACACCCATACAAACTAATAAAAATCCCATTAATCTTGATATTGCATCAATACCCGATTTGCCAAAAAATTTCATGATAATAGTCGAGCTTTTTAAACATGCCCAAAGAATAATCGAAAATATAAGAAATACTAAAGGAGGTGCAATCAATATCACCCAATGCGGATAGGCATGCTCATTAGTAATGATTGAAGAAGCCATACTAATAATCATCGCAATAGTACCGGGCCCTGCAGTACTCGGCATTGCTAATGGTACAAATGCAACGCTAGAATTGCTATCGTTAACTTTTTTATCATCATCACTTATATTGCTAGTAACAATAGGAAACAACATTCTAAAGCCTATGTAAGCAACAATAAAACCACCAGCAATACGTAATCCCGGAATTGATACACCAAAAGTATTCATGATGGCTTGGCCTGAATACCATGAAATTATCATAATGAAAAAGACATAGATAGGTGTCATTTTTATGACTTTTTGGCGACCTTCTATTGTCATTTCACCCGATAAACCAAGAAACAATGCAACCGTTGTCAATGGGTTAGATAAAGGTAATAAAACAGCAAGCCCAATACCCAGCGCTGTTAATAAATCAAACATGACCACCTCATTTTAGTTTAAAGTTATTATAAAAAATTAAGAATATTTTTAGTATAACGAATAATTGCATCATCATTTTTACTATTCTGGCTTTCTAATATGAATAAGATTTTTGTTTTATCATCGTCATTTAAAATCCCAAAAATAACAGCCATTAAAAGATCCTTTGATTCTTGTAAATTCGCCATTTCATAGACACATAATAATGATAAAAAAACATACATCTTAATTATATTTTCTTTTTTAGAGAATGAGTTAATATTAATAATAATTGTATTTTTTAATTTTGAAATTTCATCTTTATTTCCCTTAAATTCACTTATTTTTCTCAATATAAATTGAGTTTTTCTTTTTTCCACTTGCTCATCAGTACTTAAAGGAATGATATACAACATAAGAGTTACTATAACAATTGAAAATACAAGAGCAATAGAAATATTTGAAAAGCTTACAAAATCAAAACTCATTGGGTTAGTGAAATTAATTATAAATATAATTGATATGCACATAACATGTGAAATCAAAAAAGATAACTTACCACCTGTTTTAAGAATACCTAATAAAAGAAAAATAGGTAACATAACCAATGCAGCTTGAGAAAAACTTGATACTTGAATTAAAAAATAGAATTTCAAAATATAACCAATTAAAACAACAAGTAATGCAATTATAAAAATGACAAATGCAAGTTTATTTGCTTTTGGTATAGTCACACCAAAAGTAAATGAAATACTAATAAGTACAGCTAGGATATATCCATAATCCCATGCAGTATTAAACCAGAAGATAACACTGATCACGAGACCAAAAACTAATCTCATTGTGTTTGATATAATATCTTTCCAATCAAAAAACTCGTAGTGGCTATAATCCAGCTTAATATTACTCTTACGTTTAATATTTAAAAATTCGCTATAGCCTTTATATTTCAGAATATCTTTATTTTTCAATCCAATAATAATAAAAGTTATAAATAATGGTAACTTAAATAATTGGCTGCTTGATTTTTTAAATGAAATAAAATTACTTTCATATTGACTTAACTCATCATAAGATATACTCGATGTAATAACCTCCTTTACTTCCTTAATGGTATTACCCCTATGACCTTTAAATAATTCAGAAAGTACTTTTTTCTTCTCACTCTGAATTTTTTTCTTAATTATCTGAGTTTGAAAAATATGTCGTTTAGACGGTAAAATATACATAACGAAGGTATAAGCGATAATACCTATTGTCACTTCAATTAGCCGCTCTTGGGACAATTCAAAAATTGTCATCGGTAAAGGATAAACCGATGTACCAAATGCTATAATGGCTGAAGTATACCCTGATAACGAAAACATGTATGGCATCATATAGCGTGAAGTTAACGTTAAAAATAAGCATGCTGATAACCAAACTATAATTAATGATGTAAATAACCATTGATCATTGAGGCTAATGTTAGCAATCAAGGTTACGGCTATGACACCGATAAAACTACCGACTAATCTTGCTCCCATTTTAGCAAGACTTAATGACCGGTCAGGGTATCCAATGATTGCAACAGTCATCATTGCCCAGTATGGCTTATCAAAACCGAGGTATGAAGATACATACCAAGCCAATAAAATTGCCAATGTGAATTTTATTGCAAACATCCAATTTGAATTCATATATTAATCTTCAATAAATACGGTACAGGTTGTTCCGGGAATAAGGTGTACCCCATCAATATTATTTAAGGAAATTTTAATTGGAACTCGTTGTGCTAACCGAACCCAAGGATAATTAGGCTCTACATTTTCAAGAAGCTGATTACCCGTTCTAGAGTTGTTATCATCAATTGCTCGGCCTATACTTTGTACTTTTCCTTTAAGTTCTTCATTATTACTGTAAAGCGTTACCGTTACATTATTATCTACAGCTACGTTACGCATTTTTGTTTCTTCTAAATAAGCGATAACATAGTAGGAATCTTCATCAATAATAGCGAATAATGGCGCACCTGCACTGATATAATTACCTTTTCTTAAATTTAAGTTTGTTATAAAACCATTTACTGGTGATCTAATTTCCGTTCTTGATAAATCTAATTTTGCTTTTTCAATTTTAACTTTCGATAGCTCAATTTTTTTCGTTAAACTATCCAGCCTTGATTTTGCATCTTCCAGCTCCTCTTTTGATATAGCAACTTGACTAAGTTTACTACGTCTCGCAAGTTGGCTCTTAGCAAAATTATATTGAACAATAAGCTCATTAAGTTCAATTTCAGACTCGCGTAATTTAATATCGTAATCAGTTGGATCAACAACTAATAGTAGCTCATTTTTCTTCACCTCTTGATTGTCAACAATTAAGAGTTTTTCAATTTTACCTGAAACTTCAGCTGTTATTTCACTCACTTCAGCTCTAATTCTGCCATCACGAGTCCATGGGCTCAAAGCATAATGATTCCATAACACATAAATAGATGAGATAATAATAAATATGGATATTACAACTAATAAGTACTTTTTAATATTCATTCTATAACCAATTATAAATTAGCAATCACATGTATTATTAATATGCAAAAAAACAACATTGAAATATCGAAAAGACTGCCAGCATATTCATTCCTCATAACCAAACCAATATAGATAGCCCTTATAGACAACCACAAAAAAAAACCCAAAAACAAGATAAGGGCTATACCGGGTATAAAAACACTCCCCCCTAAAATTAGATCTTTCATATAGCCATCCCATAATAAATTAAATATTTAGTTAGACTTTATATCATTGATTACTCAATACAATAGTACATTCATATAATGTATAATAATTTTAAATAGTAACAATATCAAAGAATTGATTAGAGAATGTGAATATTTAGATATTCCAGCAAATTAACCTAAAATAGACATAAAAATATATAATTTTCAGTTTATTATATTGTCACAAAGTGACAATTAATCGATAAAAAATTGAACTTACATTGATATATTACTCCATTTCAGAGTAAATAACGGTAATGTAATAAATATCCCCTTAAAACAATTCGTATCCATTTTAAATTCTAATAAAAAAACAATAATATATATTCAAACTGGTCTCATTCAATGTAAGTACTATCTTCATCAAACTGTGTCCCCCATACATATTTCCATATTCTTACTCTACTATTAATAACAAATTAATTATATCCAATTACAATAAAAAATATAACTTAATTACTATTTATTATTAACAAATGCCAACCGGAGCCTGTTTTTCGATTACACATAATTCATGCGAAGTTAGCTTTATGAGTAAATTTAGTGCCCCGTAATTTCAATCAAAAGGCTTATTGGATCCTCACGCTGATTTTTTATTTGAGGATATGATTAGGTAATAAGGTGAGGTAGTTCCATGCATCATAAATGAGTCATTGAAATCATCAAAATTAATGGGGTACGTTCACTTTTTCACATGGATCATGGAAGCTATTGAGAGCGATGGCAACATTTTATGTATTGATTGAACAGCAAACATAGTGGGACAGTTAGGTGTATCCTCCCCCATAGCAAAACGATTTTTATATACGGGAGGAAGCATGCATAAGCATACCAAGCTTCATCAAAGTGAATTCTAGGGGCACTTTCGCCAAGATATTTAACAACATCGTTCACATTATAATAAAAGCCGTCATACTTACCGTTAGCCACGACGACATAAGTCGCTTCTGATGTTGCAGCACCTTTACTTAATGGACTTTGAGCAATGAGTTTATAAATGCGATGAAATTCACACTTTTAGAATTATTTAAAAAAAAGACAAACAAAATAGCTTATTTTAGATTACTATATTTTAAATTTTTTAATTATTAATGTAATCAATTATGCAATAATAGGTTAATTTTAAAATCCTTTTTTATAACCGATATAATTAATTAAAAATTAAAATCTACTAACATTGTAATCCTTTTGGAGTAATTTATATTTGTTGTGATTTTTATTTTTAACTATACACTTTCTTGACTTCAAAAAATAGACTTGCCATTCTTGATGATATAGCATCAAGAATTGATAATGTAATCATTCCAATAAAGATGTTTTTTGGGAAGCACACAGAATAAACCCTCTATGTTTTTATTGTTGCAGTCCTTATAACTTTATCTTTCATATTTTTTAATATTTAGACAATTTAAATATATAGTCACTTTAGATTTAATTCTTAATACTTTCACCTTTCTAATTAATAAAATATAAATCAAGGAGTAAAAATGCATAAAATAATAATAGATTGTGATCCTGGAGTTGATGATGCAGTGGCCATTTTTCTCGCGATAGCGTCACCAGAAATAGAAATCATCGGGATAACGACAGTCGCTGGGAATGTAGAGTTAGAAAAGGTTCACAGTAATGCAAAAAAATTACTTACATTAGCGAATAGGCTAGATATTCCTCTAGCAAAAGGCTGCGATCGTCCATTAATGACCAAAACTGGAAATAAAACTAATGTTCATGGTACAGATGGGCTAGCTGGGGTGCTCCTACCTACGCCAGAATACCAAAATGATTCAGGTCATGCGGTAGACTTTATTATTGATTCAGTAATGTCAAATCCAGGTGAAGTAACATTATGCGCAATGGCTTCTCTCACTAATATCGCAATAGCTATCATTAAAGAACCAAAATTAGTTGATAATGTAAAAGATATTGTAGTTATGGGAGGAGCCGCATTTACACAGGGAAATATAACACCAGCAGCTGAATTTAATTTTTATGTAGATCCCCATGCTGCTCATATTGTTTTTGATAGCGCACGACATATTACTATGCTTGGTTTGGATGTAACAAGTAAAGCTGATATAAGAGCAGGTTTGTGCACGTCTTTGGAAAAAGGTGATGTTATTGCCCTGAAAGTGGCAGAGATGTGCCGAAGATATGCCGAATGTGATCCTTTTCTGCATGACCCCTGCGTTATCGCATACCTCATTCAACCTGAAATTTTTTCAGGTGTTGACGGTTCAATTACTATTGAATATGAATCCAATAGACTATTTGGTCATAGTCTTGCCACCATATCTACTGCTACTAATCACTGTTCGGAAACTATGAATAATGAATCTAAATGTAAAATTATTACTGATGTCGATGCATCAAAATTAATGTCTTTAATTGTAGAACGTATTTTAACTCTTTGATATACAGCTGATATCTATAGAAATAAATACTCAGAATCGCTGATATCCAGAATCTATTTTATTAAAAACCTCTAAAATATAGCCATATTTTTTAATTTAAAAATTAGTGAATATCACTATTTTTATCCAAAAAACCAGCATTCTAAGAATTAGAATAGGTAAATCCATTAGAATTTTTTTGATTTGCCTAAACCTTATTAATACGTTGCCATATTGTTCCCCTATAAAGCATAAGCCGGGTACAATTTAGAACAATAACATGCTCATATTTAAATATGAGCATGTTTTACTAGAAGGCATAACGAATACCCACGCCTCCCTGCGGCTGTAGCTCCCAATCTTTTTCAGTTGAACCCCAGACTTGATTAGAATATTTGGCTTGAACAAATGCAGATAAATTTAGAGCCTTATTATATTGATAATTTAAACTAAGCTGGGGTAGTGCAAACAAGGTATAAGTACTTTTATAATTACCGTCCATAATTGTTGGCGATAACCATTCAGACATTTGATTTCCTGCAATAAATGGATCCCAAGCTGCTTTTTTATTCGAGGATATATACGGATCTAATCCACCAACAAAATTAAATGACAATGAAGTATTATCATTAAATTGATATAAGGTATTCGAATAATTTAACCATGCTAAAAACATATAATAATTTGCATTACTGTAGGACTGTGTTCCATCAGTTATGAGCATATTTCCGTCATACCATTCTCTAAAAGCATAAGCATTTAGTGTAATCGAAAAATTTGCAGGGAGCTGCCAATTAGTAAGTAAACTTAAAATCCCTGTATTAACATGTCCTGACGGTCCTTGGGTATTCCATCCATAAATATACATAGGTGAAAATGCAAATTGAGTCGCTTGAATATAATCATTTTTAGGAATGTATTCAGAAAAATCGAATGCTGTTTGCATCAATGCGTAGGTTTGGTTGGTACCATCAAAATCATCCTCATTCTCAACCATTAGCGAAGAGTTCCATTTCACTTTTGATCCATCAATCACACCATAGTTATAATTTAATGTACCTTTTGGACCACTAAACCGGTTATCTTGTTGCTTTTCTGAACCGTCATAATGGTACATATTCCATGTTCTATCCCATTGTAAAGCCATACTCCACTTAGGATAAAAATTGTAATTGAACAGTAATGATGGGTGTGATGTTGCTGTTTTATAGCTACCCGCATTGCCATAAAATGTTTGTGTTACCCCAATAGAGCCACTAGGTATAAACTCTTCCGCTTGGCTCACAAAAGTCATCAGAACTAGTGCAGCGCCTGTAGATTTAATTAATATTTTCATTCTGTTTACCTTAACTTTCAAATACAAAACCCTTCAGATAATTACTGAATAAATTTAAAAATCATGAATAATTTATTTATTACAAGGTTACTCTTATAAAAAGAGTAACCTTTGAAATAAGACTGAGATTTAAATGGAAATAACGCCTTTAAATAATAAGAAAACAACAATCAAATCTAAAGCTAATAATATAGCTAAAGAGATTAATTCCATCTTATTAAAAATAGGTAAGTTATCTTTTTTCTCTTTACGAGACCAAATAAAAATAGGTAAGCCACAAGTTAATAAAATAGGAATAAGTGCAACATATTGAATTTGGCTTGCATAAAGAATGAATAAGCAAAATAATGTACCAATTACACCGCTCACCAAGGCGATATTACGACCTTTTTGAGAATATTGATTATATTCCTTATTCAAGCATATTTTAGTCATATAAAGCGTAGTTGTAATATAGGCAGGTACAACCATCAAGGCACTAATGTTATACATGGTATTCCAAGCATTGCTGGAAAAATAAACTAATAACATTGCGGCCTGCATAATGAAGCTACTAACCCAAAGAGACACACTTGCTGCCTGCTTCTTGTTAGTACGTGCAAATGCTCGAGGAAATGCACCTTTTTGTCCTGCTACCATTGGAATTTCAGCACAAAGCATTGTCCATGCTAGCCAACCGGCTAATACAGATATGATCAGGCCAATATTCATTAATAAGCTTCCCCAATCACCAACAACTTTCCCAAGAACACCGGCAGTAGAAGGGTTTTCAACTAATGATAATTCAGCTTGCGGCATTACACCAAAAGGCAATATAGATAAAAACATATAAATAATTAAAGCAATTAAGAACCCTAATAACGTTGCTTTACCAACATCTTTTTTGTTTTTAGCTCGCCCCGATAATACAACGGCACCTTCGACACCAATAAATGCCCAAAGTGTTACTGTCATAGGCGCTAATATTTGCGACATTAAAGAAGCCGGTTCTATATGTTGATTAACTTGAGTAACAACTTGAGGCGCAGTCCCCCAAAAATTATTAAATAATTGAGTATAATCAATTAATAAACCCAAGATAATAACAAATAAAATGAGAGGAACTAGCTTGGCTATTGTTCCTAAGGTATTCACAAAACCAGCAACTTTAGTCCCTGATAATACAAGGAAGTTGTAACCCCAAATTAAAACTGAGCCACAAATAATTGAATTAAGGTTATTGCCGTCAGTAAATACCCCGGGGAAAAATTGATCAAATGCATCCATCAAAATAACTGCAAAGGCGACGTTACCAAACGCAGTCATTAGCCAATATCCCCACGCCACACTAAAACCAATGAAAGAACCGAATCCTTCTTGTGCATACATGTAAACCCCTGCTTGTAAATCAGGGCGGAGATCCGACAGAATACGAAATGAATTAGCAATAAAATAGATACCAATGCCAGCTATCACCCACGCAATAATTACAGGACCGACTGCAGAACTTGCGGCTGTATTTTGCGGTAAACTGAATACGCCACCACCAAGCATTGACCCAACAACAATTGCAATTAATGCAATTAACCCTAATTTAGTTCCTCCAGAAGAGGAGGCGTCTGTTGTGCTACTTGATGTTGCTGAAGGTTGATTTGCCATAAATAGAGCCTTTTAAAAGTCGTTAAAAAAACGCCAATAAATATATTTTTAGCTTTTATCAAGTACTGATGGCTCTCGTCACCAGTACTTTAAGCTAAAGCTACTGACGACCTTTTTTGATGGTTGAAGTCACATGACGTTTAAAGGTTATATGCTTAGGAACCTCTACTGCTTTGCGGTCATCTTCAATAATGGCCCTAACCCAAAAATCACCATTATCATCGACATTGATACCTTGAACTTCATGCTCAAACCCCGGATAGTGCTTATCAAATTCCTGAAGTGCACGTAAGTAACCAATAATTCCTTGGTTTCCTTTAGGTAAACGTTCACCGGGCATCAAGACTGGAATTCCAGGAGGATATGGAACAAGCATACTGGCGGCAATACGCCCAGAAAAATCATCTAAACGAATGTGTTCGGACTTATAGCGAACCACTTTTTGATAGGCATCCGCAGGTGTTAAAACAGGTTCAGGATCGGTATTAACCGCATCATTGATATGCTTCATTAAATCAAGATCACACATTTTTTCATGCATTTCCTGACAGAGTTGTTTAAGGGTCAACTTATCGTAATTCGATGAATGATTTTTTAATGATGGAATAGCGTCAATCGCAAGTGTGCCATTGTCATAGAGTTTTTTGAATGACAATAAACTTTCGAGCAGTGTTCCCCACTTACCTTTGGTAATCCCCACAGAAAATAAAATCAAAATGGTATAATCCCCCGTACGTGCTATTTCAATACGGCGGTCATCTAGGAATTTTGTGATGATATAACCGGGGATCCCTCTATCTTGATATTTACCGTCAGGCGAAATTCCAGGGCAAGTAATAGTGACTTTTACTGGATCAAGCATACTGTTTGTGTCGGCTAAATCCTCATCAGTAAACCCATGCCATTTATCTCCAGCACGTAAACCCCAACAATTTGGGTCCTGACTCAGTAATTCAATCGGTGCATCTTCAAAACTGTATTTTTGTCCTGTTTCTTGATTCTTGACCTCCGTAGGCTGCAAGACATCAAAAAACCAAGCTGACTCACCTTCTTGCTCTTTTAATTGACGTTTCACGGACACAACTGCTTTACGGAACGCTATCGCTTCTTCTATAGACTCTTGAACTAATGATGTACCTGATTGACCTTGCATCATACTAACGGCCACATCAATGGATGCAATGATTGGGTAGTAAGGTGAGGTAGTTCCATGCATCATAAATGAGTCATTGAAATCATCAAAATTAAGGGGGGCACGTTCACTTTTTTTCACATGGATCATGGAAGCCATTGAGAGCGATGGCAACATTTTATGTGTTGATTGAACAGCAAAAATAGTAGGACGATTTGGTGTATCCTCCACCCCCATAGCAAAACGATTTTTATATAACGGATGGAAGCGTGCATAAGCATACCAAGCTTCATCAAAGTGAATTCTAGGGGCGCTTTCGCCGAGATATTTAACAACATCGTTCACATTATAACAAAAGCCGTCATACGTGCAGTTAGTCACGACTGCATAGGTCGCTTCTGATGTTGCTGCACCTTGACTTAATGGGCTTTGAGCTATGAGCTTATCAATACTTGCTTTTTTTAAACGCTCATTCGGAATAGGGCCAATAAGACCATAACCATTACGAGTTGGTTTTAAATACACAGGACGAGCTTGCGACAATGTTAAGCCATGATTAAGCGACTTATGGCAGTTGCGATCGACGATGACAATTTCATCTGCAGCAACAGCACCCTGCGCGACTATACGGTTAGAACCTGATGAGCCTGATACACCGTAAAAAGTCCAATCAGCACCAAAAAGTTCAGCCGCGATTTCTTCTGATTTTTTTGAGGGACCAGCATGAATCAGATAGTCACCCATTTCTGCGGTGGCGACACCAATATCGGCCCTCATCATGTTCTCGCCAAAAAAATTAATAAACTCAATACCTACTGGATGTTTTAAATATGCCATGCCCCCCATATGTCCCGGGCAATCCCAATAGTAATCACCATCCTCAGTAAAATCTTTCAGTGTTTTAAAATAGGGTGGCAAGAGGTTTTCGGCGTAACGATGTACAAGCGTATAAATACGATTAGCCGTAAATGGTGGCGTTTCTGAATATAAATAAATGTACTCACTAACTTCTTTTAAGACATCTAGAGGAACATTATCTGTAATATTTTCCTCCGACACTAATAAGAGCGGTGTCGTTGGATTTCGTTTACGTAATACGGCTACAACCTGTACACAATTCTTCGCCATATTAGGATCATTGTCGTCCCAATAAATAGCCACGGCACTATATTTAGGGTTTTCTTGAATTAATCGTATTCCATCCTGAATTTTATCTGCGATAAAAACCTTAAAATCACGTTCTATTACGGCAGCTTTAAGGCGCTCAAGAGCTTGTTTGGCTGGGTGATCTTCTTTTAGATAAGAAGATGATACAAATAAAATATTATGATTAAATTTCAAAATATATCTCCATTTTATTTTATTGTTTACTGCAAAAATTGACAATCATAAATTGATACCCATTCCTTAATGAATGAGGTAGGAAAATAAATCATAAGCTTATTTATAGGGTTAATTAAAAATTAACAATACCATTCATAAAAAGAATAATAATCAATATATCGAGCATAATTAAAAAAATAAAAATATTTAATTCCACTCGAGTGAAAATAGGTTTATCTTTAAAATGTTTCACTCTTGACCAAATAAACAAAGGTAATCCGACTGTTAATAATATTGGTACCATCGTAAGGTATTTCACTTCACTGGCATAAAACATTAATAAACAAAATGAAATTCCTATCACACTGGTCACTAATGCAATTGTGGAGTTTTTATTTGTATATTTACTGTATTCACCCGTGATACAAAGCTTAAATAAATAGGCGGTTGACATTAAATATGCAGGTAAAACTGTTAGGGCAGAAATTGCTAACATCGCTAGCCATGCATGATTAGAAAAATAGACTAGGAAAATAACCACCTGCATAAATCCACTGCTCACCCATAGTGAAACTGATGCAGAGCCATTTTTATTCTTCTGAGAAAACTTTTTCGGGAAAGTACCATCTTGTGCTGCAACCATAGGTATCTCAGCGCAAATCATCGTCCAAGCTAACCAGCTCGTTAATACTGAGACTAGAACGCCAATATTAATTAACCATTCACCCCAATCCCCTGTTAATGATTTTAATATTCCCGCAGTCGATGGTGTAGCGATCTCACTCAGAGTGCTTTGACTAAAGATACCAAAAGGTAATATTGAAACCAAAATACAGATAAATAGCGAGATAACGAAGCCTATAAAAGTAGCTTTACCAACATCTTTTTTATTTTTGGCTCTACCGGATAATGCAACAGCACCTTCAACACCAATAAACGACCAAAGAGCAACATCCAATGGAGAGAATATTTGGCTCGAAATAGAACCTAATTTTTGATGTGAAAACTCGGGGCTATGCCCCCAAATATTTTTGGTTAACTCATTATAATTTAAAAAATAAGCTACCGTAAAAACAAAGACAATTAGAGGTATCATTTTCGCAAATGTACCTAATATATTCACGACGCCTGCAACACGAGTTCCGGATAGGACAAGAAAATTAAACCCCCAAACCAAAATAGATGCACCAATAACGGATGGGATATTATTTCCACCGCTAAAATCACCAGGAATAAAATAATTTAGGGTATCCATAACCATAATAGCAAAGGCAACATTACTAAAAATGGTCATAAGCCAATATCCCCAAGCCACAATGAAAGCAATAAAAGGTCCGAATCCCTCTCTTGCATACATATAGATACCAGCCTGTAAATCAGGGCGAATATTGGATAACACAATAAATACACGGGAAATAAAAAACATCCCAAACCCACAAATTAGCCAAGCAATGACCACTGGACCTACAGCTGAATTTTCAGCCATATTTTGTGGTAGCCCATCGACACCACTACCAATCATTGAGCTAACAACAATGGCAACCAAGGCTATTAATCCAATCTTTTGATTTTCATTCTTCTTTGATATTTTCACAGACATAAAAAACTCCCAAAATAAGAATGAAGAATCAAAAAATATTAATCAGTTTTTTAATTCTGGATCATATTTAGGGTAAAGACAATAGAAGCCAAGTTAGTGGTTATTTTAATTGACATGTAAAAAAAACATTAATCGTATAATGGAACCATTAAATTTAATATATTACAAACATTTACAAAGCAGTCACATTTAAAGCATCAAAAATAGATGGTAATATAATCCAAATCAATTCAAATTTAGACTAATATTTAAGGATTATATATTGACATTAATATTTTTTAATATTTTTAATTACAAATTAACTTCCATCAATATTAAATAATATAAAAAAACAAAAAATATCAATTCTTTACTGATAGGTATTTAGATATACATTCAGCAACATATATTACCAAGTAATTAAAAAGTATCAATAAAAAGACAAAATGCAACCATTATGAAAAAACATTAAATTAAATTTAACTTGGTTATCACATGTATTTTATACAATTATATTTTCATATAAAAATAGGATATTCAGTCAATTAAGAGCTGAAACTATTGATAAGATCAAATGAAGCTAAAATGATAAATATCTGTTGGAATGACATACATAGAAAAGAGTAAAAAAACATGCTTAACCATTTTTTACATTGCATAAAAAGAGTAATGAGTTAATCACAAGTATCATATAAATAGATAAAAGCCCCCTCAACAACACCAAGAGGGGCTATTTTTACGGCATTATTACTTTCCATGTCATCATCACGGCACTACACAAAATCAGTAATAATGTCATGTATTGGAAAGTGCGCTCAGATAACTTCACTAACAGATATTTAGCTAAAGGCATCACCAATAACGCACCTGCACATAAGATTAGTGCCAGTTTTAAATCAGTGTAGCCATCTTGTGCATAGGCCAATGCTGAAGATCCTGATAAAACAGTCGTGACAATGATGGATGTCCCAATAGCCTGCTTAATGTTTAAATTCATATAACGCAGTAACATCGGCAATACCACGACTCCACCCCCAACACCTGTCGCCCCTAACACAATCCCTGCCATCACCGCAGGAAATGCCATCGCCCGAAGTTGATTTTCTTTCATCGCTAATTTTTTGAGTGGATTAAGAAAAAACATCCGTTGGATAAACAGATACAGAGAAAAAATAATCGCCGTAGCAACCAGTAAATTAATTCCCCACTCAACCTGTTGTGTATATTCCGGGATACTTCCCAGCCAAGTCACAAATAGGCTCGATAAAAAGGTACTTGGTAGCATAATGGCCAGCACAATCAATGCGCCTTTCATTGGGATATTACCCAACCGAAAGTGCATATATGACGAAGATATTTTCATCAACATCGATAAAAAGTTTGCAGTTGCTACTGCGGCTAAGGCATTAAGCCCAAAAAAGTAAGTGAGTATGGGTAAAACAATCACACCACCGCCTACCCCTGTGGTGCTAATAATTAAGCCAATCAATGCGCCGATGGCTAATTCAGTGACAATCATAGTTATCCTGCCTGTGTCACGGCTTGTCGACCTTTTTGTAAGGCGATATCCGTATCTTCATTGGCGAGTGTTAAATACTTAAAAAATAGCGTGTCGAAAATCACCATCTGTAACACTTGCGGCGTAATCACCCCTAGCTGGGTATGCTGCTCATCATAGTAATAAGGCAAGATTAAATCTGCGATACGTGCCGATTCGTCTTGCCCGAAGCGGGTTAAGGCAACCGTGGTGCAACCACTTTCCTGTGCCGATTTCAGCATCCGATTAATTTCAGGGGTATTGCCTCTGGCAGTAACCGCGATCGCCAAATCACCGTCATTTAAATTGGCAGAATAGCTAAGTTGTACGTGTAAATCCGTGCTAAATAAAACCGGTTTATTAACACGAATGAGCTTATGAAAAATATCATTGGCGACAATTGCCGAAGAACCGATCCCAAACACCACAATACGCTTTGCTTCTACCAGTTTTTGAGCAATGGTGTCCACAGCAACAGGCTCGAGTAATTCCAATGATTTTTCAATAGCAGAAATAAACATTTGCCCTGATTTCGCGATAATTTGAGCCGTACCATCATTACGGCTCAAATTGCCATACAGCGTTTCAGCTTTATGCTGTTTTTCATCAGATAAGTAATCTACTTTGAATTCAGGATAGCCACGGTAGCCCATCTGGCGAGCGAAGCGAATGACTGAAGCGCTGCTGACGCCTGCGGCTTGAGCAAGTTCAGCGGCATTCATCGCGACAAGACTGTCACGACATTCAAGCAAAAACTTGGCGATACGCTGCTCAGTCCCTTTGCCTCTCGTCAATAAACTTTCCAATTTTACCGTCAGAGCTGACATGGCTATTCCTTCTTATTATTTTTCTGGATCGTTGAAGCCTATTATCATACTGGCAATGAAACCGACAATCCATGCGCCTGCAACCGCAATCAGAAAATCAAGTATTTGCCCATCTCCAACCAATGGAATTAATGATAATCCCGCAGTACCAAATGGAATAATAATGCCCACATGGAAGAATGCCATTAGCGCTCCACCCGCAGCCCCACCAATACATCCAGCAATAAATGGCTTACCGAGAGGTAATGAAACGCCAAATAATAATGGCTCCCCCACCCCAAAGATACCAACGGGTAATGCACCCACTAATGTTTTCTTCAAGCGTGGATTTTTAGTTTTTAAGAATACCCAGAAACAGGAACCGACTTGCCCCATACCGCCCATCGCTAAGATTGGAAATAAATAGTTCAAACCAAAAGTTTGTAAAATTTCAGCATGGATTGGGATCAAACCTTGATGTAAGCCAGTCAAAAGTAAGAATAAGAAACTTCCGCCTAATATTCCCCCAGTTGCCACTGCACCCCCACCACTGTTAAGCAGTGCGACAGAGACACCTTGCGCTAACACTTGGTTTAGGTAATGCCCTGCCGGTTGGAAGACCACTAATGCAACCATCGCTGACACTAAAATAGTCACAAATGGCGTCACAATGAGATCCAAGCTTTCTTTAATGATACTTCTAAACCACACCTCAAATTTAGACGAAAATACAACCACCATCAGAACCGCAAATATGCCGCCGCTGTTTGGCTGAAGTTTTTCACCGAATAGCGTGATATCCGCCAATCCCGGCATTGCCAGTAATCCTGCCATCACGGCGCCAATTGACGTGGATGCGCCTAACTCTTTCGCCGTATTCACACCAATCATGATGGATAAATACGTAAAGACCGCGCTACCAATCAGTTTTAATAATTTAAATAATTCAGGGAATTGCTCCACTACACCCGGCGCCACAAGGCGAACAATATTAATCATTCCCATGATGAGACCACACCCTATCAATGCGGGGATCGTGGGAACAAAGATAGCCGCGAGAGTGTTGAGCATACGACGAATCGAAAACGGTTTTTTCTCCGGTAGAGATTCTGCATTATTCTCACTGGCAAGACCTTGGCCTTGCATTCGCTTATTCATCACTGAAAAAACTTTTGCCGCGGTTCCCATACCCACAATCACTTGCTGTTGTTCACCATTGAAAACGACACCTTTTACGCCTTCAATTTGCTTCAAGGCTTCTGAATTAAACTTACTATTATCTTTTAAAACCAAACGAATACGAGTCATGCAATGGGTTAGTGTTGCGATGTTATCGAATCCACCCGCATATTTTTCTATTTCTTTTGCGAGTACGTCCAGATGTTCTATTTTATTGGCCATAGTATTTCCCCGGTGTTGACTGAGTCATGACGCTGTTTATGTTATTTTTAGGCTATTTACCGTGGGTATTTAGCATCGAATCCAAACTGGTATTGGGGTTTCGCTGAACAATTTCTGTCGCTTGTTGGGCACTAATATTGAGTTCATGCATTAAAATTGCGCGGCGAGGATGGTAATCAACCTGTGTTAATAGCGCCGCCGCCGTTGGCATATCAATCCCACAAACTTCGCCAACAATACGTTCTGCACGGCGCAGTAACTTGATATTACTCGCCACCACATCAACCATTAAGTTGGTATGTATTCGCCCTAAACGCCCCATCACACAAGTACTCAGCATGCCTAATATCATTTTCTGTGCCGTGCCACTTTTCATTCTCGTTGAGCCAGAAAGCACTTCAGCTCCTACATCTGGTGCAATCGCATATTGGGCTAAATCACTGAGTAAGCCATGTCCCCGCGTAGTGATTGCCACCGTTAATGCACCAATTTTGTTACCATATTCGATCGCAGCTAAGGTAAACGGTGTTCTCCCACTGGCGGCAATGCCAATAATTACATCTTTTTCTGTCGCGCCACGTTGTTGTAGCTCGTGAATAGAGGCTTCAGTTGAATCTTCAATATTTTCAACCGCTTTTAGCATGGCTGAATGTCCACCAGCGATAATCGATTGCACCATATCGGGCGATGTTCCAAAGGTTGGAGGGCATTCTGCACTATCCAGAACAGCGAGTCGTCCGCTAGTACCCGCGCCGACATAAAATATTCTTCCTCCTTGCTTTAAACGTTCGGCAATCACATCAACAACCTGAGCCAGCTCCGGCAGTACCGATTGCAGTGAAGTTGCAACAGTCCTATCTGCCTGGTTAATCACTGTCAACATGGACAATGTATCTAAACGAGAAAACTGTAACGTGTCCTGATTAAGTTCGTTTTGTAAACAATTACTGAGCGTATTTTCGATGACTGTCATCAACTCACCCCTGCTTGAAATAATATTTCATTAAAAATTACTATTTATGAATTTTAATTTCAACCTTAATCATAATAAGTTGTTCACCTGTGACGATTTACGTGACTGGTTTCACAACAACGATGTAAAAGAGAGTGAAAAACCGGTGGATTACACCACCGGATGAAATTTATTTGACGAGTTTGCAGCTACCAAAAGCGGAAGGAATATGAAAATCAGGTTTCACGGAATCTGGCTTAATCCAGCTAATCCATTTGCGTACCTGCTTAGGTTCGCCAGCACTAAATTCACCGCGAAGAATGGCACACATTAATGTTTTCTGATCCGTGTCTTGCCACAAACCCAGCTGAGTCAATTCATTAAGGTCAATTTTACCCGTTAAAATATAACCTTCAGGGGTAATTTTTCCTACCGTCTTCAAGGTTTCCCAGTTCCAACTTGGGTCAACCTCACGATAGAAATTAGCTTTTGCATCGAATGTGCGCCCTTGCGGATCCATTTCTGCGGTGTAATAAGGTTTTAGTTCAGGACTAGTGGCAAAGAATAATTCCACACGATCTGAATCTAATACAGCCTGATCTTTATCAGGATTATCCCCCAGTTGAATGTCGTTATCATCCACGATAAAACGAAAATAAAGGGCATCATCATTCCAGAGTGCACGAAAATCTGTTTTTGGTGGCGTCTCTTTTTCCCATGGATAAATAAAATCAGTTAGCACTTCTGCCTGTTCCCAACTCGCTGATTTTTGGGCATCCTCCAAGGATTTAATCTGCTGTGTATGGTGTATTTGGTACTCTTTTGCTGCAACACTGGCTGTGACTAACATCGCCATTGTCGCGAGTAAAGTTGCTAATTTCATACCTTGCCTCACTTTATCGATTTTATAATGTGTTGATCGCTGAATGATGTGTTGTTTATAGCTGAAGAGTTGCACCTGATTAAGAAATTAAATTTCATATCATATATCGAATATAGAATTAAAATTTCACACCATGCAAGATCTGTTCAAATAAAAACCATCACTCTGTGAGGAGGCTCACTGTTTATGATGATGAAAAAAATATCATCCAGACATCAAAATCAAGGGTAATTTTTCACGAATAGTATCGATAACGACTCTGATCTTTAAAGGTAAAAAAGGCGTTGTGAGCCAAACGACTGAAATAGGATAACTCGCACTTTGGTACTCAGATAAAACTGTTTTTAATGATCCTGATTGAATGTGCGTTTGCACTAACCATTGTGGCAAATATGCAATTCCTCCCCCTTGCAACACTGCAGACATAATCGCTTGCATATCATCCATCATAAATTTACTGGTAGGTAAATACAGATATTCCTGCTGGTGGTCATCATAAAGTTGCCAAGGTAAAACTTGCCCTACCTGTGTATAAGCAATGAGTTGATGAGAATTTAATTCAGAGATTTTTTGCGGAATTCCATTTTTAGTGAGGTAGCCCGGAGAAGCACAAAGGATCATTTTATGATGACCAACTTCATGGGCAATTAATTGATTTGAATCCGGAAGTTTTCCCACTCGTACAGCAATATGAATCCCTTCTTGCTGTAAATCCATCTTTCGGTCATTCAATAACGTTTCAATTTCTAGCTTAGGATAAAGGTTCATTAACTCAATCAGTAGCGGGATAACATATAAGTTTCCCAATAATCGAGGCGCAGTGATGCAGACTTTCCCCTCTACATGACGTTTACCACTTTCTAAGAAATTTGAAGCTTCTTGTAGTGAATTTAATGCCTTACTCGCATATTCATAAAGCACCATTCCATCATCCGTTAATACTTGCTGACGAGTCGTACGCTGAAACAGTGCAACACCTAGGCTATTTTCCAAACGTGAAATACTTTTGCTCACAGCCGAACGCGTTACATGTAGCAACTCAGATGCTGCGGTAAAATTTCCGCTTTCAACTACAGCAATGAAGATAGGTAAGCAGTTTAGATCTAATTTGTTCATATTGGTGCTCAAATGGAAACAATATAGGGAAATAATATCACTCATTGTCAACTTATCAAGCCAGATATACTGGCTACATCTTAAATTGATAAGGAAGAATTCCATGAAAATTTTAGTCATCAAATCCAGTATTAACGGTGCTCAATCACAAACAAATACCTTAATTCAACAATATATTGATGAACGTAAAGCCCAAGGCTACCAAGACTGTATTATCGAGCATGATGTAGCAGAAAACCCATTACCCGTTCTGAATCAAGCCCGTTTTGCGGCCTTAAGAGGTGCAGAAATAAGTAATCATGATTTAAAAAATACATCTGAGCTTTCTGACCAACTCATTGCAGAACTCAAAGAGAGTGATTTACTGATCCTTGGCGCACCCATGTATAACCTCAATGTACCCACCGAATTAAAAAATTGGTTTGATTTGGTGGTGAGAGCGAGAGAAACTTTCCGCTATACAGCAACATACCCTTTAGGCTTAGTTGAAAATGTTAAAGCTCTAGTATTTAGCGCCCGAGGTGGGATCCACTATGGGCAAGAAACCGATGCAATTACACCTTATTTGAAATCTGTTTTAGGATTAATGGGCATTGATAACGTGCAATTTATCTATGCAGAAGGACTGGATATGAAACCCGAAGGCTATGAGGCTGGACTTGCTAAAGCTCAACAACAATTAATGTATCTCATTCATCATTAAACATTATAATAAAATAAATCCTCACTCTAAATTATTTAATCGGTGGGGATTTTATTTTCATTAAATGATCTATAAATATTCAATCACAATTGACATCAACCAACTAACTAATTGTATTTATTGATATTTACAGGATTTCATCATTAAAAAAATAGGATGTATTTTAATATCCCTAAACCAAAATACTCTTATGATGAGTAAATAAAAGCGTAAAATGAAAATAAATATTATATATTGTATCATTTTATTTCATTTAGGGATCAGTAAATAGATTTCATTTATTAATCTGGTTCATTACCCAATAATTATTTTCTTTCACCATCAAAATAACTCATAAAAAGAGTAAAATAATCCCCCATATTATAGATATTTTATTTCAAGTTAATGTAACATTATATTTCATCACATTTAGAGTATTTACATCATTATTTAACCTATCTACAATTCGCCTCGCTTTGAAATCACTCAATTATACAAACCTTATTTAACCAATTTAGGTAATTAACTAATTATCAATATAATGAAACTAAACGAAAAAATAGGAAACTTTATTAGGAATGCAAGGGTAAGCAAAGGATTATCTGAAAAGGAATTAGCATCTTTAATATCAGTCAGCCAACAACAGATATCAAGATATGAAAGAGGAATATCAACATTAAGCATTGAAAATATTTTAATACTTTTAAATGCGCTAAATATTCCTTTTGATGAATTTAGTAACAAGATAATAAAACCAGAACAAAATAGGCTTTTCTATTTACTTATTGATGAGTTAGAAACTGACGGTGTAATTCATGTAGGCAATCTCAAAAATATATAAATGTATTTTTCGGAGTGCATGCGTCATTTTTAATGCAGGTACCAAAAAAGCAATCAAATCTCTTTTAAATTTTATCTAATGGAAGTTAATATAATGAAACTTAAGTTAATCGCTATCGCATTACCTATTTCTTTCGCTTTATCTGCAAATGTATTTGCAGATAGTGAGGCAGTCATTCCAGAGGAATTAGCCCCTGTAACGGTTGGTGGTGGTATTGTTACTTTTGCAGGTACCATTGTGAATACCCCTTGCGTTATTGATAATGATGACGCTTCACAAACTGTGAATTTAGGTCAATACCGCCAAGATGCCTTTACTGGAAAATCTTCTGTTTCATCACCTGTTGGTTTTGATATTAAGTTAACGGGCTGTGCAACTGAAACATTCAAAAATGTCGCTCTGACCTTTACTGGTATTACTGTCCCTGACGAAGAGAAAATCCTTGCACCTGTCGCGTCTCAAAGTGGACAAACAACTGCAACTGGCGTGGGTATCCAAATTTTACAGAACAGTAAATTAGTCAATGTTGATGGTTTAAAAGCAACGGATGTTATTAAGCTGAATGAAGGTGATAGTACATTACGCTTCCAAGCGCAATACATCGCATTAGCGGATAAAGTCACTGCGGGTTCAGCTAATGCATCTGCCGACTTCACTATCACTTATCAGTAATACTTCCGTCTTAGCACCCGTGTCATAGCGGGTGCGCATCATTTATTTCCGGAGTTTTTATGTTTTCATTACCTAAAACAAGTCATTTTTATAAATGGCTGGTTTCGCTATTCTATTTTGGTCTCTCTTCTTTTTGTTTTGCTGGTGGAATTACACTTGATAGTACCCGAATTATTTATCCTCAAGAAAGTAAACAAATTACCACTAGCATTCGTAATACCTCAGATAAATCAGCATTTTTAATTCAAACATGGATTGAAGATGCAAACGGAAATAAAATAAATGACTTCATTTCCACTCCGCCATTATTTACTAGTGCACCAAGGAATGAAAACCACATACGCCTAGTTTATGCAGGTGAAAAATTACCTACAGATAAAGAATCCTTATTCTATTTTAATGTAAAAGCAATTCCTTCTATTGATCGAAATGAGCTGGCCGATAAAAATGCATTAATTCTCGCAGCTGTAACCCGAGTTAAACTTTTCGCCAGACCTAAAGGATTAAAAATCACATCTAAAGAAGCGGTTGACTTAATTCGATTTAGTAAGATTGATAATAAAAAAATTAAAATATCTAATCCATCACCTTACTATATGACGTTAACTGACCTTCGCTCAGGAAATCATGAATTACCATCAACCATGATTGCACCATTTAGTCATATTGATGTTAATGCACCAGCAGGATTTGATGCCAGTAAACTGACATTTAGCTCAATCAATGATTTTGGTGGAATCACATCACCAAAACCAGCCATTTTCAATTAAGAGCCAATTTATTTTATTTCAAATGGAAATAAGGTTTTCTATGTTCGTTTCACTCAAAAAAAACAAAAAAATCATGAATAACCATTTGAGACCCTCATGCTTATTTATCTGCCTTTTTATAATGCAAAATACTTATGCTCAAGATGGAGCTAATTACTATTTCCCGCCCTCGTTGATATCTATCGATTCAGAGCATATTGCTGATTTAAGCACTTTTGAAAGCCAAGGCTCACAATTACCAGGAACCTATGATGTTGATGTTTCATTGAATGGCAATCTCAAGTACAGAAGAAATATTACCTTTGTCAAAGCCCAAGATTGCCAAAAACAAGATAGCCAGTTGCCCAAGTTCGCAGCAGACCAAACAGGATTAGTTCCCGTGTTAACTAAGCATGATCTGGCTGAGCTTGGGGTCAATATCGATAGCGTTTCATTGCTACAGTCTAACAACCCTCAATGTATTCCTCTGGCACAATTGATCCCTAATGCGAGTACGGAATTTGATTTTCCGAAAATGAAATTAGAAATCAGTATTCCACAGATTGCGTTAAATAATTTAGCCAAAGATGAAATCCCGACTAACCAATGGGATGACGGTATTAATGCGTTATTTACCAGTTATACATTAGGTATCACTGATAACCAATATCAGCACGATTTCAGTAAAAATATCTACTTGAATCTAAGAAATGGCGTCAATTTAGGGAGCTGGAGATACCGTGATAACCGCACATGGACCAGCTATAAAAGCAAACACAATCAAGAAAATCACTGGCAATACCTCAACAGCTATGTCGAACGCGGAATCATTCCTTGGCGAAGCCGTTTAGTCATAGGGGATAGTTCTACCAATAACACCGTCTTCGATTCACTGACTTTTCGTGGGGTGCAATTAAGAACTGATGAAACGATGTATCCTTCAAGTCAACAAGGGTTTTCGCCGATTATCCGCGGAGTGGCAAACAGTAATGCGACCATTGAAATTCGCCAAAACGATTATTTAATCTACCAAGCAAACATTGCACCTGGAGAATTTGCTATTACCGACTTAAACGCAATGAGCTCAAGCGGTGACTTGCAAGTCAGTATTATTGAAGCGAGTGGTGATATTCAATCATTTATCGTGCCTTATGCTTCTGTTCCTGTGTTATTACGAGACGGTAGAATGAGTTATAGCCTGACCGCAGGTGAATTTCGCTCCGACAACGACCAGTATGATACAACCCAATTTGGAGAAACCACGATCATCTGGGGTGCTTCTTCATTAACTACGCTCTATGGCGGAGTTCAATATGCCAAAAATTATCTGTCTGGTGCATTCGGTACAGGTTTTAACTTTGGTGCATGGGGCGCATTTTCAGCAGATATCACACATGCAAATAGCCAATTAACGGATGGAAGCCGCTATCAAGGGCAATCATTGCGATTTCTATATGCACGAGCATTCCCTGAAACCGGTACTAATCTTCAACTCACGGGATATCGATATTCAACCCGAGGCTACTATACCCTACAAGAAACATCGCTAAATCGGATGTCCGGTTGGCTATCACAGAATGAAACCCTTGGCACTGACGGGGAGCTGAAAACCAACAATACCGACTATTTTAATCTTTACGATAATAAGCGTGAGAAAATACAGACCAATATCTCACAAAAGATAACTGGCGTTGGTTCCATTTATTTAACTGGGGTCAGACAAAGTTTTTGGGAACGAAATGGCAGTTCTGTTTCCATACAATCAGGGTTGAGCAGCCAAATTGGCGATATTAATTACACGCTTTCATATGGGTTAAATAAAAATATTGATCAATACGACGTTAAAACGACTGATAGGAATATTTTCTTAACAGTGTCCCTACCCTTGCAAAAATGGTTACCTCAAGGAGCACCTCCAATGTATGCCTCTTATAGCGCTAATCACGATAACCAAGGAGAGTTAATCCAGCAGACCAGTTTAAGTGGGAGCTTGCTAGCTCAACAAAATCTTAATTGGAACGTCGCTCAAGGTTATTCCTCAAGTAATGGGAATGATGGAAATCTTAATTTGGCCTACCAAGGTGGTTATGGAAATACACAAGTCGGTTATAGCTACGGTAAGGACTACCGCAAAATATCAACGGGTATTTCTGGAGGGGTGACCTTACATTCTGATGGTGTCATCTTTAGCCAACCTCTTGGCGAAACCAATATTCTAGTTTCTGCACCGGGTGCAAGCGATATTCCCGTAGAACATACTAGCGGTGTTAAAACCGACTGGTTCGGTTACACCGTCAAACCATACGCTACCCCGTATCGTTTAAACCGCATTGCATTAGATAGCAGTGAGTTAGATGAACAAACGGAAATTGAAAATAGCGTTCTTACGACTGTGCCCACTCGTGGCGCTATCGTCAAAGCAAACTTTGTGACTCGCCAAGGTGCTCGTGCACTGGTTCACATTGTCAAAAATGGCAAAAATCTGCCTTTCGGTACCTTAGTTTCAATTGGGCACCAAACCGCAATTGTGAATGATGATGGTCAGGTTTATTTATCTGGGCTCGAAACCTCTGGCAAGTTAAACGCTAAATGGGGACATGATGATGAGAATCAGTGCCAAGCGACCTACTCTCTACCTGAGAATGCAGATCTGCAATCATTCATTCGATTCGATGTTAATTGCCAATAACCATTGGTTCATAAAAAAATATTTTAAATATTCGTTCAAATAAAAGGCTTAATATGAATTTAATTACCAATAAACTCTTTAATTTAATTTTGGCAGTCACCTTTGTTGGTGGCGCAAATATCAATTTAGCCATCGCTGAAAGTGCAAGTGCGTTAGTTAAAATAAAAGCGACTGTTTTGGCAGGCTGCTCACTTGATGCACCCGATACCGTTTCTTTAAATGATATTCCGAGTTCTGCATTTAATGGAAAATTAACTGGGGAAGACCTAACGGCTTACTCTAAAACCTTTAATTTAACCGCCACATGTTCTGGAACCGATAAATATAAGTATACCTTTCAAATCAAAGAGGCTGATGCATCCTGTATTAAAACTGATGCTGACTTTATGCGCTACTGCTTAAAATTCAATGATGATTATCTTGATTTATCATCGACTACCGCAACGTTGGAAAGGGATAACACCAAAGATGGGAATGTGACAACAATCACCGTCGTTCCGCAGGTGGCTTCCACCTCAAGTAATCCCGTTGGTGATGTTAATGGACAGATTACGGTCACTATCGAGCCGATGTAAATTGCGAATTAACCAGTAAGGTCAAAAATATTGCGCCAGTTATTTATTTTTATTATTTCGTTATTCCCGATATCTGTTTATGCGGAGACGACATTTATTCTAAAAGAAACTAAAGATGAATATATTGAAGATATTCAAGCTCAAGGGAGAAATAACTCACTCTCGTTTATGGTAGATTACAGTAATCCCAATGGTACATCAGGTCCATTACGAACATCATGTTGGTCAAGCATTGAGGAAATGAAAAATGCTTTTTATAGTGAAGGATTGGGAACCTATGAAGAGACCTTTAATGATGGAAAAATTAAGCTTAATGGAAGTGCTAGCGTAAAAAATTTCTTTGGTGGTGATAATTCAATTAGTGGAATTGCATATATAAACAGCCTGTCAGGATTTGACAATGAAACATGGATTTGTTACTGTACTATAGTAACAAACTCCGCTAGCCAAGTCCTATTTAGACCTACAAGTGTCACCTATACCATTATTAAATTACATGCTTCGAGTATAGCATTTCCTCATATCAGCGCACCTGCAATTGTTGATTTGAAATCCTGCTCACCCAATGACAATCTGGAAGCCATTATTCCATTGACTGTGGGCTTTGTGGGATATATGGGGCAAAGTAAAAGAATGGAGTTAACGGTAAAATCTAATGATCTACCTGATAGTTTTAGTATTTACCTCGATAACCAAAATATTCTTAATACCTCCCCCCAAACTATTCAAATGCCAATGGGACAAAAAGAGAGACAAATTGAAACTCGTTTGCAAGGGCTATGCCCAAATAAAGCAGGGGAATATGTTTGGAATGCCGAGTACATTACCACCATTCAATAGCACTGATTGAATCTCCTCATCACCTTTAATTATCCATTGCTAATAATTAACAAAAATCCGCCTAATTGGCGGATTACTTACTCAAGTTAATAACGAAAAAATAACATCATAAAAAATTAAATTTTTGAAGTTTATTGATGGAATACAATAATAAACCATAATTGTGGCTAGTTTTGTTTTTCAAAGTATTTTTCAATATCTTTATGTGTATCATTTAACTTGATATCTATAGGATATTCTCTTTTATCATTTTTTATGATGAATTTCATTTCATTAAAAAAATCACTAAAATCAAAATCCAATATAGCTAAAGAAATCAAAAGGGTATCAATTGATATTCGACATTTCCCACATTCATATCGAGAATAATGTTGCTGTGAAACCCCAAGTTGCTTAGCAATTTTAGCACCTGAAAAACCTTTCATTTTTCTAATTCGTCTTAACTCCCTTCCAGCTATGGAAGAATAAAAATTATCGCCAAAATGGCCATCTTCATCTGAATTCTTCATTTTATAAAAACCTATATATAAAAATTAAATAAAAAAATTTGACTATTAACATTATTAACATGAAAAGTTAATTAGTTATGTGTTACTTTTATTACTTCATCATTTTTAGTTTTAAACCCATAACGACTCAAAGGTGAAATAACTAATTCTTGAACACGTCCCTTAACATCAATCACCTTACTTTCATTTGGTCTTAAATAAAACTGTTCAATTGAATAAGCCTCATTGTTAGGTAAAGCGGTTACCGATGGAGATAATCGAATAACTTGGTCACCGGTATTTTTTAATATGAGTTGGTTATTGCTTTGATTAACCGTCATATTTTTCCATGACGTTTGGCTTAGTAACATATTTGCAGGTGTAATTAACATCGCAATATCTTGCCTAATCGGCATTTTGGCAGAATTCTGTTTAGCGACTCCTACACCTTGAAAAGAGACTCTAAGAATTTCTTCTTGTTTTAATTCCAAACCTTTTTTTAAGACAAAATTAATTTGCTGGCTTTCATTGGGTTCAATACGAATAATGGGTGGTGACACCATAATATCTTTAGCCATTGATTTTGAACCATCAAGATCTGAGACTTTAGTTGATAATAAGATTGGCTCTTGTGATGTATTTTTAACACTAAATACTTTTCGCTCCTCGCCCGCATCTAAAATAATAGTCATAGTTTCAAGTTGAAAACTCGCCTTTACAGAAAAACTCATTAATAAAAATAAAAACAAAAAATGTGTATATCCTAATTTTTTCATTACAACCTCAAAATTGTATTTAATATAATAAAATTAATGACAGAGAGCATCTGCCTCTTCATAAAGTGACTCAGCGGAGAATTCTTTCGGTACTGTATATTTAATGATGCAATCATTAGAATTAGGTGAACGTAAAATAATATCATTTCCGATTTGTTCATTACTTAATAGCAAATTACCTTCTCCCATAATAACACCCATATAATCACCTTTCTCATTTAACACGCTGGCACCAAAAGGAACAGCATCGCCATTCTCCATTTTAATACTCAATAATAACTGTCTCATTTTGGTTGAATTAATACGTTTAGTAATCACTGACCCCCTTGCGGCGGCAACATCAAATGATGTGGTATCTAAACGCACATTCAGTGGTAATTTTTCAGTATTCAGCTGCACTGTCGATTTTTGGTTCATCGGTAAAGATGAAATTGCCGCTGTCCCAAAATGGTTCGTTATGGTTGTTCCACTTCCTAATGTATTGACTCTAACCCCCGGCTCACCCGGAATATAAACAATACCAAAAGTGTCACCTAACGGTACTGATGATGTCGCCAATAAGCCATCGGAATAAGCTAAACCTCCTGAAGCCGCGACCATCACTGAACGTGTATTATTCTGTGACATCGAACCACTGACAGAAATATTGCTATAAGCATTCGTGTTATTGATACTTCCATTTAAAACACTCGTATTATCGTTACGACCAGCACCCACTGAATATCTTAAATTATCACTCACTTGCTGATTAAAATTCGCCATTACCATGGTTTTATCTTGACCATGCTGGCTTTGCATGCTGATATTCTTTTTCTTACCTAATGGCATCGATGCATTAATAAAAAAACGGCTATCTTGGTCATCACCCGTTTGATAGTTCACCGTTAAAGAAATATCTGCTATTTTTCTGCCATAACTCGCAGAGTAAAAAATGGTATCTGATTTATTTCCATAAAAATGGGTATGGTTAATATTCCCACTAAAACGCCCCCATTTAATATCGCCCCAACTGGCAAACAGTGATGAGGATGTTTGTATTTCACCGCTATACCACCCATTCCATTTTTCTTGCGTATCTTGGGTAAAATCATTTTTTAATAGCGAACTATCCAATGTAGGAAACTGGTTAGTACGGTACAAAACAGAAGCCCCAACCGAGACTTTGTCAAAATTAATATTGGTATTAAAATCAATTTGCTCTCCACGTTTCTCACTGTTTCGAGCGCTTTGTATACCGACCCCAGTAGAAACAGGCGTTAACACATTAAAATATGAACTCATACGCCCACTGACAGCTTGGAATTTATCTGAATAAAGAGCACCTGCTGCGTAGTTTGAGTCACCATATTGATGACTGAGCTCTGCACTGGTCACCATCGGTTTTTCAGTTTGTTGATTATCTCGGCTACGGTACCGCCCAGAAACCAACGAATAAGATGTTGATGATGAAGCTTGGCTCAATTGGTTTGCAGTCACTACCTGAAATTTCTGCTGCTCACCATTATCCTGTATCACCGTGACATCTAAGGGGCTTCCGATAACAACGTTATTAATTCTATTTAGTTCAAAAGCACCGGCTGATACCATCGTTCGGTATAACAATCGACCATTTTGCTGTATTTCAACGGTTGATGGAGAACTCGCAAATCCCGTTACTGGCACCACTAAAGCATTGGCTGATTGCAAAGAGCTATCCGAATAGATTTGAATACCATCAATCGGAGTTCCCCCAAAAAAAACACCTTGAGCATTTAGCTGACCTATATCTAGTTTCGATTGAAGAGGTTCAATACTCTTTGACAAAACCGTTTCATTAAATTGGTATTGTGATTTTGATTCACCAGCAGACATACTGCTATTATTTCTTAATATCCAATTTTTCCAATTGATCCCTGTTTCAAACTCACCTTGGGTAAATTGCTGTCCATAATTGCCACTAATATACATCCCATATAATTGATAGTTACTTAAGAGGCCGAATCCACCATAGGTTAATTCATTTCCTTGTAATTTAGGATCTAAGTGAGTTTCAGCTATCACCATATCAATCTTATATGAATTCGGATGTAGCGTTATTTTCCCTTCTGGATAAATCCGCTGAAATGTATTGCATCCTTCACTTAAATTCACTTTTTTGAGTTTGAATTTATTCATTAATTCACTAGTAAGACAAAGCTCTCCGGTGTCATTAATTTCAACATTTTCAGTATATTCATTGCTGCCATTTAATTTTATTGTGACATCGTGACGCCCAGGTAGAAACTGATTACCCTTCATAAAAAATTCAGCGACCTCAGCCCCATATCCAAGTGACTTCAATGAATCTATATCAAAGTTAATCGAAGCAGGTGAAGTATTCTCTTTACTTTTTATTCCTTCTGACGCTACAGAACTATTAGCATGTATCACAGCAAAAAATAGAAATGACTGACAATAATAAAATTTATTTTTCTTATTCATTATTGTTTTTATTTCCAAGGTAAATAACAAAAAATAAAACTATATTCCAAATGAAAATATAATATCTACGCTTCCATCTAATTCAGTAGCTTCAATAATAGGACCATTTGTTTCTTTCAGACTGTTTAGTATTGGTTTAACAGCAATGTTTACTGAAAAAAATCGTCCACTCGATAAGGTTTGTCCATTCGTTAGCCATCCATATCTCTTATTTTTTAGTACCGAAATACGTTGCACATTTTTAGATAATGCTGAACTCTCTATCAATCCAAGTTCAGCAGATTGGCTATCTACCTTAGCTTGATCGAGAATTAATTGATAATTACCTAATAACCCTTGATTATTAACACGACCTAATCCAAAGTAACTTTCATTTCCTATTAATGAAGTATCACTTCGATTATCAGAAAATTGTACAAGCAACTGCGTTGGTACATTGCATGAGACTTGCCATGTTTTTACTATTTCAGGAATATCTGTTTTTTTAATAAAATCAAATTGACGAGCATGCAACTGATTAAATTGATATTGTCCACCATCTGGAGTAATTATCTCACATGTAGGAGGTGATTCGATAACATCAACGAGACTTCTATCTTGAAATGTACGCGAATACATCGACCCACTAAAAACTAAACTACAAAAAATAAAGTAAATTATTTTTTTAGTTATTGCTACAGTAGATAAACGCATACATCCCTCAATCAATAACTATGTTCAAAAAATCAAATACCGAAGTTAAAAGCTAGCACAACCTCTGCCTGATAATTAACTTTAGAAGATAAATCAATACCATCCGTATTAAATTGATTAATAGAGCTTAGATAACCACCAGCCGCAGTAAAATTAGCTGAAAATATTTTCCCCGCAGTTAGCCTGTTGGCAAATACCGTTGAATCTTTAGTTGCCCAACCATTTAAGATATTTTTCCTGACAACCGTATTGTTTGCCGTTACTCCATCTCTGGCAATAAATGCTGGCTTTGAGTCAATAGTAACATCTGATGTACTAAACAGAACTAAACCTACTGATTTGTTCGAATTATCCGATAAAACCATATTAAAATAGTCAGGACTCACAAATGCTGGCCACGGTGTATTCATATATGTATCGACTGCTCTATATGTTAAATAGGTTTCTGCGTCACATGAAACCGTGACATTTTTACTGACATTAGATTTCAATGAAATATATGAAGTTTGATTCAAATCTTTTGGAGATATATCTGCAAGCTCAAAGATAACATCAGACTGTTTATTACCATTAACTAAACAGGTTGGTTGCTTAATATCACCAGTAATTTTTATATTTGCAGAGGTATTTGCCATTATCCATGGCGATACAAATATCGATGATAATATTAGTAATTTTATTTTTTGAATCATTATAATCATCCATAATGAATAGATATAAAATTATACCTATTCATTTCACATTTATATTAAAGAGAGAACGCGAATGCTAACGTTGCATAACCATCTAAATGAGCATCACCTGAACTGGTTTTTAGTGCAGCACTGAGAGTTGGTCTAACATCCAAATCTGCAGTAAATACTTGTCCAGCTTTTAAAGTACTCGCCGCTGTTGCCCAAGCTAATTTTTTAGTCTTATCTGCAAACATAGTAGTTCCATAGGTTGCTCCATTGGAAATACCAACACTTTGAGCTGTACTTGTTGAATCTTGTTTTACCGTCGCATTTTTCATATTAATCGTATAAAAACCGACTTTTTTATCTGTATCAAATAAACCTAATCCGAAGTTATAAATACTCTCGGTTAATACAGAGCTGGCACGATTATCTGTTGAGGTGAATGTTAAATACGTTGCAGCATCACAAATAACTTCAATGCTATTTGTTTTTGGCTCAAGAGCTAAGTTACCTGACACAGGGAACATTCCCGGAGAGACATCGAAAACATATTCAATATCAACAGAGTTTTGACCCTTAATAGTACAAGTTGGAGGCGTGATTGTTCCCGTGACTTTCAAATTAGCTACCGGTGCAGCCGCTAATGCCGCACCTGATAAAGAAACTAAAGATAGTGCAATTACTGTTTTCTTGAACATGGATTAAACCCTATATAATAAAAATAATATTTAAACAAACAAAACCCTCCTATTAAAATATTTAATAAGAAAATGAGTTAATTACTCAGTAATAAATTGTTTGTTTTTAATATCGATTAAATGCCAATAAATTTTATCGGACCAATTAATTCGATGAGGCTATTATAAGCATGTATTTTTATAATTTAAATCAGTCCAATTTATATGGTTATTAAAAATAACAAATCATGACAAATTGTTTCATTTTATTTCACTATAGAAAACAATAAAATAAGTACAACTTTGATTTCACAGCCACGTAATTAATATATATTAAACCAAACTATTCGCAAAATGAGCTAAAAATTAGATTTTTATATCGAAAATACTCTTAACTTGCGTATAGTGGTGGTTATTTACAATTTCACACCACTATGGAGTTTAATCGGTGATTATTATATTTACATAAAAAAAGACTTAAATAAAATTTTCTGTAGATATTATAAAGTTAAATAAAAGAAAAACTATCCAAAACCAACATACATAGACAGTATCTATACAAAACTCACACAATTTAGTTATATAATACCTAGATTAACACCAAAAATTTACACTCATACAGTGTAAGGCGTTATCAGCGTGCTATTATTTTATTACAAACAGCATTATCTTATGCAACCCTTTGTGGTGAGATATCGTAGGTCATATCATTTTTTCGAGCCGAACGCCCCCTTGAGGCAATCCCATAATATAAGAATTATCCTACGAGTTAACATATGGCTTATTGATTTAAGATATAAAAATATCTGCAAGTAATAATTCATCTTTAAAAATACGATATCTACAAATTTTATTCACTCTACTCTAAATACGGGTAAGCCATGAGATTACTTCGCTTTATTTTTTTTTGATTTTATTGAATTTTTTAACTCTTTACCCTCTAGACTTGAATTCCATATATCTATGTAATTTATATTTACTAGAAAAAATATAATGCAGCTAACCACTACCACCATCCAAATAAGTATCGCCTTTGGGATATCACTCAAACCAAACATCAATAGCATCGGGATCATCACGATCATACTGACAAACATCGAGCTCATCATACCGAATGCCACTGGTGCAATATAATTTTTCAGCCCAATAGCTCTCATAACCAAAGCAACGACAATACCGGCGGGGATCATGCCAAAGGTAGCGAACATGATCACCAACCCACCTTCCCCTCTGTAGAGCAGCCAATCGGTAAAACCAAATAAAGAAAAGGGGATTGTAATCATGACTTGAACTCCTGCTGAGGGTAGAGCAACGGAATATCGTTAAATCGGCACAGCACAGTAAAAATGACATTGGGGAAAATACGAATATCTGTATTGTATAACGTCACTGTTTGGTTAAAAAATTCACGACGATCTGCGATTTGATTTTCAATTTGTTTTGCTGTTGTTTGCAAAGCCAACAGCGCCTGTTTGCTAATTAACTGAGGATAATTCTCAGCAATGGCCAACATAGGTTTAAGACGTGAGTGTAACTGGTTTGCCGAATCAACTTTAATATCAAGTTGATTCGTTGATAAATATTGTTGGCGGCTTTCCAGTAACTCATTGATCAATGCTTTTTCATGTGCCATTGCCACCTCAGCAACGATCGTCAATGATGGCATTAAGTCGGCTTGCTTTTTCAAGAGTACATCAATATTGGCAAACGCTTTGTCACAGTTATTTTTTAAGAAAATAATATTGTTATAGATCCCCACAATATAGCGGATCAAAATCATGCCAATGACGCCAATAAAAATCAAAAAAATAAGAGCGTTCATATTATTCGCTACCAAACAGGGAAATTTGATTAAAATGTAAAGTCAGGAAACCATCTTGATAACTGGAGGGGGTCATTAAAATAACTACAATCAAAATAGCCGCAATGATTGCTGTTATTCCTAGATTCTTACGCATGGGGGCGGTTTTATTCCAACGAGTGACATACTCTGACGGGGAAATACCTAATAATAAGTGCGGTGGTTTGCGGGTGATGATCCGTTGACCATTTTCACTGTCTACTGAGCCAATTAATAAATAGCTAACATTACCTTCAATTAAAATCTCTTTATAACGACGATTGCCTTGCTCAAAATCCATGTGTGGTGTTAAGCCTGCATGAACAAAATAATCAGGGTCACAAATGACTTTCGCCGAACCTGTATCGTCTGTAATCGTAAAATCGTTCAAACTCACTTTGCTATCTTGGAGGGTATAACTTTTTTTGCCGTCTTTATCTTTCGATATGGAGTATTCATAATAAAAAGAACCATAACAGCTACGCTTACCTAAGCGACTTTTGATTTCAGTTCCTTGGGTTATTTGCCCTTCGACTTCCACTAATCCCATTGCCATTGAGCGAATTTTTGACGTCGCTAAACTCTTTTGAAATTTTAAAAAGCGCTTTTTGGGCGTATTTTCAATTATATTGAAAATAAAAACTAGAACAAAAGCCCCAAAAAATATCCGCATATCAATAAAGAAGCCCACCGCTAAGCAGGTGGCCAATAACGAACCTACAATGACTTTTAACAACGCAGTAAATTTAGATGAGCCTTCATTCTGTAGTCGTTGGTAACGCACATTAGCTTCACGACTTACTCTAACGATGACACGGATCACCACGAAAGAAATGATCAGAGCAATGCCTAAATAAACATATTTCTCATAATCACCTGCGGAGGGAGAAAGTTGCTCCCATGTTCCTACCGCAATACCCGCAAATGGGATAACGCCCCAATTTGTTCTTGGCTTTTTAGAGAGCTTTAGGTCTAAATAAAACAAAATAAAACCAAATACCGCACCGAGAATGTAATACATATTTACGCCTTACACCCTAAATTCATCACATTATTTGAATTGAATACCATCATATTTTTTTTCATCTTCTGAAATTTCAAGTAATGGTAATGAGGTAAAATTGAAAGCGTTCGCAATGAGGCTGTCAGGGAACATTTGAATGGCGGTATTATATTCTGTAGTGGCATCATTGAAGCCTTCACGGCGCTGGGCAATTTTATCTTCCACTTCACTGAGCGCGATTTGTAACTGAGTGAATTGCTCACCCGAAATCAATGTAGGATAATTTTCCGCAACAGCAATCAGCCCTTTTAAAGCTCGCCCCATTTCATTGGATGCCGCAATTTTTTCATTCACATCCTGAGCATTGAAATAGTGTTGGCGTGCATCACTCAATGACGTAAATAATGTTTTTTCATGTTCCATGGCTTTTTCAGCTACAGCCACTAATTGAGGAATTTGGTCTGCACGTTGTTTTAGAATAACGTCAATATTAGCGAACTGGTTACTGACTTGATTTTTCGCACTAATCAATCGGTTATAAATAGAAATTCCCCAACCAACAAAAATAACAATTAATACCAGCAGAATAACAATAACGGTGGTTGTCATAACGATACCTTTTATTAAGAATAATGCATTTCCCTGTGATCTTAAGCCACGCTATATAAATAGGGTGTTTTATTCAATCGGAATAGTAGCAAATACGAAAAATCAGACGTGATTTATTTGAGATAGAAAAAAACAATTAAAAGAGATGGGGAATTCCGTTAACAACAACAAAGGAGATAAAAGAGTACAGGAGATATGCCGCCACCAGCATCACTAAAATACCAAATAGAATTTGGATCCGCAGTGCCGAGATATAATGAATCATGATGCGGCCAATAATCAAACCGACAACACAGGATAAAATAAACGTAGCGCTAATATCGAGAGGGTATTCGAAGCCATTTAACAAATTAATCGAAATACTGATGCCACCAATCAGAAAAATAACCATCAGTGATGTAGCAACGATACTTTTGATATTTAAATTGGTTAGTTTTCTTAATGCGGGAACAATCACAAATCCCCCACCAACCCCTAAAAGTCCAGTCAGCAACCCAGCAATAATCCCAACTCCTCCTAGAATAGACGCTGTTTTAAAATTCCAAATAAAGCGTCCTGTTTGCTGGTTTATTTTGCACAGGGCATTATCACTATCACTCACTGACTTAAAAAGGGTCCGGTAAGCGACTACACACATCACCAAGCTAAAAGCCAATGTGAGCCATTGAGGCGAGATGATATTCGCTAAATACACCCCATATTTCGCACTGGGAATACTGACTAATGCAATCCAAATGGCCGCTTTATAACGAATGTGACCTTGAATAAGACCTTGAACTACACCAACAAATGCCGCTAACGTTATAGCTAATAGCCCCACGGGAGCAGCTTGAGCAACACTCCATCCTTGGCTCGTCATCAGCGCAGGGACTGCCAAAATGCCGCCTCCAGCTCCCGTTAAGCCAAGCAAACAGCCTATCAATAAACCTTCTACTATCAGGATTAACATCGTTATGCGCTTTCTATGTGTCTAAGAAACGGAGCAATTAACTATTACTCACATTAATCTTCAATGCAGCAGCAATTGCCAACGGTGAAAAGGTGATACTTGCGGCAAAAAGTGCGCCGAGAATGGCAAAATAACCGCCAAGTGGCATATTAAAACTGTAGGCCTCCATGGTTCCGGTAGCATATATCAACACAGGAATATAGAGAGGTAGGACTAATAGGCTGACAAGCACCCCGCCTTTTTTTAACGATACAGTCAATGCAGCGCCAATCGCGCCAATAAAACTTAATACCGGCGTTCCCAATAATAATGTCCCCGCTAACACCAACAAGGTATCCCCATCTATTGACAGCATGATGGCAGCAACAGGGGAAAGTAACACCAACGGCAATCCAGTCACTAACCAATGAGAAATCACCTTGGCCAGTACCGTAACAAAAAGTGGATGAGGAGCCAGTAATAGCTGCTCTAACGAGCCATCAAGATAATCATCTTTAAACAGACGCTCCAATGAAAGGAGCGAAGATAAAATCGCTGCAACCCAAAAAATCCCCACAGAAATACGCGCCAATAATTGAGGTTCAGGTCCGATGCTCAGCGGGAACAATGTAATCACGATCAAAAAAAACCATAGCGGGTTAACCAATTCAGAAAAACTTCTGAAGGCAATTTTGAGCTCTCTTTTAATTAATAACCCAAACATCACTCGTACCCGCCTGTCAGTTTTAATGTGCCAAAATGCCCAGACATTGCTTGGTGGGAGGTAAATAAAATCATGCCGCCCTGTTGAGCATGCTGGTGAAAACGCTCGGTTAAACGATTAACTCCCGCCACATCAATGGCAGTAAATGGCTCATCTAAAATCCATAAAGGCGCTTCACTTAGCCACAGTCTGGCAAGATTGACCCGCCGTTGTTGTCCCGCAGATAACTGCCCCACAGGAATATCTTCATACCCAATGAGTGAAACCTCCTCTAATGCGGCCCAGATTTTTTCGCCTTCAGAATCTTTGTGGTGCATCTGGTAATAGAATTTGAGGTTTTCATAGGGCGTTAGCAACGATTTTACGGCGGGCTTGTGCCCTAAGTAGAGTAGATGACGGGTAAATTCTTCTTTAAGCTTATCTATTGATTGATTTTCCCAGAGGATCTCGCCTTCATCAGGCTTTAATAACCCCGCCATCATTCGCAATAAGGTGGTTTTCCCCGCACCGTTAGGACCTTCAACTTGTAAAATCTGACTTGGCAAAACAGAGAAATCCAAATGCTGGAATAACGTTCTATTTTGTCGATGGCAAGTGATTTTCGCTGCACTCAGCATAAGTCAGATTTCCTTTTTACATCAATCTAATGGTTAGCTTTTGGTAATTTTATTCAGCAGCATATCACTGATACTGTCGTTAGAAATTGTTTCACCGCAAAGCACTTGCATCAAAACTTCAGAACCTAATGATGAGAGCGAAAACAGCATATCAGGATGAAGTAAACGAATTTTATCCATATTACTTTCTTGATTTACTAGCACCACGGTTTTCGTGTCACTTTTACTGTCCATTAATGATTTGACGCCCAATAAAGCAAATGTGCTCAGGGAGTCACTGTCCGTCATGATCAGGACACATTTGGCTTGTCTCACATTTGTTTCTGCCAACAATGCAGAATCTGTCGGATCTCCCGCCACAATATTGTCTTTTTCTGGGTAATGGCTACGGTGACTCTCTTGGCAAATGACAGCAACAGGCAATTCTCGCTTTTTCAGCGCTTGGTACAAGTTAACTGCCATCGGCGTGCTACCAATCACAACATAATGATTTTTCATATACGAAAACCTCTTCCGGACAATCTCTTTCGTCCCTTTAGCCAATACCCCAACCACATACACCACTGACGTGGTAAAGATCGTGATCCCTAAAATAATCACCGTAACCGTAAAAACACGTGCATCAACAGTGACAGGAACAATATCCCCAAACCCTACCGTCGTCATACACACTAATGCGAAGTAAAACGCGGTTGTGCCATCCTTCACCACAGGTAGAAATTCATTGCCAATATAGAGCGTGCCAAAAATTGAGTAGAGTAATAATGCGATAATACAGGTGACGGCAACAAACCCCGCACTGCTTAAGCTATGGTGTGGATACAGCTTCCAAAAAATAACCAGTGCCGCACATAAGCCAAGCGAGAAATAGCCTTGACGCACATGTTCTTCTGCAACTTTAAGATCAACAAACGCAATAATCGCGAGAAGTAATAATGCAAAAGCCCATGCAATACGCGCACCATTGATCATAAATAGCGATAGGAAAATTAAGGAAATGCCTAACAAAAAACGAGGAATATCCAATAGCTTCATAAAGCCTAAGGATTTTAACCATTCGGTAAAGCCACTCTGACGCCAATCGATATAGTCGGTATAAGCACTTAATATTGGTTTTAAAATCATGGCCCCATCAATAATGATGAGTACTGAAATTAGAATTCTCACGGCTAAAGAGGATTTCAAAAAAGCCACAAAGGAATTATCTAGCATCGTTTGAGTCACTCATCAATTAAACCGCCCATAAGTATTTTCTAGCACTTAGATTAACAAAGAATAATATCAATTCCATTGCTTATGCAATAAATGAAAAATCATCATCAAAAAACATCATTTTTCAGCGCATTATTGTCATATTTTATCCATCTTTACCAAATTAGAATGTCATTTAAAAAACATTTATAAATAATAAGTTAGATTAACTAACGTCATAGCCTTATCCATTTTTAAACTATTTTTGAACTTAAACTCGTCCTTTCTATCTAAAAAACGATTTTTAGACTATGTTTTGACTGTTACTTAACGAAACGAATAATTAAGAGCTAAAAAATTTATGGTTAATTCGATAAAAACAGGTAAGTTCAGCTGGTTATCCTTATTCTGGCTACTAATTTACTTCTGGTATTTTTCATCTCTATTACAACTCTATGTCGTGGTGACTGGGCAAAGTAACACCATCGGGTTAAGAGATTCTTTACTTTATAGCTCCTTATGGCTAGTTCCTGCCCTGTTTTTCCCGCGAAAAATTAAACTTGTAGCTGGGTTAATCGGGATTGTGCTTTGGCTTTCTTCCGTCATCGCTCTTGCCTACTTCGTGGTCTATGGGCATCAATTATCCCAAAGCGTGATGTTTGTGATGTTCGAAACCAACACCAACGAAGCAGGAGAGTTCCTCAAACAATATCTGAGCTTTAAGGTGGTTGCCGTCATCTTGGTTTACACCCTTGGCGCAATACTTTTATGGACCCGTTTAAAACCCGTCACGCTACCCGTGCCAGCCCGCGTGATTGTCTCTGCGTTAGTGTTGACTATCTTGTTTGGCGTTCCTTATTACAATAAAGCTATCAAACAGCAGCGCCCTTTCGAGAACGTAGTTTCTTACGTTAACAGTAAGCTCGCGTATGCCGCACCATGGCAGTTTGTGAGTGGTTACTTTCTTTATAAAAACCAACTCGCCAATATGGAAGAGTTGATTCGTGATAACAGCAAAATTCCACCACTTGAAAACTTTGTCGATGTGAATGGCAATACCCCAAGAACATTTGTTCTGGTCATCGGTGAATCCACCAGCCGTGACAGAATGAGTTTGTATGGTTATTCGCGCCCAACCACACCCGAATTGGATCAGTTAGAAAAAGAATATCCTGATAATCTAGCCGTGTTTAATGATGTGGTCACATCGCGCCCTTATACCATCGAAGCTTTACAACAAATCCTCACGTTTGCCTCGCAAACTGAGCCAGAACTCTTTAACTCTCGCCCTTCTATCATGAACATGATGAAGCAAGCGGGCTTTAAAACATTCTGGATCACCAACCAGCAAACGATGACTGAGCGTAATACCTTGCTGACCGCGTTTTCTCGTCAAACAGATAAGCAATATTATTTGAATAACGACATGGCTCAAAGCTCACGTATCTATGATGACGTGGTATTAGACCCATTTAAAGAAGCGCTTGCTGACCCGGCTGAGAAGAAATTTATTGTCGTGCACCTGCTAGGAACCCATATGCGTTACGAGTTCCGTTATCCTGAAAACAAAGCGATATTTAGCGATAAAAATAGCCCGGTACCTGCAAACTTAAAAGATGACCAAATCAAAGACTACAATGCTTACGACAATGCTCAACATTATAATGACTATGTCGTTTCTTCATTGATCAAAGATTTTGATGCATCGAAAGAAAATGGTTTCTTGGTCTTTTTCTCTGACCATGGCGAAGATGTCTACGACACGCCACCTCATGAGATGTTAGGCCGTAGTGAGGGCAAGCCAAGTAAGGTGATGTATAACATTCCGTTCTTTATTTGGCAGTCTCCAGAATGGCTGCAAAGTCATCAGTTTGATCTAAAAGATAAAGCCGACCGCCCATATAGCACTATGGATTTTATCTATACATGGTCTGACTTATCGGGTCTGAATTACACGGGATTTGAACCACAGAAAAGCTTGATTAATAAAGATTACCAGCCACAACCTCGCTGGATTGGTGATCCTGAAAATAAATCATCGCTGATGCTGTACGATGATCTAAAAAAATAGTTATTAATCCCACGTGCAAGTGAGTATTCACTTGCACGTTATTTATATGAATTTATTGCTACACACTTTTATTTAAAACACTCAATAATTGCGATAATCCATAATTTTCTAATGCTTGGATGGTATAGCAAATACCGATTCTATGAGGCAAAGGATAACTGGGCAGTTGTCGAGACGCTAAATGACAACGGGATTTAATCAGTAAAGATGGCGCTATCGTTAAGCCAAAACCCGCCTCAACGAGATCTAACGCTAAAGAAAATGACCCCGCATTGGTATTATTCCCACCCACTGATGAATCATAAAATAATTGAAACCGTTGGTGAAAATTGGATTCTGGGTACAAAATCCAATTCTGATTATAAAGATGCGCTAACGTTAATTCGTCTATTTGAGAGATAGGATGGTCAACGGGATAAGCAAGCGCATAAGTATCATCAAAAAGCGTAATAAATAATTCATCCTCGCAGCGTAAACTTTCACATCCTAAACGAATATTTCCCGTGCAACCTGGGTCTAACGTTAATTGAACATTGTCTAAATTATGTTGTATTGTCGCTAAAAGGTAGCTTAAGCAAGAGGATGGTATATCTTGTTCAATACCGATCGTTAACTCGGTTTGGCTTTGACGTTTTGAAAAACGCGAGGCAAGCACATCCATATCATTAATCATTCGACAAGCATGGGGGTACAACATCCGCGCATGCTCAGTGACATCCACGCCTCTAGGCTTACGGATAAACAGTTGCGTATCCAGTTCATCTTCAAGTGCTTTAATGGTTGAGGATAATGCAGGTTGTGTGACATGCAACAATTCAGCGGCATGTGTAATATTCCGCTCTTCAAATACACAAATAAATGCTCTCAGTTGTCGCTTATCCATAGATATTTTTTATGCCTGTAAGAAAAATAAACTATTTTTTTTCGTTTTAATTCGATTTTAAAGTATACACATCAATTATATCTATAGGTAAAAAAATGAACATGAATAATAGCAAACCCCTCGTCGTGATTACCGGTGCAAGTTCGGGTATTGGTCAAGCTACTGCAAAGTTACTTTCTGAGCGAGGTCACGCATTACTGTTATTAGCCCGTCGTGTTGAATTAATGGAAGCGCTTAATTTACCCAATACATTATGCCGAGCCGTTGATGTCACCGATCGTCAATCATTTCAAGCTGCGGTGAAAGAGGCTGAGCAACAATTTGGTCCCGTCGATGCCATCATCAATAATGCCGGTATTATGCTACTTGGTAATATTGAGAATCAAAATCCTGATGAATGGACACAAATGTTAGATGTGAATGTTAAGGGACTTTTGAATGGAATTCATGCCGTCACCGATGGCATGATTAAACGTAATGCAGGCACGATTATTAATATCAGTTCTGTCGCTGGGCGTAAAACATTCCCAAACCATGTAGCTTATGTGGGAACAAAATTTGCGGTACATGGGTTATCCGAAAACTTACGAGAGGAACTTTCTCCCCATAATGTCAGAGTTGTCGTCATTGCTCCCGGAGCTGTAGAGACTGAACTTTTAAGCCATACAACCAACAATGATATTAAAGCTGGTTACCAATCTTGGAAACAAGATATGGGTGGCAAAGTGTTATCTCCAGAAGATGTGGCAAATGCAATCCTATTTGCTTACTCCCAACCTCAAAGTGTGTGTATCCGTGAAATTGTTTTAGCGGCCACCCGTCAAAGCGCTTAAATTTTTTATTACTGAATAAATAAAAATAATCATGGCTAAAGGGAGTAAAATTATCCCTTTAGTCATGTTTCACTGAAGATAAAATAACATTTTCCTTTCTAAGAATTAATCAATTATACGTATCGAAATAAAAACCATTTTAATCACAAAAGTTATCTCGTTTATGAAGGCCTCGGCATTAAGAAAAATCATAGTGAAAACAAGGGACGTTTATATACTAACCACGATGAATAATCGTGTTTTTGAGAGCATCATTGAGCAATATGATGATGACGGCAAGTTAACTAAAAAAGGTGAGTGAGGAATGGTAAAATTCACCCTCTTGGTAGATCCTAATAAATCGCCTTATTTATCCCCCTAAACGATGGCAGATATTTACCTTCAACAACCTTTATAGATCGTTGAATTGTTATCAATTTTTACAGACATAACTGTGAATTTTACTTATCTGATTTACTTCATATTACCGACCTCAATATTTACTACATTTTTGTTGCAATCACATGATAAATAACATGATATTTTAACTTTAAATATATCCCCCTTTTCTCCTTGGGTTGATCATTGATGCCCATCATGGCAGTATAGCCCATCATTTTTTATCTATAATAAGAATATAAGGGAGATAACTTTCATAAATTTCAGTTGATAATTTAGTCAAAAACTAACATTTTCAGCGCCACGATTTGATGTATTTTATTGTGTTTTCTACCCCGTTTCTCACCAGAAACCCTTTCGCAATAACCTATTGTTTCATTCAGAAGGATAGATCGCCGTATACCTCTATGTGATTGGTATGCAAAAATAAAATAAAAACCAAGAAGGTCGTTATGAGTCAAAACGTTACTGAAACTAAAAAAGTACGTACAAAAATCAGTCCCCCGGTGTTTTATAGCTCAGCATTAATTATCCTACTTATCGTCGGTTTTGCTGCTCTAATGCCAGAAATGGCAGAATCCCATCTAAGTCATCTTCAAAAGAATCTATTTAACAACGCCAGTTGGTTCTATATTCTCGCTGTAGCAATCATTTTGCTGAGTGTGACTTATCTGGGACTCTCACGTTATGGACAAATAAAGCTCGGTCCGGATCACGCCCAACCTAATTTTAGCTATGTGTCATGGTTTGCCATGCTGTTCTCTGCCGGAATGGGCATTGGATTGATGTTCTTCGGAGTTGCAGAACCCGTCATGCATTACCTCAATCCTCCTGTGGGCACACCAGAGACCATTGAAGCGGCAAAAGAAGCCATGCGCCTCACATTCTTCCATTGGGGGTTACATGCTTGGGCGATCTACGCCATCGTCGCATTAATACTGGCATTTTTCAGCTACCGCCACGGATTACCGCTAACCTTGCGCTCGGCGCTCTACCCAATTATTGGTGACCGGATCTACGGCCCTATTGGTCATGCCGTCGATGTGTTTGCTGTAGTAGGAACTGTATTTGGTGTCGCCACTTCATTAGGTTTTGGGGTACTGCAAGTTAATGCGGGAATGAACCATCTGTTTGGCTTACCAGTAAATACGACAGTTCAAGTTGGCTTGATCATTACATTTACCGCCTTAGCTACCCTGTCAGTCGTTTCCGGTTTGGATAAAGGGATCCGCATTCTATCGGAGCTTAACCTTGGATTAGCATTCTTATTATTACTGCTTATTGTGATCTTAGGTCCTACCGTGTTGCTGCTAAAGTCATTCGTCGAGAATACGGGGGGATACCTTTCTGAGATTGTCAGTAAGACATTCAATCTATATGCCTACGAACCCAAATCGAGCGACTGGCTAGGGGGATGGACGCTACTGTATTGGGGGTGGTGGTTATCATGGTCACCATTTGTCGGGATGTTTATCGCACGTATTTCCCGTGGTCGTACAATCCGAGAGTTTGTCACTGGCGTACTGTTTGTCCCAGCAGGTTTTACCCTAATGTGGATGACATTCTTTGGAAATACCGCAATTGATTTAATTAAAAATCAAGGTGCAACTCGCTTAGCCGAAACTGTTCAATCCAATGTTTCCCTCGCGCTATTTGAATTTTTAACTTACTTTCCATTCTCTACCGTACTGTCATTTTTTGCGATGTTGATGGTGGTGGTATTCTTCGTTACCTCCGCTGACTCAGGTGCAATGGTGGTTGATACTTTAGCTTCAGGCGGTGATTCCGATACCCCAATTTGGCAACGTATTTTCTGGGCTGGTTTAATGGGTGTTGTCGCCATCACTATGCTACTGGCTGGTGGTTTACAAGCACTGCAAACCTTAACCATTGCCAGCGCTCTGCCATTTGCTATCGTATTATTAATTTCTATTTATGGGTTATTTAAAGCGCTACGAGTCGATGCCTATAAACGAGATAGCCAGCAATTAGCCACCATCGCACCAACGGCTAGCCGTAATCCAATCCCATGGCAGCGCCGTTTGCGTAATATTGTCTATTTCCCGAAACGCGCACATGTAAAACGCTTTATGGACGAGTCCGTAAAACCATCGATGGAGATGGTGTCAGAGGAATTAGCCAAGCAAGGCACTGTTTGCCATATTCATACTGACAAAGATGACCGTATCGGCTTTGAGGTAGATTTAGGCGACGATATGAACTTTTTATACGAAGTTCGCCTACGTTACTACATTCAACCATCCTTTGCGTTATCTGGCATGGGTACGGAAAATGATGAAGAAAAAAGTGAAGAGCAGCGATATTACCGAGCTGAAATTCACTTGAAAGAAGGCGGGCAGGACTATGATGTGATGGGCTGGGCAAAAGAACAGATCATCCATGATATTCTTGACCAGTATGAAAAGCATATTCACTTCTTACATCTGCTTGGTAAACAATAGATAGAAAAAAGGGGTTGAGTGCTATGCACTCAACCCCTGAATATTCTCTTGAACAATTAACTTCTCTTCGTTCTATCCGCAATATTACTGTAATCTGGACTTTCCAACGCGATCAGCTCATCTAGCAACGCGGTCAATTGCTGCATTTTTTCTGGTGAGAAGGCTTGCTCAATTTTTTGATAACCTTCTTCAACTTCTTGACGCGCTTTATCATAAAGATCTTGCCCTGTCGGTGTCAGTGACACATACAGTTTACGCTGGTCATTCAACGGTTTTAAACGAAAGATCAATCCTTCACGTTCCATTCGCGTCAGAATACCGGTCAAGCTTGGGCGAAGAATACAGGTTTGTACTGATAGCTCATGAAAATCAATTGAACGCTTATCAGCCAAAACTCGAATAATACGCCATTGCTGTTCTGTCAAATTATATGACTTCAATATTGGTCGAAAGAATCCCATTGCGGTTTCTCTCGCCTGTAATAATGCAATTGTCAATGATTCATGCATAAGCTTAAAACTCACCACTCAATTTAACGTTATTAAACACTCATAAGAGAGTTTAATGAGCCTCCGTGCTAGTTACGACAAGTAACAAACACCCTTTATTATCTTAAGTGCAAGAGTAGCATGCAGCAATAATAATCTCAAAGAAAAACCCTAAAATATTAATGAGTAAATAAACTTATTTAAAAAATATAAGTTAATTTATTGTGAATTTTTAAAAACTAAAAAAATAATAACAACACTAATAACAGTGCGTTATACATGTGACCTTAGATAATGTTAATGAGATCACAATTAAAATTAACATTTATACAAACCTATTGCTAATTACAAATTTATACTTTATTAATATATTAATAATTATTCAAAAGTAGATTTCTTTAATAAGGAGTTGTCCATGAAAGGCACTGTATTTGCCGTTGCCCTCAACCACCAAAGCCAGCTTGACTATTGGCTCGAGGCCTTCCAGCAAGCCCCTTATAAAACCCCACCTAAAACACCTGTGTGGTTTATTAAACCGCGTAATACGCGAATTAATTCAGGGGACAACATTCTTCATCCAATGGGTGAAGAAGTGCAAAGTGGTGCCACATTGGCACTGGTGATTGGTAAAGATGCGCGCAAAGTTAGCAAGCAAAACGCGATGGAGTTTATCGCAGGCTTTGCGCTGGCAAATGAAGTCAGTCTACCGGAAGACACTTTTTATCGTCCTGCCATTAAATCCAAATGCCGTGATAGCTTCTGCCCGATTGGCGAAATGGTAAACACTGATTTATCCGCGCCTATCGACATCATTACGCTTGTCAATGGCAAAGAAGTCGACAGATGGTCAACCAAAGATTTAGTGCGAGATGCCTGCGATTTAGTTGCTGCACTGAGTGACTTTGCGACCCTAAAGCAAGGAGATGTCATTTTGTTGGGTACCCCTCATCAACGAGCCACCATTAAACCCGGCGATAAAGTGGAGATCCAAGCAGAAGGCTTCCCTAGCCTGAAAAACACGGTCGTTGCGGCAGGAGGACAACAATAATGAAACACGCCAAAATTCGTTATCAAGGTATCGAATATTCTGTCACTGTCGGTGACAACGAAGAAATAAAATTGCCTTCTGGAGACATTATTTCAGGGGCTTCTGCTGATGTTGAGTGGCTGCCACCCGCGCAAGGAACGTTATTCGCACTTGGGCTGAACTATGCTGACCACGCAGCAGAATTAGAATTTAAGCCACCTGAAGAGCCACTGGTTTTTATCAAAGCAGAAAACAGCCTAACAGGTCACCGCCAAGTTTCTGTACGCCCAGATAATGTGGAATATATGCATTATGAATCTGAGCTGGTAGTCATTATTGGTAAAAACGCGCGCAACGTATCTCCAGAAGATGCGATGGACTATGTAGCAGGCTATACCGTGTGTAACGACTACGCTATCCGTGACTATTTAGAGAATTACTACCGTCCAAACCTGCGCGTAAAAAGCCGCGATACACTGACGCCAATCGGCCCTTGGATGGTGGACAAGTCCGATATTAAAGATCCACATAATCTGGCGCTGTACACCTACGTAAATGGTGAATTACGTCAAAAAGGCACGACTGCGGATCTGATTTTCAATATCCCATTTTTAATTTCCTATCTGAGTGAGTTTATGACTCTGCAACCAGGAGACATGATCGCAACCGGTACACCGAAAGGACTTTCTGACGTGGTTCCGGGTGATGAAGTGATCGTGGAAGTTGAAGGTGTGGGCAGGCTGATCAATACCATCATCAGCGAAAAAGAGTATGAGGAGCGAGTGTGATGACTAAGATTAATCATTGGATCAATGGCAAAAACGTTGAAAGCAAAGAATATTTTGAAACCACTAATCCAGCGACGGGTGAAGTTTTAGCCGAAGTCGCCTCAGGGGGTCAAAACGAGATCAATCAAGCGGTTGCTGCGGCAAAAGAGGCGTTTCCTAAGTGGGCAAACACCCCAATGAAAGAACGCGCTCGCTTGATGCGCCGTTTGGGTGAGTTGATCGATGAAAACGTACCACAAATTGCACAAATGGAAACCCAAGATACCGGTTTACCGATCCACCAAACTAAAAATGTGTTGATCCCACGCGCATCCCATAACTTTGAATTTTTTGCTGAAATCTGCCAACAAATGAATGGTCGTACCTATCCGGTTGACGACAAAATGATGAACTACACCCTGATCCAGCCTGTGGGTGTCTGCGGGTTAATTTCTCCGTGGAACGTACCCTTTATGACAGCGACATGGAAAACGGCCCCCTGCTTAGCATTGGGTAACACTGCCGTTCTGAAAATGTCTGAACTATCTCCATTGTCTGCCAACCGTTTAGGTGAATTAGCCCTTGAAGCCGGAATTCCAGCGGGTGTTTTGAACGTGGTTCAAGGCTATGGTGCCACAGCCGGTGATGCGTTAGTAAAACACCAAGATGTGCGCGCAGTGTCATTTACAGGTGGCACCGCGACAGGTCGAGCCATCATGCAAAATGCGGGTCTGAAAAAATATTCAATGGAATTAGGGGGAAAATCCCCAGTTCTCATTTTTGAAGATGCGGATATTGAACGTGCCATGGATGCCGCCCTATTCACCATTTTCTCTATCAATGGTGAGCGTTGTACTGCGGGCTCACGTATTTTCATTCAAGAAAGTATCTACCCTGAATTTGTAAAACGCTTTGCTGAACGAGCAAATCGTCTGATCGTCGGCGACCCGATGGATCCGAAAACTCAAGTGGGCGCATTGATCAGCCAGCAGCACTGGAACAAAGTTTCCGGTTATATCCGCATTGGTATGGAAGAAGGCGCAACCTTGTTAGCAGGTGGTCCAGATAAACCAACGGATCTACCTGCTCATCTGAAAAATGGTCATTTCCTACGTCCAACCGTTCTGGCTGATGTCGACAACCGTATGCGTGTAGCACAAGAAGAGATCTTTGGGCCTGTCGCTTGTTTGATCCCATTCAAGACAGAAGAAGACGGTCTGCGTATGGCAAATGACATTGAATACGGTCTAGCTTCATATATCTGGACTCAAGATGTCAGCAAGATCCTGCGTCTTTCACGCAATATCGAAGCGGGCATGGTATTTGTTAACACCCAAAACGTTCGTGACTTACGCCAACCATTCGGCGGCGTAAAAGCCTCCGGCGTCGGCCGTGAAGGTGGCGAGTACAGCTTTGAAGTTTTCGCCGAAATGAAGAACGTTTGCATCTCCTACGGCGACCACAACATCCCACGCTGGGGTGTGTAAGCTTTATCATCAGCCGTTTTATGAATTGTAATTAACTTTACGTCATACAGAATTACGCCAAGACATTACTTATCCTAAATAATTCGTGATGTAGCAAGGCGGCAGAAGCATACACAGTAGAAAGCAAAATTACTCAGTAGCGGCTACACCATTATTTATTCTAAGTAATTTTGAATCAATGATAATTAATTTAGCTACTTATCCTAAATAATTTGTGTTGTAGCTAGGCGGCAAGTGAAGTTATCCCTAGGAGCATACTGAAGTATGTGACTAGGGTGACTTTATGAAGCCAACAACGCTACGGCGCGAAGTATGACGGATAAGCGGAGGGGGAAGGAAATGGGTAAGTTGGCACTAACTGCAAAAATAACACACGTCCCATCAATGTACCTATCTGAACTGCCGGGTAAAAACCACGGTTGTCGCCAATCCGCCATTGACGGTCACAAAGAAATTAGCCGTCGTTGTCGTGAATTGGGTGTCGATACCATTATCGTTTTTGATACCCACTGGCTGGTCAACAGTGCCTATCACATTAACTGCGCCGATCACTTTAAAGGCATCTATACCAGTAACGAGCTCCCGCATTTCATTCGCGATATGGAATATGAATATGACGGTAACTCTGAACTCGGCCGGATGATTGGTGAGGAAGCTCGTAAGTTAGGCGTCCGTGCTCAATCTCATGAAATTCCGAGCTTAACTCTAGAATACGCGACACTCGTACCCATGCGTTATATGAATAGCGACCGCCATTTTAAAGTGATTTCTATTTCTGCTTTCTGTACTTCTCACAGCTTTGAAGATAGTCGCAAGCTGGGTGAAGCCGTACTGACCGCCATTGAAAAATACGATGGAACAGTGGCGGTGCTGGCAAGTGGTTCACTGTCTCACCGATTTATTGATGACCAACTGGCTGAAAACGGGATGAATAGCTATACCCGCGAATTCGATGAACAAATGGATAAACGTGTCGTAAAACTGTGGCGCGAAGGTCGGTTTGCTGAGTTCTGCAAAATGCTGCCTGAATATGCGGATTACTGCTACGGCGAAGGTCACATGCATGACACAGTGATGTTATTAGGCCTATTAGGCTGGGATAAATATGACCAGAAAGTCGAAGTATTGACTGATCTGTTTGCAAGCTCCGGTACAGGGCAAATCAACGCCATTTTCCCTCTGCCAAGTTTTATTACTGACAAGCAAGCAGCACAAGCTTAAGGGATACCTATGCCACACTTTTATGCAGAATGTACCGATAATATTCGTGAAGAAGCCGCTCTACCAGAGCTGTTTTCCAAAGTAAATAGCGCATTGGCAGGAACCGGTATTTTTCCTTTAGCGGGTGTACGTAGCCGCGCTATTTGGCTCGATACTTGGCAAATGGCTGATGGTAAACACGATTACGCATTTGTGCATATGACGTTAAAAATCGGCGCAGGTCGCTCCCTTGAAGATCGCCAAAAAACGGGGGAAATGCTATTTGACCTGATCAAAGCACACTTTGCAGATTTGATGGCAAAACGTTATTTAGCACTCTCTTTCACCATGGAAGAGCTGGACCCCGTTTTGAACTACAAGCAGAACAACGTTCACGCGTTGTTTAAGTCTTAATCATAGATGTCGATAGGGGGTAATATGCCAACTTCATTTACCAACAGACCGATACCGCGCTGGCTAATCCCATTATTAGGATCGCTGGTCGCATTTGGTCCCCTATCGATTGACATGTACCTTCCCGCCTTACCACAAATGGGGCTAGAGCTGAATGCAACGCAAGGACAAATGCAATATACCCTTGGTGCATTCTTTGGTGGTTTCTGCGTTGGTATGCTGTTTTATGGCCCTCTCAGCGATCTATTGGGGCGCCGTAAAATGTTATTAAGTGGGCTGGTGATTTTTACCCTCGCTAGCCTGTTATGCGCCCAAGCCACCAGCTCAGAAGCCTTAATTACCTTTAGGGCATTACAAGCCTTCGGGAGTGGAGCCGCTATTGTGATGGCTCGTGCGATTGCCCGTGACGTATATCCATCCAATGAATTACCAAAAGTCCTGTCATTAATGACGCTAGTGACCATGATAGCTCCGCTACTGGCGCCATTGCTGGGGGGATTCTTATTAATTCACTACCAATGGCAAGCTATTTTCTATCTGTTAGCCGCAGTAGGTTTATGTTCTGTCACCGCTATTTTCGTATTATTACCAGAAACATTGCCTCACCAACGAGAATCAAAAAATTTACTGAGCGTGGCATTTCGTAACTATGGACAGGTGCTTACAGACCGAGAAGCACTGAGCATTATTGGCACTATGGCATTCTCGTTTTCTGGAATGTTTGCCTTTATCAGTGGTTCGCCGTTTGTGTACATCAACTACTTTGGGGTTTCCGAGCAATATTACGGGCTGCTATTTGGGTGTAATATTTTGGGTATGATCGCCATGCTGCTGCTGAATGTGAAATTACTCAAAGTGTATAGTTTGCCGCGCCTACTTGGCATGCAAAGTGGTATTCAATTGATTTTTGGCGTGTTGTTACTCACATTCTATCAACAAAGCCTACCAATTATTGTTATCCTAGTGGTTCTGTTCTTATCGATGGTCAATGCTATCGGCACCAACAGTTTGTCACTGTTACTGCAACATCGTGGAAAAATTGCTGGCAGCGCAAGTGCGCTCGCTATCTCAATTCAATTTGCATTGGCTGCCCTAGCCAGTGTTGCAGTCTCCATACTACAAGATGAATCCCCATTTGCTATGGCACTCGTGATGGCGATTTGTGCCGGACTCAGTTTCGCAAGCCAACGTTTGTCAGCTAAGAATGTCCGCACACAAGTTCACTCAGTGTCTTCGGAGAACAACGAAAAATGAGTTTAAATACCAATTCTAAATTATTCCGCCAACAGGCTTACATTAATGGTCAATGGATTGATGCCAAAGATAACAGCCAGTTTGATGTAACTAACCCCGCAAATGGTGAAGTGATTGCTCGCGTCAGTAATGTGGGTGCATTAGAAACTCAACAAGCCATTGAAGCCGCAGAAAAAGCCCTGCCAGCATGGCGGGCTAAAAGCGCTAAAGAACGCAGCCAGATTTTAAATAAATGGTTCCGTTTAATGATGGAAAACCAAAAAGAGCTTGCGCTAATTCTCAGCACCGAACAAGGTAAATCCATTAACGAGTCCATGGGTGAAATTGCCTATGGAGCAAGCTTTATCGAGTGGTTTGCAGAAGAAGGTAAACGCACTTACGGTGAAACTATTCCTTCACCACTACCGGGTCGCCGTTTAGTGACTATCAAACAGCCTGTTGGCGTTGTCGCAGCCATCACCCCTTGGAATTTCCCCAATGCGATGATCACTCGCAAAGTGGGTCCTGCACTGGCTGCCGGCTGTACCATGGTATTAAAGCCGGCGGCAGAAACCCCATTATCCGCCCTCGCCTTAGCGGCTCTGGGTGAAGAAGCGGGTATTCCTGCTGGCGTGTTCAACATCGTTCCAGGTACCGATGCCAAAGCGATTGGTGCGGTTATGACTTCAAGCCCAATTGTTCGCAAACTGACCTTCACCGGTTCGACCCGCGTGGGTAAATTACTGATGGCACAATGTGCCGATACCGTGAAAAAAATGTCACTGGAATTAGGCGGTAACGCGCCATTTATCGTATTTGACGATGCCGATTTAGACGCTGCAGTTCAAGGGGCTTTAGCGGCTAAATTCCGCAATAGCGGGCAAACTTGTGTGTGTGCAAACCGTATTCTTGTTCAAGAAGGGGTTTACGATGAGTTCGCCTCTCGCCTCGCAAAAGCGGTCAGCGCATTAAAAATTGGTCCAGCGACTCAATCTGATTCTGAACAAGGTCCGCTGATCAACCAAGCTGCTATTGATAAAGTTTCTGAGCATATTGCAGATGCTGTCGCCAAAGGTGCCACCGTTGCAACGGGTGGAAAACCAGCAACTTTAGGCGGTCTGTTCTTTGAACCAACGGTATTGGTCAACGTGACTGAATCCATGAAAGTTGCCAAAGAAGAAACGTTCGGACCATTAGCGCCACTGTTTAAATTCCGCGATGAACAAGAAGCTATCAACCTCGCCAATGACACTGAATTTGGTTTGGCATCCTATTTCTATTCACGGGATATCGGGCGCATTTACCGCGTTGCTGAAGCCTTAGAAAGCGGAATGGTCGGTATTAACGAAGGTATTATTTCAAACGAAGTCGCTCCATTTGGCGGCATTAAGCAATCTGGGCTGGGACGTGAAGGTTCACGCTACGGAATTGAAGATTATCTGGAAGTGAAATATCTCTGCTTCGGTGGGTTATCTAACTAGAAAGAAACATTAGCTGGCGGTCTTAGCTTTTAAAATCTTAGCTCTAAATAATTCGAGTTAGAACAAGGCAGCAAATGAGGCTAATCCCTAGGAGCATACAGGAGTATGTGACTAGGGTTAGCGAATGAAGCTAACGTAGTTATAGCTCGAAGCATGGCGAGCTTAGATAAAAAAGGAAAAATTGATGCTACACAAAGACATAATTTCACAAGTCGCGCAGCGCCTAAATCAGGCAGAAAAAACCCGTGAACAGATCCGCCAAATTTCTCTGGATCACCCAGAAATGACCATTGAAGATGCTTATGCTATTCAAAAAGAGTGGGTCGGACTGAAAATTGCAGAAGGTCGCGTGTTAAAAGGTCATAAAATCGGACTGACATCCAAAGCGATGCAGGCCAGCTCCCAAATTGATGAACCTGACTATGGCGCACTGCTTGACGATATGTTCTTTGATGATGGCTGTGATATTCCAACGGATCGTTTTATCGTTCCACGTATCGAAGTTGAGCTAGCATTTGTCCTCGCAAAACCACTGCGTGGCCCTAACTGCACTTTATTCGATGTGTATAATGCAACGGACTATGTGATCCCCGCGCTCGAATTGATCGATGCCCGTTGCCATAATATCGATCCGCAAACTAATCGCCCACGTAAAGTGTTCGATACCATTTCTGATAATGCCGCAAATGGCGCCGTGATTTTAGGTGGACGCCCAATTAAGCCTCGTGATTTAGATCTTCGCTGGATCAGCGCACTGCTCTACCGTAATGGTGTGATCGAAGAATCTGGTGTTGCGGCGGCAGTACTTAACCACCCTGCCAATGGTGTTGCATGGCTGGCCAATAAACTGGCTCCCCATAATGTAGAATTACAACCGGGACAAATTATCCTTGGTGGCTCGTTTACTCGCCCAGTTCCTGCTCGAAAAGGGGATGTTTTTCACGTTGATTACGGCGTGATGGGTTCAATTAGCTGCCGCTTTGCTTAAGGAGTTCACTGTGGATCTGTTAGAAAATAAATTCAAAAAAGCACTCAAAAGTGGCAAACCGCAGATTGGTTTATGGCTCGGATTATGTAGCCCATACAGTGCAGAATTAGTCGCTGGCGCAGGATTTGACTGGCTGTTAATTGATGGGGAGCATGCTCCGAATAATGTACAAACTACCTTAGCCCAATTACAAGCTATCGCCCCTTACCCATCACAACCGGTAGTTCGTCCACCGTGGAATGATCCCGTGATCGTCAAACAATTACTGGATATTGGTGCACAGACACTCTTACTGCCAATGGTGCAAAATGCCGAGCAAGCAGAGCTTGTGGTACGCTCCACTCGTTATCCACCCGCAGGGATTCGTGGTGTCGGTAGCGCATTAGCGCGCGCCTCTCGCTGGAATCGTATTCCTGATTATCTCAAACGCGCTAACGACGAAATGTGTGTGATAGTCCAAGTGGAAACCCGTGAAGCCATCAAAAATCTTCCTGAAATTTTAAAAGTCGAAGGTGTCGACGGTGTCTTTATCGGCCCTGCGGATCTCAGTGCAGACATGGGCTTTTCAGGTAACCCTAACCATCCTGAAGTCAAAGCGGTTATCGAAGATGCTATTAAACAGATTCGTAAAGCGGGCTTAGCCCCTGGAATTTTAATGGCAGCACCTGACATTGCTGAGCACTATATCCAAATTGGTGCTCTGTTTGTTGCCGTAGGGGTGGACACCACCCTATTAGCCCGTACCGCTGAAACGCTTGCCGCAAAGTTTGGTAAAACAGTTTCCGATATGAACCCGAGTTCATCCAGCGTGTACTAAAGCAATTTTGAACTCCTCTGAGCCGCTCAATTTACCCTACAAACTCACGAGCGACTTAGAAAGTAAGTTATACATCGCAACCACAACTTAAGGCAGCCATTTAGGACTGCCCAGTAGACCCTTGTACCTATAATAAATTGTAATAGAGGGCATTATCATGAGTAATTCACAAAATGCGACCAGCACTAACCCTGCTGATCAGCATAAAAATTTGACGGAACCTCAGCAGCGAGTCATCAATAAATTATTTAAGCGATTGATCGTCTTTTTATTCGTTCTATTCGTTTTTTCTTTCTTAGACCGTATTAATATTGGCTTTGCAGGGCTCACTATGGGGAAAGACATTGGTCTGTCTTCCACCATGTTTGGTCTGGCTGCCACGCTGTTTTATGCCACTTACGTTATCTTCGGTATTCCAAGTAATATCATGCTGGGCATTGTCGGCGCTCGCCGCTGGATTGCAACCATCATGGTGCTTTGGGGAATCGCATCCACGGCAACCATGTTCGCTACCGGTCCCACCAGCTTATACATTCTACGAATGTTAGTTGGTATTGCTGAAGCAGGTTTCTTGCCGGGCATACTGGTTTACTTAACTTATTGGTTCCCTGCTTATTTCCGTGCTCGTGCTAATGCCTTATTTATGATTGCAATGCCAGTGACCATGGCATTTGGCTCCCTTGCCTCTGGTTATATTTTAGGTATGGATGGCATTCTGAATCTCAAAGGCTGGCAGTGGTTATTCTTATTGGAAGGTTTCCCATCCGTCATTCTGGGTGTGCTGGTTTGGTTCTACCTGGATGATTCACCGAAAAAAGCGAAATGGTTAACTCAAGAAGATAAAGATACGCTGCAAGAGATGATGGATAAGGATCAGCTGGAGTTAGTGCAACCCCACGGTTCAAAAAGCCATACTGCAATGCAAAATACCAGCTTATGGAAAGAGATTTTCACTCCGGTTATTTTGATGTATACCGTGGCCTATTTCTGTCTGACCAACACATTGAGCGCCATTAATATTTGGACGCCGCAAATCATGCAGAGTTTTAATCAGGGCAGCAGCAATGCCATGATTGGTTTACTCACCGCGATTCCGCAGTTCTGTACTATTTTTGGGATGATTTATTGGAGTCGGCGTTCTGATCGCTTGCAAGAACGTAAGATGCACACCGCGTTACCGTATTTGTTCGCGGCCGCCGGTTGGGTTATCGCTGCGATGACTCATCAGCCGATGATCCAGTTATTGGGGATTATTATGGCATCGACGGGGTCATTTACGGCTATGGCGGTTTTCTGGACCACCCCAGATCAGTCGATTAGTTTACGCGCTCGCGCAATCGGTATTGCCGTCATCAACGCAACAGGTAATATAGGTTCCGCGGTCAGTCCACTGTTAATCGGCTGGCTAAAGGATCAAACCGGTAGCTTCAACTCTGGTCTCTATTTTGTGGCAGGTTTGCTGGTCGTCGGTGCTCTTCTGGTCATCGCTATCCCAATGAAAAACTCAAGACCAAGAGCCACACCGTAAACGGTAGAGTTATATAGTTTTGTTAGCTAAAAATGAGTGCTGCAACAGATTGGAAAAATTGAATTTATTTAAGCCTCCCCCTAAATATTGTTCAAAATAATTAGAGTTGCAGCTAACTATGCTACAGGCTGAATTCTCAGGGGCTGCCCAATGTTCATAAATCTGTAGGCTAAAGGGGAGTAATTCCCCAAAATAATTCGAGTTGCAGCTAGGCGGCGAATGAGTTAATCCCTGGGAGCATACATAAGTATGTGACTAGGGTTGACTCATGAAGCCAACAACGCTGCGGCTTGAAGAATGAAGGGGAAAGAATTGATCAATAACATAGATATTGGGAAGGATTATGATGACGTCTTGGGTAACGACGACGTCCACTACCAAACCTTCGGCAAACTCGCCTCCTTCTTCGGTCGCGACATGCAGGCTCACCGTCATGACGGCTTCTTCCAGCTGCACTATTTGGTTACTGGGCACATTACTCTACAGTTAGATGAGTCTCGTTATTCGGTTCAAGCGCCGTTATTTATCTTAACGCCCCCGTCTGTCGCTCACGCTTTTTTCACCCAAGAAGATACCGATGGGCACGTTCTGACAGTACGTCAGGATTTGATTTCACCACTTTTGCAGTCTCTATACTCCGCCAATCCCGATCTGGTCGATATTCCAGCAATTTGTTTATCCGTGGCAGATAAACCACAGGATATCGATACGTTTAACCATTATTGGGCTTTAATGGCGCGAGAATCCGCAAATAACGATATTGGTCGAGATCAGGTTTTATCCTCCCTAGCTCAGGGGCTATTTACCTTTTTACTGCGTTCTATTCCTTTAGATGAGCACCATGTGAGTGGGGTTCGAGGGGAACATCGGTTATTCCAACGCTTTAACCAACTGATCGATATGCACTATCGTGAACATCTCTCTGTGCCTGAATATGCAAATAAGCTTGGCATCACGGAGTCGAGACTTAAAGATATGTGCCGGCGATTTGCTAACCGCCCGCCTAAAAAATTAATTTTCGATAGAATTTTACGTGAAGCAAAACGCATGCTGCTATTTTGTGATAGTCCGGTTTCTGAAATTGCCTACCAACTTGGATTTAAAGATCCGGCTTATTTTGCGCGCTTTTTTAATCGCTCAGTGGGAACATCACCGAGCCAATGGCGTGAACAAAACCTCCATTAAATACCGATTCCACAAATTTAAAGTCACTCTCAATATATTTTACATATTGCAAACATTTTTGATGTCTTACATTTTTATTTTTAAAGTTACAATTGTACTATTAGCGCTTAACAAAAAGTGAAGATTTTGAGTAAAAAAAACAATAAAAACAGATTTAAATTATTATTATTAATATCGTAATATATTTTAATTAATTGTATTTATTGATAATAAATGAAAATATAAATATATTATTAATATCAAAACATCGTTACGATCACATTTCTTTCACAAAACCAGCCCACCAACGAAAAGTACCAGCGATCCTTTGAAAAATCTCTTTTAAAACCCCACAGAAAACGATTCAATTGATAAACACAAAATAAACATAATATTAACATTATTCAGCTTGCAACTTTTGTACACCTACAGCCCGCAAGCCCTCTTTGTTATAAAACGAGGTAGACATGAAACCCGAAGATTTTCGTTCCGATGCCAAGCGCCCATTTAATAGCCAAGAATATCTAAAAAGTTTGCAAGATGGTCGTGAGATTTATATCTATGGTGAGCGAGTTAAAGATGTCACGACTCACCCCGCTTTTCGTAATTCAGCAGCTTCCATAGGACAGTTATATGATGCGCTCCATGATAAAACGACTCATGACCAACTTTGCTGGGATACAGATACCGGTAACGGTGGATACACACATAAATTCTTCCGTTTCGCAAAAAGTGCCAACGACTTACGCCAACAGCGTGATGCTATCGCAGACTGGTCACGTCAAAGCTACGGATGGATGGGACGCACTCCAGACTATAAGGCGGCATTCGCCAGCTGTTTAGGTGCTAATCCTGAATATTATGGGCAGTTCGCAGATAACGCACGTCACTGGTACAAACGCGTCCAAGAAAGCGGATTGTATTTTAACCATGCTATTGTTAACCCACCTATCGATCGCCATAAGCCAGCTGATGAAGTTAAAGATGTTTATATAAAACTAGAAAAAGAAACTGATGCAGGTATTATCGTCAGCGGCGCAAAAGTGGTCGCGACGAACTCAGCACTGACACACTATAACTTTATCGGTTTTGGTTCTGCACAAGTGATGGGTGATAACCCTGATTTTGCACTGATGTTCGTTGCCCCAATGGATGCTGATGGCGTGAAATTAATTTCTCGCGCATCCTATGAATTAGTTTCAGGTGCAACTGGCTCACCATTTGATTATCCTTTATCTAGCCGTTTTGACGAGAATGATGCCATTCTGGTTATGGACCATGTTTTAATTCCATGGGAAAACGTGTTGATTTATCGTGATTTCGACCGAGCACGTAACTGGGCAGTACAAGGTGGTTTTGCTCGCTTATTCCCATTACAAGCTTGCGTACGTTTAGCGGTTAAACTGGATTTCATCACCGGTCTGTTACAAAAGAGCCTTGAATGTACGGGTGTTATTGATTTCCGTGGTGTTCAAGCGGATCTCGGTGAAGTGGTTGCATGGCGCAATCTGTTCTGGTCACTAACCGATGCAATGTGTTCGGAAGCCAAAGCGTGGGAAGGTGGAGCATACTTACCAGACACACAAGCAATCCAAACTTATCGTGTTATGGCACCAATGGCCTATACCAAAATCAAGAATATCATTGAAAGTAACGTGACCAGCGGTCTGATTTATCTGCCATCAAGCGTTCGTGATATGAATAACCCAGAGATTGATAAATATCTGGCTAAATATGTTCGCGGGTCAAATGGGATGGATCACGTTGAACGTATTAAAATTTTAAAACTAATGTGGGATGCTATCGGCAGTGAATTTGGCGGTCGCCACGAACTGTATGAGATTAACTACGCAGGAAGCCAAGACGAGATTCGTCTGCAATGTCTGCGTCATGCTCAAGGTTCTGGCAATATGAAAGCCATGACAGATATGGTTGATCGCTGCCTATCTGACTACGACCAGCACGGTTGGAAGCGTCCTCACCTGCACAACAACAACGATATTAATCTGTTAGATTCGCTGCTGAAATAATTGGCAGCAGGAGGTCAAAATGTCTTTAGAAAATGAACATCGCCTACGTTTCAGAGATGCGATGGCAAGTCTCGGTGCCGCAGTTAACATCGTCACGACAGATGGTACTGAAGGTCGCTGTGGAATTACGGCGACTGCGGTTTGTTCAGTGACCGATACGCCACCCACTTTGATGGTATGCGTGAACCGCAACAGTGCGATGAATGCGGTTTTTCAAAAGAATGGCCGCCTGTGCGTTAACGTACTCAATCATGATCAAGAAGAACTTGCCTGCCACTTTGCTGGTATGAAAGGTTCAACGATGGATGAGCGTTTTGGTTGGGATGTCTGGGATAAAGGTATTTTAGAACAACCACTGTTAAGAAATGCCCTTGCCAATCTTGAAGGGGAAATTACCCAAGTTCAGGATATTGGTACCCATTCAGTGTATATGGTTGAAATGAAGCAAATTGTCGTTAGTGATGATGGGCACGGTTTAGTCTACTTCAAACGCAAGTTTCATCCAGTGATACATAAAATCCTAGAGCCGACGTCATAATTTAACTGAACGTTGCTGATGAAGCCTCTTGCAAAAGGGGCTTTTTTATAGGGAAAAATATAAAAAATCCCCCAGTAAGTTACCCTACTGGGGGATAAGAGACTAACGGTTAGACTCGTAAATTACAGAACGTCTACACAGTTCAGTTCTTTGAATGCTTGCTCTAAACGAACAACCATGGATTCTTGTGATTTACGCAGCCATACACGTGGGTCATAGTATTTCTTGTTAGGCTTATCAGCGCCTTCTGGGTTACCTAATTGAGCTTGCAGGTAGCCTTCTTTCGCTTTGTAGTATTGTAAAATACCATCCCAAGTTGCCCACTGAGTGTCAGTATCGATGTTCATTTTGATGACACCGTAGCTAACCGCTTCTTTGATTTCAGCAGCGCTTGAACCTGAACCACCGTGGAAAACGAAGTCTAAGCTATTGTGTGGCAGATTGAATTTCTCAGAAACATAGTCTTGAGAATTACGCAGAATTTTTGGCGTTAATTGTACGTTACCTGGTTTATAAACACCGTGTACGTTACCAAAAGAGGCTGCGATAGTGAAACGCGGGCTTACTGCGTGCAGTTTTTCATACGCGTATGCCACATCTTCAGGTTGAGTGTACAGCTCAGAGCTATCCATACCTGTATTATCAACGCCATCTTCTTCACCACCAGTACAACCTAATTCAATTTCCAGCGTCATGTCGATTTTCGCCATGCGCGCTAAATATTTAGAACAGATTGCAATGTTTTCTTCCAATGATTCTTCTGACAGGTCAATCATGTGAGAAGAGAACAGTGGCTTACCTGTTTTAGCGTAGTGTTTTTCACCCGCATCTAACAGACCGTCAATCCATGGCAGTAATTTTTTTGCACAGTGGTCGGTATGCAGGATAACAGGAACACCATAATGTTCTGCCATTTGGTGTACGTGATGAGCGCCGGAGATTGCACCTAAAATCGCAGCTTGTTGTCCTTCCGCTTTCAGGCCTTTACCTGCGATAAATGCAGCTCCACCGTTAGAGAACTGAATAATCACTGGAGCACGTACTTTTGCTGCTGCTTCAAGCACAGCGTTAATTGAGTCAGTACCAACACAGTTCACAGCTGGCAATGCAAAGTTATTTTCTTTGGCAACCGCGAAAACTTTCTGTACATCATCACCAGTAAGCACACCTGGTTTAACAAAATCAAAAATTTTAGACATGTGAAAAGGTCCTGTGGTGAACAGGCAGCGTAGGCTGCCTGTTATGTATGAACAAATTAATTACGCTTTAGCACGTTCTTCTAGCATCACAACAGCTGGGAGCTTTTTACCTTCAACGAATTCAAGGAAAGCACCACCACCGGTAGAAATGTAGGAAATCTTATCAGCGATACCGAATAAATCGATCGCCGCTAGGGTGTCACCACCACCAGCGATTGAGAAAGCGTCACTCTCTGCGATAGCACGAGCAACGATTTCAGTTCCCTTACGGAAGTTAGGGAATTCAAATACGCCCACAGGACCGTTCCAAAGAATGGTTTTTGCATTTTTCAGAATTTCTGCCAGACGTTCTGCAGATTCATCACCTAAGTCAAGAATTTGCTCATCATCTTTGATAGTGTTACTAGCTTTCAAAGTCGCTTCAGCGGTTTCTGAGAACTCAGTGGCAACACGAACGTCTGTTGGTACTGGGATCTGGCAATGAGCCAGTAATTTTTTCGCTTCAGGGATCAGGTCCGCTTCGTACAGTGAACGACCGACATTGTTCCCTTCTGCTGCGATGAAGGTATTTGCGATACCACCACCGACAATCAGCTGGTCAGCAATTTTAGACAGGGAATCCAATACGGTCAGTTTAGTGGACACTTTAGAACCACCAACAATAGCGACCATTGGACGAGCTGGATTGCCTAGAGCTTTACCTAATGCTTCCAGTTCATTGCTTAACAGTGGACCTGCACAAGCAACTGGAGAGAATTTAGCGACGCCGTGAGTTGATGCTTGAGCACGGTGAGCCGTACCGAATGCATCCATAACATAGACATCACACAGAGCAGCATATTGTTTGGACAGTGTTTCGTCGTCTTTCTTTTCGCCTTTATTGAAGCGAACGTTTTCCAGAACCACTAATTCGCCTTCAGCGATATCAACACCGTTTAAGTAGTCTTTAACTAAACGAACCGGGTTGTCTAATTTTTCTGCCAGATAGTCAACAACAGGTTGCAGAGAAAACTCTTCGTTATACTCGCCTTCAGTCGGACGACCAAGGTGGGAAGTAACCATGACTTTAGCACCTTGTTTTAGTGCTAACTCAATTGTTGGTAATGAAGCACGGATACGTGCATCAGAAGTAACTTTACCGTCTTTAACAGGAACGTTTAGGTCCGAACGAATGAAAACGCGTTTACCCGCTAAGTCCAAATCGGTCATCTTAATTACAGACATGGTGAATCCTCTTGTTGATTCTCTATAAAGTTTTCATTAGCGACAGCGCGAGGTACTCAGTAATTTTGTTACCTATTGTGCCCAGCAGTCTGTCAATCGCCAATTAGTTTAAACCTGTTGCTGCCATTGCTAGTGTTGTATCTAGCATCCGGTTAGCAAACCCCCATTCGTTATCACACCAAACAAGGGTTTTGATTAAGTTCTTACCGCTGACTCGAGTTTGAGTTCCATCGATGATGGCACTGTGCGGATCATGGTTAAAATCCATCGAGACTAACGGTAGTTCAGTATAGTCTACTATACCACGAAAATGCCCATGCGCGGCGCTCTGTAATAGCTTGTTGACTTTATCAACACAGACATCTGCATCTACAGTAACGCTTAAATCAATTGCGGTCACGTTAGTGGTTGGAACACGAACAGAAATCGCTTCAAAGCTTCCCTGAAACTTAGGGAAAATTCGGGTAATCCCAGCAGCCAACTTGGTATCTACCGGAATAATTGACTGACTTGCTGCACGAGTTCTTCGTAGGTCTTTATGGTAGGCATCGATAACGGGTTGATCATTCATGGATGCATGAATGGTGGTGACAGTGCCCGACTCAATACCAAATGCATCATCCAATAGCTTAATAATTGGGATAATACAGTTAGTGGTGCAAGATGCGTTGGAGACGATGCTATCTGTTGATTGTAAATCCATATGGTTAACACCATACACAACAGTGGCATCGAGATCGTCAGTTCCTGGATGGGCAAACAGCACTTTTTTTGCGCCCGCCGCCTGATGTTTTAAACCATCGGCACGAGAGCCATAAACTCCAGTGCAGTCTAACACGACATCCACGCCTAACTCTTTCCAAGGTAGCTCGCTGATATCAGATTGATGGAAAAGACGAATATTGTCATCCCCTACCTGTAACAGGTCACCATTGAGGCGAACATCCCATGCAAAGCGCCCATGACTTGAATCATACTTCAGCAAGTGAGCAATACCTTCCGGTTCGGCTAACTCATTGATTGCCACCACGACAATTTCTGCCCGACGACCTGATTCATATAACGCTCTGAGGACACTTCGACCAATTCGACCGAAGCCACTAATTGCTACCCTGATCGCCATTCTACACCTTGTATCTGAGCAAAATCACACGGTTGCTAAGGATAACTGACTACCACCAACTCTACTGCTCATTTTAACTGTCAAACATCAAAAGTGTGCTTCAACCGACACTTTTAAAATTTAATTACATTATTTCAAATGAGACTGAAACGGTTCAGCTAATCTAGGTTTAGATTAAAATATATATTTACAGAACGCAATAGAAAAACCCATACTACTGCACAAAAAAACAACGCCCCAATACCAAACTTGATATTGAGGCGTAAATAACGTTAATCAGCTTTACTTCTATCAGTACCGAAAATTTTCACGGCACCAATAGAGTCAATAAAAATGATTATTTCAGTAGCGCTCTTGCTGCATTAACTGCATTTTCAACAGTGATACCGAATTCTTTGAACAGAAGATCCGCAGGAGCAGACTCACCGAATGAGTGCATACCAATGATGGCACCGTTCAGACCAGTATATTTATACCAGTAGTCAGCAATACCCGCTTCGATAGCAACACGCGCGCTCACACTTGAAGGCAGAACCGCTTCACGGTATGCCGCATCTTGCTTGTCAAATGCATCGGTTGATGGCATAGAAACTACGCGAACTTTACGACCTTCTGCCGTTAATTGGTCAGCAGCTTTCACTGCTAATTCAACTTCAGAACCCGTTGCAATAAAGATCAGCTCAGGTGTACCCACGCAATCTTTCAGGATGTAAGCCCCTTTTTCGATATCTGCTAATTGCTGTGCAGTACGAGGTTGCTGTTCCAGATTTTGACGAGAGAAAATCAGTGCACTTGGGCCATCTTTACGCTCGATCGCGTATTTCCACGCCACCGCAGATTCAACTTGGTCGCAAGGACGCCATGTGCTCATGTTTGGCGTCACACGCAGGCTTGCAAGTTGTTCTACTGGTTGGTGAGTTGGACCATCTTCACCCAGACCGATAGAGTCGTGAGTGTAAACAAAAATGCTACGGATTTTCATCAATGCAGCCATACGAACCGCATTACGCGCGTATTCGACAAACATTAAGAAAGTCGCACCGTAAGGAATAAAACCACCGTGTAATGCGATACCGTTCATGATGGCAGACATACCGAATTCACGTACACCGTAATGGATGTAGTTACCCGCTTTATCTTCATTCAGAGGTTTAGAGCCTGACCACATGGTTAAGTTACTTGGCGCTAAGTCCGCAGAACCACCCATAAATTCAGGTAAAACTTTACCGAACGCTTCTAACGCATTTTGAGACGCTTTACGGCTAGCAATGTTCGCTGGATTTTGTTGCAGATTTTCAATGAATTGCTTCGCTTCTGCTTCAAAGTTCGCAGGTAATTCACCCGCCATACGGCGTTCGAATTCTTTCGCTAATTCAGGATATGCTTTCGCATAAGCGGCAAATTTAACGTCCCAAGCACTTTGTTTCTCTTTACCCGCAGTGCGAGCATCCCAAGCTTGATAGATTTCAGCTGGGATTTCGAATGGACCGTAGTTCCAGCCCAATGCTTCACGGGTTGCTGCGATTTCAGCATCACCTAAAGGTGCGCCGTGAACCGCTTCTGTACCCGCTTTGTTTGGAGAACCAAAGCCGATAACTGTTTTGCACATGATCAGCGTTGGCTTATCTGTTTGTTTGTGCGCTTCGTTAACCGCAGCATTGATTTGGTCAGCATCGTGACCATCAATATCACGAATAACATGCCAGCCGTATGCTTCGAAACGTGCCGCTGTATCATCAGTAAACCAGCCTTCAACTTCACCATCGATAGAGATGCCGTTGTCATCGTAGAATGCGACCAGTTTATTTAATTTTAATGTACCTGCTAATGAACACACTTCATGAGAGATACCTTCCATCATACAGCCATCACCCATAAACACGTATGTGTGGTGATCGACGATATCATGGCTTGGACGGTTGAATTGTGCTGCTAAAGTACGTTCAGCAATGGCAAAGCCCACTGCGTTTGCAATACCTTGGCCTAAAGGACCCGTGGTTGTTTCAACACCTGGAGTATAGCCATATTCTGGGTGACCTGGGGTTTTAGAATGTAATTGACGGAAGTTTTTTAGCTCATCAATCGATAAGTCATAACCCGTCAGATGCAGCAGGCTATAAATCAACATTGAGCCATGACCATTGGACAGTACGAAGCGGTCACGGTTCGCCCAATGTGGGTTTGCTGGGTTATGATTCATATGGTTGCGCCAAAGAACTTCAGCAATATCTGCCATGCCCATTGGTGCGCCAGGATGCCCTGATTTTGCTTTTTGAACCGCATCCATGCTGAGGAAACGGATAGCATTAGCAAGGGTTTTACGAGTCGTCATTAGTATACTCCAAGTAGGATAAGAACGTACTTAAACCAATTTTCACAACGCAATACGGATTATTGCTTTTCATAAGGTAAGTCTCCGCTATTCGATGTTGAGCGAAAGACCCTACGAAACTAGCGCAAATTCATCCATACAGCAATTATTTGAAACAATCATGACAGCAGACTGAGGATTTTTTTAGCTATCGTCAAGCTGAATCCATTCAATTGCGCAAATTTTCCCTGTAACTAATCTGTTTTGCGCAATTATCTAACCTTATTAAACCTGACTTCACCACTTAGGATCAAGGTGATTTATGTTTCTTAATTAATTAGCCGCAACATTAGTGATATTTGGCAAATTTTTTGATGTAAAACCTTGAGCCAAATAAAAAGGCGCTACCATGAGCGCCTTTGTTTGCAAACTGCGATTAACGTTCAGTCATCGCCTGCTTCATTCGAGTGATCGGTTTAATCAAGTAATCAAACACACTTTTTTCACCCGTTTTAATATCCACTGAAGCCACCATTCCGGGAATAATTTCCATCTTGTGGTTATTTTTATCTAACAGATAATTGGTATCCGTTTCCACAATAATTCGGTAGAAAGTTTCATCCGGATTTAACTTCAATTCGCTACGACGAGTATCATTGCTCAACGTATCTGGGCTGATCAGTTTCACTACCCCGTTTAAGCCGCCATAAATCGCATAATCGTAAGCGGTTACTTTCACCACTACCGGCATTCCTGGTCTTAAAAAAGCCACATCTTGAGGACGAATATAGGCTTCAACCATTAACTTATCATCCAGAGGAATGATCTCCAGAATGTCCTGTCCCGTATTCACAACACCGCCTAGTGTGTTGATTTTGATATTTTTGACAATACCATGTACTGGAGCTCGAATTTCAGAACGCGTCACTGGGTCTTCACGCATTAGCATGTTTTCTTCCGCTTGATCCAGCTCCGATTCAACTTTCACTAGCTCCGCATTCGCTTCTGCAAGGTAGCTATTCATGCGCTCATTTATCTGAGTCGATAACTCTACAGACTGTCTTTCCATTCGCAAAATTTCTACGTTTGAAACCAATCCTTCTTTTGCTAACGGCTTAGTAATACTAATTTCTCTATCCAGTAGTGCTTTGCTCTGACGCAATCCTGAAATGGCTTGGTCACGCTGGGTTTTCTTCGCGTTATATGCATTGGTTTCACGCTCAACCAGCTCTTGATCGGCAATTTTAGAAAAATCCGGCGCTTCATTATGAGATTCCCCATGTAAACGCGCTGAAATAGCTTCTAAATTTTGTACTCTAGCTTGGCTTTCTCGTAGTATCGCCATGCTTCTTGCATCATCCAGTTTCAGTAAAATCTGGCCTTTATCGACAATATCCCCTTCTTTAACATACATCTCTTGGATATTGCCCGGATCAATGCTTTGAATGACCTGTTCGCGACTGCTTGGGATAATCGTCCCTTGCCCACGAATGATTTCTTCTAAATTGCTGTTGTAAGCCCAAACAATAAAAATAGTCAGTAATAAAGCGAGAAAAATAATGGGCAGAAACAATAAATTACTACGCTCTTTTTTCATCACTGAAGCGAGATCATGAGAAAAATCGCTTGAGAAGGTTTTCTGCTGTTTAGGTACTTTACCGTTGTCATCCATCTTAAACCTCCTCTTCTTTCTTAATAACATGCCTAACTTGAGAGACCACGCGAACTTGCGGAGCTGACTGAACAACAGGCTTATCCGTCGCAATGGTTTCTCTTGGGATTTCCGTCTGCCCTAATGCTTTTAATACCGTTTGCTTTGGACCATCTAATAAAATTTTACCTTCATCCATAACAATAATACGGTCGACTAGGCTTAAAATTGGGAGCTTATGGGTAACCACGATCAGTGTTTTATCTTGAGTCCACGCTTCCAGCGCTTTCAGTACCACTTTCTCTGTATCAATATCGATACCTGTCGTTGGCTCATCCAGTAAAACAACTTTTGGGTGATGTAAGGTTAGCTGAGCAAGAGCAACCATCTGTTTTTGCCCACCAGACAATCCTAAGCCATCTTCCCCTAATGGCATATCCAACCCCGCCGGATGCTGACGAATAATCTTGTCGAGATGAAAACGTTTTAATGCTTGAATTAAATCGTCATCGCTGGAGTAACCATCGAGACGTGCTAAATCTAAGTTTTCACGCAAGGTACCGAAAAATAAACGTGGCTTTTGAGTTAACAGTGCAACTTTGCTTCTCAGAAAAATCGGATCAATTTGACGAATATCGAGATCATCTAAACTGATATTTCCTTGCTGCTGTTCATACAGTCCGGTTAATAATTTCAACAGGGTACTTTTACCGCCACCGATTTTACCGAGGATCGCCACTTTCTCCCCCGCCTGAATCGTCAAATTAATGTTGTTCAGGGCTGGCTGACTATCTTTATTATATTGATAAGTGACGTTCGCCAATTTCAATGCCCCTTGCACAGCAGTTGGCGCAATATATTTCTTGTGATCTTCACGTTCGATTGGGCGACTAAAAATATTTCTGACACCAGCCAATGCCATGCGCGCAGATTGAAATCGCGTCGCTAAGCCCGCTATCTGCCCCAGTGGTGCTAATGCACGACCGGATAAGATCACACTGGCAATCAATGCCCCCATGGTGATACGTGAGTTCACATCAGCCGCATGGATCAAGTAGGTTCCGACAAACACTAAACCTACCGTATTTAATTGCTGCATTGCAGCACTAAAATTCACCATAAAGTTGGTTAAGTTACGCACTTTAATTGATGAGAATGCGGTTTTTTCCGTTAGCATTTCCCAGCGCTGTTGAGCCCAATTCACTGCGTTATTCAGTTTTAATGTTTCAATGCCTTCAATTGCTTCCACCGCTAAACCTTGGCGTTGTGAAGTTTCTTTCATGGATGCGTTGATGCCTTGAGCTAGTGGTTTTTGGATCAAGATCCCCGCGATCACCACAATCGGAATGATGGTCAATGGAACCAATGCTAGAGCACCACCAATCACACTGATCACACCAATGAATAATAAAATAAAGGGCAAGTCGACCAGAGCCAATAAGCTGGCACTGGTCATAAATTCACGAATAGATTCGAAGTCGCGTAAATTATTTGCATACGATCCGGATGAGGCTGGGCGCTTATCTAAACGGATCCCCATCACCCGATGAAATAGCATTGCACTGATTACGATATCCGCTTTTTTTCCTGCAATATCCAGCAGGTAAGAGCGCAACATTTTGGCTAAAAATTCAAAACAGATCGCCAATACCACGCCGATTGACAGCACCCATAGGGTTTCATAGGCTTGGTTTGGGATCACGCGGTCATAGACGTTCATGACATATAATGAGCTAATCAGCGCTAATACGTTGATGACGAATGAGGCAATAATCACTTGGTAATAGTATTTTTTATATCGCCAAATAATCTTCCAAAAACCACTTTTTTCATATTTATCAATCTCAGAACGAGTTTCTGATTTGATATTACGCTTGATAAACCAGCTATAACCTGAATAGTTTGCGATAAGTTCTTGCAGGCTTAGAGTTTGACGTAAACCCTCTTCCGTTAAAATTTCAAAACGGCGGCCCTGTTGACTCTCTTCAATTTTGCTAATCACCACCGATTCATTGTTATTCAGTAACAGCATAAAAGGGGCGGCAATGGTTGGGATTTTTTGCAGGTCGATTTCGATGATTTGATTATCAAACTGATGGGAATCCAGCACATTAACTAAAGAGGCATAATCGAGAGATTTACTCTCAGTTCGTTTGGTTTGTGATAATAAAATTTCAGGTGAAAGTGTATAACCCAAACGTTTGGTGACTAACGATATATTATTAATAATATTCATAATTTTATTTAGATGCTAATTCTTGGTTCATCCACGCAGACATTTTTGCCTGCACGCTGAGATAATTGAGTGTCGCGTCTCTGAAGTCGTTTTGCAGGATCACCGCGCTGGTTTGTATATTGGCGAGCTCGTTATAAGCGTCTAGCAGGTCGATCAATGTACGACGGTTGATGGTGAACTGTTTTTCATAGTTACTGACCACGACTTTTTGTTCTGCAATATACTCTTTTGCGATACTGCCTTGCTTTTCGCTCTGCGCCATATTAATGGCGGCAGACTGACTCATCTCTTTGATTTCACGAAACGTTTTTTTAATTCGCTCATTCGCCGCTGACAACGCATACTCTTTTTGTGCTTGGCTGTAGTAACTGGCTTGATCAAAAATATTCCAGGAGACGCGTAAAAAAACTTCGCTGTTATCTGGCGTTGCATTCACTTCCAAATTCAATGCGGGTTTTCTCATGGCGCTGGCAACTTTAACATCTGCATCAAGGCTATTAGCATCTGCGACCTGAGCTTTATAACTTGGATTATTTTCTAGGTTATCTTCTTGAAACTTTGCCAGAATCGCACCGCTGGTGGTTTCTCTAAATGGGTCGGCAAACTGATCTACAGTTAACTCTTTTTGAGTCAAAATAGACAATTGGCTTAGCGCTAAATAAAGGTTTCGTTCTGTTTCTGCACGGCTCATTTCAACTTTTAAGGTGCGCGCTTTAACTTGAGTTAATTCACTCATACGACCTGGGTCATGCTGAACGATAGTGGTTAATTGCTTTAAAACCTGATGGTGACGAACCAGGTTTTCATCAATCACATCGAGGGTTTCTTTATGACGTAAAACCAACAAATAGAGTTGGCTAATACGAACGCTGATATCTTCCTGAGAAAGATAATATTGGTTTTCATAGTAACTTTGTTTGGATTGTTCACGGTCGACACCCGCTTCAATCCCGCCCCACGCATAGATATTCATGGTGGCTTTAGTGCCGAGATGGAATCCCGACTCCATAGAGTTACTTTCATATTTATGTTGCTGAGCCAGTGGCTGGGTTCCCATCAAACTCACAACAGGATAGTGCCCTGATTCTGCGGCTTTTACATTGCTTTGTGCTGCTTGATAATTGGCATAAGCCTCTTGGACTTCAGGGGCATTATCTAAGGAATCTTTTAATAAATTTTTTAATTCAACAACATCTGCAATGGCAGTGATCGATAACATTTTAACGACTAAAGCCACTAAAATGCTGTTAATAATTAATTTCATAAAATGGACACAAAGTAAGAGAAACTGGTGTTGACGACATTGAAATAGGGAGGGCTACCTAATTGGTAACCCTCTCTTAAGGTTTTAAATCATAGCGTGTTGGGTTTCTTGTAATGCATCTAATGATGAATTCATGAACCCTGTTGAGTGACTGGATGTTGCATTGACATCGGTGTCTACTCCATGCAGCTCCATGGCACTTTCCGGCGAGAACAGTTTTAGCGCTGTCAGGTCAGTGTCATTTAAGCCAGTATTACCCGACTCTTTGAGCTTGCTGATGTCAACAGTGATGGTTGGCTTAGAGCTCGTGCCATCTTTGTCTGTCAGCGTTAACGTGAATTTTTCTTCCGTCATGCCAGTAGGACGAGTCGCCCCCGGACGATAAGTTAAATGACCGAAGTTTTTGTCACCTAAAGAAATGGATAGCAACCCACCGGCATCAGTTTTAATTGCGACCTCACCCTCACCGAAATCAGCCCATTTACTCTTATCTGTACCATTAGAAGTAATTGTGCCCTTGTTGGCGTCATAGGTGTAAGTCACACCATCAACATCAATGCTAATTGACGACTTACCATCAGCACCAAAGCTTAAGGTTGTTTTACCGTCGCTACCTTCTGCGAAGTTACTTTCAATAGTGTTTTCGTTAGGAACATATTTGCTCAAGATATTGCCTAAAGAGCTCATATCTTTCAGGACGATAACGTCGTTAGCGTCGTTGTTTTCACCTTTTTGACCATCAAAAGCGATTGGCTTAATAAACTCTTCCCCTGTTTTACCATTGGAACTTTTGAGCATATCTTGACCAATACCAATCGCTACTGAACGAATACCCTTTTCCGTTAAGAAGGACTTCCAATTATCTTCACCAATATCCGAGGTAGGACTACCAGGAACATAACCTTCAGGGGATGTTGGATCTATACCTGCACCTGCCCCTTTTTGCTGGGTATAGTCTTGGTTACCAAAGTTCGGGATACCATCAGTAATCACAAATAATGTGTTATCTAACTTCCCATCAATATTTTTAGCATCAATAGGTTCCATGCCACTACTGGATGTTTTTTGGAAAATACTAATCACCTGCTGCAATGCCGCATCATAGTTAGTATCTACACCGATAACACCCCAGTCTGGGCGTAGCGCTTCATAACCACGTAATCCCTCAACAATTTTTCTTGCTTCAGCAATGGTGCACCAATAAGGCTGATCCATCGGATAGCCAACTTCAGCGCCAATCGCTGATGCTTTTTTAGCAAAACCATTGATACTAACGCGAACTTCTCCCGCATCAGCACTATTTAAACGTTCTTCATAACTGTTTAACAGGCTATCAATTGAGTCTAACGCAGCATCATATCGTGTTTTCATTCCTGATGAATTGCTATTTTGAATACCACTGTCATCCTTACCCATACTACTGGATAGATCTAATGAAATTATCAGGTTAGCGTAGAATGTATTCTCCGATGGCGGCTCTACTGATAACCCAACATTCGCAGCTTCTGGCTTATCATCATGGACCACGATTTCAGTTTTTACTTCATCGTTGCCATTTTTCACACCAAATTCAACTTTCAGTGATTCTTTACCTACTGGATGGTCAACCAAACCTTTCAGAGTCACTTCATAGCCGACTTTTGTCTGACCATTTTCAGTAGAGCTATTGGTTGTCAGCGTAATAACTTCATTACCGCCCGCGTCTTTACCAACGAAACCATTGTCGGTACTTTCCCAAGTGATAGGTTTACCACCGGATGTTAACTCCGTTGTTGGTTTCGTAATTTGAATGTCTTGCTCCGCAACTGACTTATCATCAGGGTTGGCGAGAATGACAACACCATCCGCAACGATAGCCGATGAGCCAGCAGTACCATCAGTTCTGAGACCTTTTTCAAAGACTTCTGTTGGAGTTGTCTGCGTTGGTGCGATATCAATCGTCACAGTTGCTATGTTTGAAACCTTACCGTCATTATCTTTCACGGTATAAGTAATCGTGTCTTGCCCTATTGCACCTGGTTTTGGCGTGTAAATCAGTTTGCCATCTGCATCAAATGTCGCGGTACCTTTGCTACCATTTTTTTCGATATGCAGGGTTGATTTATCCAGCTCCCCATCTGGGTCTTTGTCATTGTTCAACACATCAATAACTGTTGGAACACCTTGCTTAGTTTGACCATGATCATCACCAGCAACCGGTGGTTCATTGATTGCGATGGTCACCGTCGCCGTGTTGGAGATATTGCCCTGCTTGTCTTTCACCGTATAAGTGATGGTGTCCGTACCCTTGGCATCCGCATTCGGGGTGTACACCAGTTTACCGTTCACAATACTCACAGTACCTTGCGCTGGTTTATCGACGATACTCAGAGTGGTTGGGTCAATTTCATCGTCCAAATCCGGTTCAAAGTCATTGCCTAACACGTCGATGGTGGTTGGTACCGACTTGTTTGCCCGTGCATTATCCGCTTCAGCTACCGGCGGTTCGTTGATCACGACGGTCACCGTCGCTTTGTTCGAAACGTTGCCGTTTTTGTCTTTCACCAAATATGTGATGGTATCTTGGCCTGTTGCCTCTGGGTTCGCGGTGTACACCAGCTTACCATCAACCACTTTTACGCTGCCTTTGGTTGGCTCACCCACCACTTCTAATGTCGTTGGGTCAATATCGCCGTCGAGATCGGTATCATTGACTAAAACATCTAATTCAACTGGCGTTGCTTTGTTGGCTTTGGCAGTATCATCAGTGGCCACTGGAGGTGCATCGATTTCAATGGTTACGATGGCTTCGTTCGACACATTGCCGGCGCTGTCTTTAATGGTGTATTTGATCGTATCAGTGCCATGCTCACCCTTATTTGGGGTGTAGGTCAGCTTGCCATTTTCACCAATAGTCACGGTGCCTTTGGTGCCTGGATTGGTGATCACCACGCTGTTTTTATCTAAATCACCATCGAGGTCAGTGTCGTTTACCGTGATATCAATATCAACCGGCGTATTGTGGCGAGTTTCTGCTTCATCTTTATTCGCTACTGGCGGTTCAGTGATATCAATGGTCACCGTCGCTTTGTTCGAAACGTTGCCGTTTTTGTCTTTCACCAAATATGTGATGGTATCTTGGCCTGTTTCATCTGTGTTCGCGGTGTACACCAGCTTGCCATCAACCACTTTTACAGTGCCTTTGGTTGGCTCACCCACTACTTCTAATGTCGTTGGGTCAATATCGCCGTCGAGATCGGTATCATTGACTAAAACATCTAATTCAACTGGCGTTGCTTTGTTGGCTTTGGCTAAGTCGTCGTTTGCTACCGGCGGTGCATCAATCACCACCGTCACGGTCGCAGTGTTTGACACGTTGCCGTTTTTATCTTTGATTTGATACGTGATGGTATCCGTGCCGTGCTCACCTTTATTTGGGGTATACGTCAACTTGCCATCTTCACCGATGGTCACTGTGCCTTTACTTCCCGGCTGGGTGATCAGCACACTGTTTTTATCCAGATCGCCGTCTGTGTCGGTATCGTTCACCGTAATATCAATTTCTACTGGGGTATTGTGGCGTGTATCCGTTTTATCATTCGTCGCTACTGGCGCGGCATCGATTTTAACCGTGATCGTCGCTTCGTTAGAGATGTTGCCCGCTTTATCTTTGATTTGATACGTGATGGTATCAGTGCCGTGCTCACCCGGATTTGGGGTGTAAGTCAGCTTGCCATTTTCACCAATAGTCACTGTGCCTTTGGTGCCCGGATGGGTGATCACTACGCTGCTTTTATCTAAATCACCATCACGATCGGTGTCGTTGGCTGTGATATCGATTTCAACCGGCGTATTGTGACGAGTTTCCGCTTCATCTTTATTCGCTACTGGCGGTTCAGTGATATCAATGGTCACCGTCGCTTTGTTGGACACGTTGCCATTTTTATCTTTAACCAAATACGTAATGGTATCTTGGCCTGTTGCTTCTGGGTTCGCGGTGTACACCAGCTTGCCATCAACCACTTTTACAGTGCCTTTGGTTGGCTCACCCACCACTTCTAATGTCGTTGGGTCAATATCGCCATCGAGATCGGTATCATTGACTAAAACATCTAATTCAACTGGCGTTGCTTTGTTGGCTTTGGCTGAGTCGTCGTTTGCCACTGGCGGAGCATCGATGTTGATAGTGATAGTCGCATCTTCAGAGACGTTTCCATTTTTATCTGTCACGGTATAAGTGATGGTGTCTGTACCCACTTCACCTTTATTCGGCTGGTACACTAACTTGCCATTAACAAACCTCGCAAAACCTTTGCCACCATTGGTTCTAATCTCTAAAGAGCTATGGTCAACATCGCCGTCTTTATCGGAGTAGTTGTTTTCCATATCAATGGTGACAGGCTTAGATTCTTTGGTTGCTGCAGTATCATCTTTTGCTTCTGGCGCCGCATCAATGTTGATAGTAATCGTTGCTACGTTAGATTCGTGACCCGCTTTATCTTTTACTACGTAAGTAACGGTATCAACACCGTATTCGCCTTTATTAGGCGTATAAATGATCTTCCCATCTTTACCGATAGCCACAGTTCCTTTAGAACCCTCTTTGACAATACGGATAGAATTCGGGTTTAAGTCGCCATCAACATCACTGTCATTAGCCGTAACATGGATAGCTACTGGGGTATTATGTTTTGCATGTGCGGAATCATCACCAGCAATAGGCGCATGGTCAACAACTTTGGAATGACCACCGCCTCCGCCTCCGCCGCTAATAGCGACAGCAGGAATACCAATAAGAGGAACCAGTGCTGCCAGCCACCATGGATTAAATGCCCAAATTGGAGGTAATGCATCACCGCCGATCGCTTGCCCAGCCGCTTGGCCATCCGCTAACTGGCTAATTGCATCTGCTTTTACAGCACTTTCAGGAACATAAGGGAAATATTGACCATTTTCATACTGGCCAATAATGAGGTTAGAACTTCCATCTTGATAACCAATAGCACCGTTATCTGCGAAGTAGTTTTCAATAATTAAGTCTGGATTCTCTACATCACCGCCTTCAAAAGCGATAACGAGGTTTTTATCAACACGTTTGACTGCAATGTTTTCTGGTGCAAACTGAGTTTCTTCATCAACTAATAAATAGTTTACATCTTTTTGTGCATTAATATGCAATGGCTGCTTTAATTTACCCGCACCGTTTTCCCCACCGGTAACAGAATATTGCTCAATAGTTTCTTTACTATTATTAACTTTAATTGATATTTTTTTAGTAGACATAGTTATCCATTGCCTCATATAAGACAATTATTTATTGAATTAAATTTAGTTTAAGGGTGTTTTTTTATTGGCACTCTGTGGACACATTTACACGAGGAAGCGTGTGAACCTGCGTACTTACTTTCCCTTTAAAATCATTAACTTCTTTTTCTGTCATTAGCTTTAGCGATACCTTACCATCGGTTTCAGTCACTAAGTATGAGTAAGATTTTCCAGCTTCGAGTATGTTATTATCTTCTTCATTTAATTTCGTATTATAACGTTCTGTAACATCAGTTTTATGTGCAGTTAAATTGTTATTTCCTGAGCACACTTTAATTTGTTTAGATGCATTGGGTTCTAAAGAAGTTAGGTACTGTTTATTCACAAATATATTAATTGTTTTACCTTCAACTTGATTATCTACTCTATAGAAAGAGATTTGAGACTTATTATTATCTATCTCATTACTCTCTTTAAGAATGTTCTTATTCTTCCAAGATTCGTTATTATAACCATGCAGCCCTGTATTACGCATACAGCCAGTCAATGCTGCAATGCATAATAGCATTACAACGCCATATATCTTTTTCATAATATTCCTATCAATGCTAATGGTGTTTAAATTATGTAGATTACACTTCCCCAACTATGTATTTCGGGGAATAATATTGAAATAAAAACGAATAAAACTAAAGCCGAATTTCAATGAAAATTCAGCGTAAAAATAGAAAGTTTATTATTATTTTATGCCTTAATTCTATCCACTCAGTGTAGATAAAAATTATTTATTACATGGTGAAAACTTCATCATTATATCTTTCAAACTTGATATGCGTCAATTTTACGCCTCTAAAAATACCAATGGCTAGAATTGCTATCAATTTTAGTCGTTATTCTATCAATTAAAATTCAACCGATTGTTTTTAAAGAAAAAATAAACATGTTAAGAAAATGAATATTTTTCTAACCCATATGGTGTATATGTATAAAAACCATAAAAAAACATAAAATAAACATAAAATACTATAAATATATATATTGTTAGATTATTAATCCATCGGAAATCCTTACTCACTTTATGGATAACAACTATTGTTAATAATAAGTAACAATTGAATTGATGTATCTAAATCCGATTTTATAATTAATTACCTCAATATACTCGCGGTACGAGTATATATTTAGCTTTAAATATTTAAATAGATCTTTTTATTGATTTGATGTTTTTAATATTTAACTCTGCTCATAATTGAACCTATATTTCATCAGTTATCTTATTGGATATAACCTAAATCTAATTATTGATGTTATTTTAAGAATTATCTTTATTATAATAACATTTACCTAGGAATTATTCCTAATCAATCCTAGATGACTTATTCCTATTTTAAGAACTATGCTGCCATACTTCAAATAAGGACTACTTATTTTGTAACTACATCACACCTTTTATAGCTAATTTTTTCTCTGTGAGCGAAGCACCTTCTTAAAATTTAAAAATCACGATATATTTTTCACAGAACTACATTTCTCCATATGACGGTTCCCAATCGCAACACATTTAGGACAACCGTTTTCAATATCCCCAGAGCTTTTTCATGTAAGCTCGCAGAAGGAGCTGTCTGCATAACAAATAATTGGAGCCGATAGTGCAAGAAACTATGCTTTCTCTCCAACTAATCTGAGTGATTTCATAGTGACAATATCAGCCACCGTTCTCTCTATGCTATGTAGCATTGTTTAACATCCCTAAACGCTTGTACGACTATCAATGCTCTTTAAACCATAAACATGCTACAAGCATCTCTGATGGCTGGTATCGCTATCAATTACATCAATAAGAAAGTGATGGGTATATTTTCAGTTTATAAAAACATCCTCAATCATTCGATTACCACTAAAGCCTCGATTATTTAATGAAAGTCTTGCAGCACGACACCGAGATCCATTTACATCGATTTAATTAATATTGAACACTGCACTCCAAAGATGAATACGATCAATTTGACTGATTTTTTAATTATAGAAAATTCCCCATAGCTCCCAAATTATTAATTTACTTAAAGCTTTATAGAGACACTTTCTGACTTGTTTATTTTCATTTTATGGATAATTAGACGTTATTAACTCCAACCATCAGTCTTTATACGAATGGTCCTTATTCGAAAAATTACAGTTTTAAAATATAAATTTTAATTTAGATTGAGTACTAACTTGTTTCAAATTCAACCCAGAACCTAAGAAAAATAACTTTTTTTTCATTTTGATTACAATGACGTTTATAACCAAAAATAAAAAATAAAATAATTCAATTACAGATAATCATTTAAAGACAATCAGTTATGGATGAAATTTAAATGAAAATGGTTTCATTCAAACACACAACCTAACATTTACTTACAAATAAGCCAGAGAAAAGCAAAAAAAATATAATTAATTTGATACAGGTTAATTATTATCAATTATCCCTTGAGTTAAACAAAAAATGGTCTTAATCTAAAAATACAAAACGGAATATTGCCATATGGCCAGATATATAACTTCAGCTGTAGTTAAAACCTATATAGTATTGAATTCTCAACTGAAAACATATTGAATATAAATAAAGAAATTCCACAAAATTTATATCACTTTAAACATATAGTGCTTATTCTCCTGTAACTTTAAGGATTACAAGCTAAATTGCGAAATTTAAAGGAGACAAATTGCATCTATTAAAATACAAGATGTGTGGGTATTTATTAGAGTATTCATTAAGTACTAACTACGTCTTACATATCATTAAATGATTACATTTCGTATAAAAGCAACCCGTGATTACACGGTACTTAATATACGTTAAACATAATACGAATCTAAAATAGAAATGATGAGGTAACCTATGGATCTTCCTTTACAAGGTATTAAAGTTCTTGATTTCACAGGCGTTCAATCTGGACCATCCTGTACTCAAATGCTGGCATGGTTTGGCGCTGATGTAATTAAAATCGAACGCCCAGGTGTTGGCGATGTCACTCGAAATCAATTAAGAGATATTCCTGATGTTGATGCTCTTTATTTCACCATGCTGAATAGCAATAAACGCTCCGTTGAACTCAATACCAAAACGCCTGAAGGTAAAGAAGTTATGGAACGTCTTATTAAACAAGCCGATATCTTAGTCGAAAACTTTCATCCCGGCGCCATCGACCATATGGGCTTTACTTGGGAACACATCCAAGAATTAAATCCTCGCCTCATTTTTGGCTCCATTAAAGGATTTAATGAAAATTCACCTTACGCCGAC
>NZ_JAMPNQ010000008.1:0-3955 GCF_028479445.1 Providencia sp. PROV210
GATGTCAATGCAAGATGCGGTATTGAACCTGTGCAGGGTAAAATTACGGGACCAACAACGCTTAGAGAAAATTGGATTCTTAGAAGAATATCCTCAATATCCAAATGGTACTTTCGGTGATGCAGTACCCCGTGGAGGTAATGCGGGTGGAGGAGGCCAACCAGGCTGGATTTTAAAATGTAAAGGCTGGGAAACTGACCCAAATGCTTATATCTACTTTACTATCCAAGAACAGGATTGGGAACAAACCTGCATTGCAATAGGAAAACCGGAATGGTCAACAGATCCTGCTTACAGTACTCCAAAAGCACGTCAGCCACATATCTTTGATATCTTTGCTGAAATTGAAAAATTTTTAGCTGATAAAGATAAACATGAAGCCGTTGAATATCTAAGTAAATACGGTGTTCCATGTGCACCAGTACTTAGCATGCGTGAAATCGCTCGAGATCAATCACTTCGTGGTAGTGGAAGTATTGTCGAAGTCAAACAACCTAAAAGAGGTAGTTACTTAACTGTAGGCTGCCCAATGAAATTCTCCTCATTTACACCAGAGATTAAAAGCGCCCCATTACTCGGTGAGCATACCGACGAAGTTCTGGCTGAACTGGGCTATAACGCAGATGAAATTGCCTCTATGCGCATTAATAAAGCTATCTAAATTTTAAAATTTGAGAGGGGAAGATTAACTTCCCCATCATTCTGTTACGATGTTATTTATGAGGTTGACATGTCTACTAACCAAAATCAAAATTTAACAGATGGTATGCATATCATTATTGATGCGTTGAAAAAAAATGATATTGATACAATCTATGGCGTTGTTGGCATCCCTGTCACCGATATGGCTAGGCACGCTCAAGCAGTGGGAATACGTTATATTGGATTTCGCCATGAACAATCGGCAGGTAATGCAGCTGCAATTAGCGGATATATTACCCAAAAACCAGGTATTTGCCTCACCGTTTCTGCGCCAGGTTTCTTAAATGGTATGGTGGCACTTGCCAATGCAACAACCAATGGCTTCCCTATGATTCAAATCAGTGGCTCTAGTAATAGAGCAATTATAGACCTCCAACAAGGGGACTATGAAGAATTGGATCAAATGAATATAGCTAAACCATTTGTAAAAGCATCCTATCGAGTGAATAAACCTGAAGATTTAGGAATTGCATTAGCCAGAGCAATACGAACTTCAGTATCAGGCCGACCTGGTGGAGTATATCTTGACCTCACCACCGAAGTTTTAGCGGCTGTAATGGATAAAGATGAAGCAGATAAAACCATTTTCAAAGTTGAAGATCCAGCCCCTAAACAACTTCCATCACCATATTCAATAAAGAAAGCTCTTCAATTACTCGCATCAGCCAAGCAGCCTCTGATCATTTTAGGAAAAGGTGCAGCATACGCTCAAGCAGATGAAAAGATTCGTCAATTTGTTGAAGAAACAGGTATTCCTTATTTACCGATGTCGATGGCAAAAGGATTATTACCCGATAACCATCCTCAATCAGCAGCTTCTGCTCGTTCCTATGCGTTATCAAATGCGGATGTTGTAGTATTAATGGGTGCACGCCTTAATTGGTTACTTGACCATGGCAAAGGTAAACATTGGTCGCCTGATACTCAATTTATTCAATTAGATATCGAACCGACAGAAATTGACAGTAATCGACCTATTTCAGCCCCTATTGTCGGTGATATCGATTCAAGCGTAGAAGCATTGCTGACCGGGTTAAAATCAATCCCAGTAAAATCCCCTAATGAATGGCTTGCCACTATTGATGAACATAAGAAAGTGAATGTTGAAAAAATGGCAACGAAGTTAAATACCGATACTTCACCAATGAATTACTTTAATGCGCTACGTGCAATCAGAGATGTACTCGTAGACCATAAAGATGTTTATGTTGTTAATGAAGGTGCCAATACCCTTGATAATGCAAGAAATATCATTGATATGTACCAACCGCGTAAGCGATTAGATTGTGGAACATGGGGCGTCATGGGTGTCGGTATGGGATACGCAGTGGGTGCCAGTGTTACAAGTGGTATTCCCGTTGTTGCAATTGAAGGCGATAGTGCTTTTGGATTCAGTGGTATGGAAATTGAAACAATATGCCGCTATAAATTACCAGTAACTATCCTTATCTTTAACAATGGCGGCATCTATCGTGGTGATGATAAAAATCTCCATGGCGATACAGATCCTTCGCCAACTGTTCTTATGGCTGATGCTCGCTATGATAAAATGATAGAAGCATTTGGCGGAATAGGTTATTACGCAACAACGCCACAAGAAATTCAGCAAGCCTTAAAAAAAGGAATTACCTCTCGCTCTCCGACATTAATAAATGTCATTATTGACCCAGCGGTTGGTACAGAAAGCGGTCATATTGGAAACTTAAATCCTAAGTCTGTTGCTGGAAATTAATTATCCGGCAGGAAAACACATGAGTAACTAGTGCGTTAATTTATTTTTAGCGCATTAGCTCTATTTGAAAATATTAGGTGAATTATTATGATTGATTTCATGTATAAAATATTCATGAGCGATTTATTGCCAATAATCGTTATATTAGCATTGGGGTTTTTCAGTGGTCGAAAAAACGTTTTCACTGAAGATCAAGCGAGAGCATTCAATAAATTAGTTCTAAATTATGCATTGCCCGCGGCATTATTTGTCTCTCTCGTTAGAGCAAATAGAGAAATGATTTTTGCTGATATGAAGCTAACTATTATTTCTTTAGTCGTTCTATTAGTATGTTTCTTTTTTACATTTTTTAGCTGTAAAAAATTATTTAAGCATTCACGCTCTGAAGCCGCTGTTTGTGCATTAATTGCAGGCTCTCCAACTATTGGTTTTCTTGGATTTGCAGTATTAGATCCTATTTATGGTGATACTGTTTCAACAGGATTAGTTGTTGCCATTATTTCTATTATTGTAAACGCGATTACTATACCTATTGGGTTATTTTTACTTAATCCATCAAGTACGAGTGGAGGTAAAAGTAGTGGTGGTATGAGTGCGCTTAAATCTGCATTTAAAGAACCTGTTGTTTGGTCACCTATCTTAGCAACCGTCTTAGTATTAATCGGAATTAAAATACCAAATGTATTAGATCCTACATTTGATTTAATTGCAAAAGCCAACTCTGGTGTCGCTGTATTTGCAGCAGGGTTAACGCTGGCTGCAAATAAATTCGAGTTTGATGGTGAGATTGTTTATAACACTATGTTAAAACTAATTTTAATGCCAGGATTAATGCTGGCTGCTGGTCTGTTATTTCACATGGAATCCACTCAACTACAAATGATGGTCTTGGCTGGTGCTCTTCCTCCTGCTTTTTCAGGAACGATTATCGCAAGCCGATTTAATGTTTATACCAGAACAGGAACCGCATCGCTTGCAGTCAGTGTTATTGGTTTCATAATTGCAGCACCATTATGGATATATATAGCAAGGCTCGTGAGCTAAATTCGTTCTATATATAACCATGATAAATTATTTTTATCATGGTTATATTCTTCAATAAGGGAAAATATGAGTAATTCAAAACCTCTTGATGGTATTTCCGTACTTGATTTCACAGGCGTTCAATCTGGACCATCCTGTACCCAAATGCTGGCATGGTTTGGCGCTGATGTTATTAAAATCGAACGCCCAGGTGTTGGCGATGTCACTCGAAATCAATTAAGAGATATTCCTGATGTTGATGCTCTTTATTTCACCATGCTGAATGGCAATAAACGCTCCGTTGAACTCAATACCAAAACGCCTGAAGGTAAAGAAGTTATGGAACGTCTTATTAAACAAGCCGATATTTTAGTCGAAAACTTTCATCCCGGCGCCATCGATCATATGGGCTTTACTTGGGAACACATCCAAGAATTAAATCCTCGCCTCATTTTTGGCTCCATTAAAGGATTTAATGAAAATTCACCTTACGCCGAT
>NZ_JAMPNQ010000009.1:0-147520 GCF_028479445.1 Providencia sp. PROV210
AATGTCAATGCAAGATGCTGTATTGAACCTGTGCAGGGTAAAATTACGGGACCAACAACGCTTAGAGAAAATTGGATTCTTAGAAGAATATCCTCAATATCCAAATGGCACTTTCGGTGATGCAGTACCCCGTGGAGGTAATTCAAGCGGTGGAGGGCAACCAGGCACGATGCTTAAATGTAAGGGAAGCGACACTGATCCTAATGCCTATATTTATTTTATTAATCAAGATCACAATTGGGAAAAAACTTGCGATGCAATCTGTCGTCCTGAATGGAAAACTGATCCTAATTTTGCAACAGTTGAAGCGCGAGTAAGCCATATTCAGGATGTGTGGGATGCAATAGAAAATATTATTAAAGATAAAGATAAGCATGAAGCAACAGATTATTTTGATAAATTTGATATTCCTTGTTCCGCTGTATTAAGTATGAAAGAAATCATAAATGATAAATCACTGAGAGATAGTGGCTCTATTATTGAAGTAGATCATCCTAAACGCGGCAGTTATCTCACAATCGGTTGTCCGATAAAATTCTCTGGATTTACTCCTACAATAGTGAGGTCACCTTTATTGGGGGAGCATACACACGAAGTATTAAAAGAACTTAATTACAATGATACTCAAATAATAGAAATAGAAAAAAGCATGACAATAAATAAAAAAGGTAATTAAATGAAAAGCAAAGGCCCGTTCGAAGATTTACTTGTTATAGATCTTACGCATGTATTAAATGGCCCATTTGGAACTCAAATGCTATGTGATCTTGGAGCAAGAGTCATAAAAATTGAAACTCCAGGTCATGGTGATGATACCCGGACATATGGGCCTTATGTTAATGGGCAATCTTTATATTATAGTTTTGTGAATCGAGGAAAAGAAAGCATCGTTCTTAATTTAAAAGATAATGATGATCGCGCGATTTTTATCAATATGATAAAACAAGCAGATATCGTTGCCGAAAACTTTCGTCCAGGAACTATGGATAAACTCGGGTTTTCATATGAAGAACTATCTACAATAAACCCTCGACTCATTTATGCTTCATCCTCTGGTTTTGGTCATACCGGACCATTAAAAGACTTTCCTGCTTATGACACGATTATTCAAGCGATGAGTGGCATCATGATGGAAACAGGTTTTCATAATGGACCTCCCGTCCGCGTTGGAACATCAATATCTGATTTATGCGCTGGTATATATATGTTCTGTGGTATCGTCAGCGCCTTATATGCAAGAGAAAAAACAGGTAAAGGGGCTCATGTTGATATTGCCATGTTCGACTCAACAATATCATTTCTTGAACATGGATTAATGGCATATGTTGCAACAGGGAAAGCGCCTGAACGGATTGGAAATCGCCATCCCTATATGTCCCCTTTTGATGTTTTTAATACTAAGGATAAGCCTATTACTATTTGCTGTGGAAATGACTCTTTATTTTCTAAGCTATGCCAATCCATTGAGTTACCATCACTAATCAAGGATCCTCGTTTCTTAACCAATATTGATAGGGTTAAAAATCAAGAACAACTCAAAAAGCTTATTGAAAATAAGCTAAAAGAACATAACGCAGATTATTGGATTAACGCTATAGATGTAGCCGGAGTTCCCGCAGCTCCATTATTGAGTGTAGCGGAAGCAATGCAACTACCACAGACACAAGCCAGAAATATGTTAATTGAAGCTGGTGGTATCAAGATGCCCGGTAACCCAATAAAAATAAGTAGCTACCCAGATCCTAAAGAAAGAAAAGGTGCTCCAGAGTTAAATGAGCATGGAGAGATACTTCGTAAAGAGTTTTCTTAATTTTAATTAATAAGTCTTCGTTACGAGTAGAAAAGCACTATTGAGATATTAGAGTTACTACAGTAATAACAAAACCCAAAATGCTTAGACATTAGATGAAAAAAAACGCCATGCTAATTAATAGCATGGCGTCATAATTTGGCGGAACGGACGGGACTCGAACCCGCGACCCCCTGCGTGACAGGCAGGTATTCTAACCAACTGAACTACCGCTCCGAAGTTCCCTACTGGGAACGCCAAGCATATTACGAATACTCGGTATCACAGTCAACACTTTTTCTTGAAAAATCGTACAGTTGAACAATTTTTAGTCTTGCAGGGCATTATCTGACTTTAATTAGTGAAGGACATCTTCCTCATCATCACTTTTTCGCCATAAACAGGGCTTTCCACCTTTTTTATCGACAATATCTAAGCGAGCCTCATGCTCTGCAATTTCTTGATCGGAGGCATAAAGAACTTTTAATCCACTAGCAGGACGTTGTATACGTTGGATTTCATTTGCTTGTTGAATATTCTTTGAGTCAGAGTCCATCGAAAAAGCGAGGGATGTCTGCCCTCCAGTCATCGCTAGATAAACATCAGAGAGGATCTCCGCATCGAGCAATGCCCCGTGCAGTGTTCGCTTAGAGTTATCGATTAAGTAACGATCACACAATGCATCCAAGTTATTACGTTTGCCCGGGAAGATTTTTCGAGCGAGAACCAAGCTATCGGTAATAGAACAAAACTCCGCAGTGGGCGGAATTCCACGATTCAGTTTACGAAATTCGTAATCCATAAAGCCGATATCAAAGGGAGCATTATGAATAATAAGCTCAGCCCCTCGAATAAATTCAATAAACTCATCGGCAATCTCTGCAAAAACAGGTTTATCTTGCAAAAATTCATCGCTGATACCATGAACACCAAAGGCTTCAGGATCAACTAGGCGGTCAGGTTTAATATAAACATGGAAATTACGCCCTGTTAGTCGACGGTTTATTACCTCGACAGCACCAATTTCAATAATATTGTGACCTTCATAATGAACACCAAGCTTGTTCATACCCGTGGTTTCAGTATCGAGGACAATTTGTCTGGTTATCGCCGTGCTCATAATGTTTTTTTGTGTCAAACTAGAAGTTGATGAATAAGAAAGAGTGTAACAGAAATGACAAAGCAGGTAGAAATTTTCACTGATGGGTCTTGTTTAGGTAATCCAGGTCCCGGCGGTTATGGCATTGTGTTGCGTTATCAGCAGCATGAAAAAACACTCAGTGACGGTTTTTTCCTCACCACCAATAATCGTATGGAATTGTTGGCTGCGATCATCGCCCTTGAATCATTAACTCAACCTTGCGATGTGATCCTGACAACGGATAGCCAATATGTACGCCAAGGGATCACTCAGTGGATCCATAATTGGAAACGTCGCCAATGGAAAAAAGCAGATAAATCGCCTGTTGTGAATGTCGACCTATGGAAGCGTCTCGATCAAGCCATCACTCGCCACACGATTGACTGGCGTTGGGTCAAAGGACATGCAGGGCATGCAGAAAATGAAAAATGTGATGAATTAGCCCGCGCTGCAGCAAACTCCCCTACTAAAGAAGATACTGGATACCAGCCAGCTCAAGAATAATCATTCGACTATTTAGTTAGTTTCGTTTGTTTACTGATTTCCTTCGTCGCCCCTAATGCCGTTGTGATTTTTACTTTTGGCTGTTTAAATTTTAGGGGTGTCGGTGTTAAGGGATAGGTTCTTTTTCTCGCCACAATGACGCTAATCACCCCAACTCCACCACACTTATTTATGCGCTTATCCGGAGACATCCAAGGGATTACTTGGCAATTTTGGTGATACAGAACTTCATAATTCAATAACCCTAGCCAGTCAAAAACTCTTAATGATGGGAAAAACCGGCTACAGTATGGTTGCTGCTTTCTGAGTATCGGAACTAGCTTCGCCATCCCCGCTAAACTGAATGGGTTAAATCCCGAAATAATTAACCATCCATCATCAATTAATACTCGGTCCACTTCACGTAAGATCCAGTGTGGGTTGTTGCTATACGCCAGCATATGCGACATAACACAAGCATCTATTGTCTTATCTGCAAATGGAAGTGCTTCCGGGGCAGCAGCTACATCAAAGATATTCGAATCTTCTCCTAGCGAAAATTGATGAGGTATCATGCACTGTTTAGTCTGGATTTCTGTGCTTAAATGCCCTAATTTAAGCAGATGAAAACCAAATATTTTTTGCCACCATGGTGCTAATTGAATATCCAAGGCTTGGCGATAATGTTCGCCAAAAGGAATAGCGGACCAACTGGCGGGCATTTGAATGTTTTTCTCAATACGCGCAGGTTTCATCACATTCCCCTTAGAATTAGAATCGAGGTTATTTATGGAGTTAATTCGAATTTCCGCTTTAAGCGATAACTACATCTGGTTACTAGCTGATAACCAACAATGTATCATCGTTGACCCTGCGGAGTCAGAGCCCGTAATCGCAACATTAAAAACTAACCAATTAAATCCTGCTGCAATCTTGCTCACTCATCATCATAACGACCATACCCAAGGCGTTAAAGATATTATTGCAGCATATCCCAATATTCCTGTTTTTGGGCCTCAAGAAACGCTCGCAAAGGGGGCAACACTGCTAATTGAAGATGGTGATTCTGTCGTGATCGGTAACTTTAATTTTAAAGTACTAGGATTGCCAGGGCATACTCTAGGGCATGTTGGTTTTTATCAAGCTCCGTATCTATTTTGTGGTGATACTCTTTTTTCGGCAGGCTGCGGTCGTATCTTTGAAGGTACACCAGAACAAATGTTTCAATCTATTCAAAAAATTGCCGCTTTACCCGACGATACTTTGGTCTGTTGTGCTCATGAATATACGCTTTCTAACTTAAAATTTGCGCAGCATATTTGGCCTGAAAATGAAGCTATTAAGAATTATTCCGAAAAAGTCACAGCATTACGTGAAAATCAACAGGCGACCGTACCTAGCACATTGAAAACAGAGAGAAATATTAACATTTTTTTACAGTGTAATAATGTAGAATTACAACAAAAATTGAACATTAAGATGGTAAATCCATCATTAAGAGCCATTTTCACATTGTTACGCCAATTAAAAGATCAATATTGACGTATAATCATTGTCAATGACAGGTAAAATCAGTATTATCTGTTCAACTTTTAAACATTAAAAATGAAAGATAAATAGAGATAATGAAGATAATTGCGACCCTCATCGCCATTGTTTTGCTTGCTGGCTGCCAAAGTGCACCAAAAGTTACCGCAAAGCATCAAAAATCTTCAGCTAATCACTCAATTGACACTGTTGCATCTCATAATCAGGCAGCGAGTAGACAACTCTCAAAAGTCGATCACGACCTTTGGGGTTATATTAGTGGTGAACTGAAGATGGATATCCCTAACAACTCAACCGTTAGGGAAATGGCCAACAGCTATTCAAACAAACAAAATTTTATCTATGATGTTGCTGTAAGAGCTGAACCTTACATGTATTTAATTGTAGATGAAATTAATGAACGTAACTTACCGATGGAATTAGCTCTAATTCCCGTCATTGAAAGTTCATTTAATCCTAAAGCAACCTCCCCTGCTCAAGCAGCAGGTCTGTGGCAAATTGTGCCAGTTACCGCTCGCGGTTACGGGTTAAAACAGACTCAATGGGTTGATGAACGCCGTGATGTGGTTGCGTCAACAAAAGCTGCGTTGGATTTGCTTGAAAACCTTAATATTATGTTTGGCCACGATTGGGAGCTAACGTTAGCGGCCTATAATTGTGGTGAAGGCTGCGTACAAAATGCAATTAAAAAGAATGAAGCGGCTGGATTACCAACTGATTTTTGGTCTCTGCAACTACCGAAAGAAACTAAGCAATACGTTCCAAAAATTCTAGGGTTAAGCCAAGTATTAAGAGAGCCTGAGCGTTATCAGGTTAAATTACCGAAAAGTAATAAGAATCGCGGTTTGACTCAAATTGACGTTGGTCAACAGATTAGTTTAACCCAAGCTGCCGAATTAGTCGGGCTGACTGAAGAGTCAATTAAAACATATAACTCGGGGTATACTCGCGGGGTGACTGCCCCTAATGGTCCACATTATATTCTGTTACCGACAGCAAAAGCTGAGAAGCTAAAGCTATCACTTACGGATCAAGATGTTTTGAATGATATTCGAACTGCCCTGTCTCAACATCGTTATGCACAAGAGACCAAGCGTAATACTCATATCGCTAAAAACAATACCAAACAAAGTAAAACCTTCTCTTATAAAGTACGTAAAGGTGAATCGGTAGCAAGTATAGCGAGAAAATTCAATACGACCGCAAAAAATATTCAGCAGCTTAATGGTCTAAAAACCGCCAAAGCGATCGTTCCAGGGCAAACGCTAAAAATATCTGGAGCAGCACCTGTTGCGAATAGTCGTAAGAATGGTACCTATAAAGTCAGAAAAGGCGATACTTATTATGGTATTGCGAAACGTCACGGCATTAAGCTAAATGACCTGATGAACTGGAACTCAGGCGTTAAAATGGCAGACTTAAAGCCGGGTGTGACTTTAAACTTATATCTTTAAATTAATTTAATAAAAAACTCCGTATCAGTTCAAAACTGCGGAGTTTTTTATATTAAATAAAACTCAATGACTAGAAATAAACTATTTAATTAGTTTTAATCAAGTTATCAATCAATGTTACATTTTTAGTTGTAATATTTCATATTAAGCATACTAAAATGTATAAAGAGTTCAGTGTTATTTACATTTTTCATTCAATCAATACCAAGAAAATAAATGGCAATATCAGTTCTACTTGTTACGATTATCTGTAAAAAAGTAGTTATTGGGTGGTGACTTATGTCATAAAAGTGCTATTATTATCAACGTGGCGAAAATTGTTTTGAGCAGCCAGTTTATATTCGAATATTACTTATATAGCATTGATAATCTAAAAAATTCTCTCACGCAGTGATAATCTTATATTTTTCAGTATATTAACTTCTGTCTATTTATACTGAACACTGATGCTTATATTTAGTTAACATGACATTATTTTTGATATAAAACACACAAAGTAAAAGTCAGATTCGCCCGTGGAGGTGATTATGGATGAATATTCACCCAAAAAACATGATATAGCAGAATTAAAGTATCTATGTAACAGCTTGAATCGTGATGCGATATCAAGTTTACAAAAAACAACAACTCATTGGATAAATGATCTCAGCTCACCCCTAAGTGTGAGTCTTAACGAGCTTGTCGAACACATCACTTCCTTTGTTTGGCGATTTAAGATCAAATACCCAAAAGAAAATCTCGTTATATCATTAGTCGAAGAGTATCTTGACGAAACATATGATTTATTTGGCAGTCCAGTTATTACCTTTAGCGAAATCACTGACTGGGAAAGTATGAATCAAAATCTTGTCGCCGTGCTAGATGATGATCTAAAATGTCTGACAAGTAAAACATAGGTATATCATTTACCTTCTCCTAACTATGACATACTAAGTTTTAGATTATTTTTCATAAAAGAAAGGGCGTTATGACCAAATCTGATTATCTGATGCGTTTGAGAAAATGCACAACTCTTGAAACACTTGAGCGCGTCATTGAAAAAAATAAATATGAGTTATCAGATGATGAGTTAGAGTTATTTTACTCTGCTGCAGACCACCGTCTTGCAGAGCTCACCATGAATAAACTTTACGATAAGATCCCTCCATCTGTTTGGAAGTTTGTTAGATAAATTCTATTTACGCGCACAGATAGTAAATGGTTATAGCCGGTAACTTTTTATCGGCTCAATAGTATTTCATTTTCTTAATTTTCAGCATTCAATAAATGTAATTCTATTTTTCTATTATAGAAATAATCTCTGACTGATATATTTTAGTTTTTGAAACTTCAATAGCTCTCTGTTATTACCTAATATTCCTAAAAATATTCTATAAATATCATAAAATTTATCAAATAGGGTTAGTGAGTGTACTGGACAGTATTCTTGGGATAGAGGGAAATCAATTCAAAAGAACAAAAAAGGAAAGGTATAATTTGGGTGGGAGCCCTGCCAGCGACATCCCGGCACACACGACCCCTGCTATGGCTGCTTCCTTCCGGACCTGACCTAGTTAACAAGTTAGCGTTGCGGGAGAACCAACAGAGCCCCCATTGAATGCTTCTTTCAAAGCAGGGGCATTATGCTTGATAGCCATTAAAATAGCAAGAAAGTGGAAATCAAGTGCTGTTTTATTACTCAAAAAATCGAGAGTTTTCATTTCAAAATCAATTAACCTAAAAATAAGGTTAATTCGCCGGTACTAATAAAATATCTATATTTTCGGTTATACCATTATTGATAACTTCAATTGAAGAATCACTGATATACAATAACTTTCCTTCTCCATACACAGTCGCACTCACCATCACCCGAGCCTGTTTTCTAATTTCATTTTTATGATAAGTCAACTCGAATGGTAAGGATGTTTTATTATTCAATTGGTTATAGTGTTTTTGTGACAATATTAAAGCGGGTAAATCAATGATCGATGTATCTGCCAATGTGACCGTAATATCCACATCCTCAGGAAGCACGGCCCCTTTAATAATCATTAGATTACCACTGACCTTACCGATATCGACTTGTTGATTGTCATGGTTATCTTTTCCTTGTAACCTTTTTTCTGCGGGTTTAGCGTTATTTCCTTCGCAGCCCACTAAAAAAACAATTACCAACAAACTAATAACACTGCGCTGCAACCCCATAAAAAATCCCTATAACCAATTGTTTTTACTGTATATTTTTACGTCGCCATTATAATCTATACATCTTCATTTATCTAACCTTAGAAAATTATATCTAATACATATTAAATAATGAAATTATATTTCAAAATGTAACAGAAAAAGAATGCCTATTTAGTCATACACAAACTGCCTACCTATTTTTTGTAATTAATGGGAAAATAGTGCTATCTGATATTTTTTAACCATCATCAAGGTAACTATGAGCCCAGAATTACAAAATTTAGTGAGCCTAATAAAACTCGAAAAAATTGAAGAAGGCATTTTTCGAGGGCAAAGTGAAGACCTTGGTTTACCTCAAGTTTTTGGTGGACAAGTCGTCGGACAAGCGATATATGCCGCTAAACAAACAACCCCAGAAGATCGGATTATCACGTCATTTCATAGCTATTTCTTACGTCCAGGCGATAGCCAACGCCCAATTGTATACGATGTGGAAATTTTAAGAGATGGAGGTAGTTTTAGTACCCGCAGAGTCAGTGCAATCCAAAATGGTAAACCCATTTTTTTTATGACTGCGTCTTTTCAGGTACAAGAAGATGGATTCAATCACCAGAATCTAATGCCTGAAGTCCCCGCACCAGAGCAATTAATCTCACAAGATGAAATTATTCAGCGATTAGCTGATAAACTGCCAGAATCTGTAAAAAAGTATGCTCTACGCCCAAATCCTTTTGAATTCCGCCCTATTCAATTTTACAGCCCATTTGATAGTGCTCCTCAAGAACCGTTCCGCTATATTTGGTTTAAATCAAAAGGTAAGTTGCCCAATAACCCAGCCTTACATGATTACTTATTAGGTTACGCATCTGACTATAACTTCTTGCCTGCTGCTTTACAGCCTCACGGTCGTGGCTTTATGGAACGAGACTTACAAGTTGCCACTATTGATCATTCGATGTGGTTCCATCGACCTTATCGAATAGATGAATGGCTACTATATGCAATCGAAAGCCCATCAGCTTCAGGAGGCAGAGGATTTGTAAAAGGTCAAATCTATAATCAGCAAGGAGAACTCGTTGCAACGACAGTCCAAGAAGGGGTTATTCGGAAGAGAAAGTTTCGCTGAGTGCTAAAAAATAAGTAGTCACTTACTCAAAATTGAAAGTTCAAGAGCCACCAAAAATATTGGTGGCTCTTTTGATTAGGTAAAATTGATATTTAGTTAGGTACGACTAAACTAGCGCGGTCTCCACTGTAACCTCATCGCGAGAGTTCAGTGAATCCCCCACCTGTTGTAACTGGTACATTTGATAATAACGACCTTTTTGCTGTAGAAGCTGAGAATGATTCCCTTGCTCTACAATCGTTCCGCGATGCAAAACAACCACTTGGTCCGCATCAACAATCGTTGATAGTCTGTGAGCAATTACTACCAATGTGGTTTTTTGGCGAATAACTCGTAATGCCTTTTGGATTGCCTGCTCAGTTCCTGAATCAATATTCGCGGTTGCTTCATCCAATATTAAAATTTTAGGGGTAATGACTAATACCCTAGCCATTGCGAGCAACTGGCGTTGACCTACAGATAATGTATTTCCTTGCTCGCCAAGCAGTGTATCCAATCCTTCTGGCATATTGCGAACATGCTGAGCCAACTGAACAGTTTCAAGAACCTCCCAAACTTTATCCTGAGAGACATCTCGCCCTAATGCAACGTTATCAAAGAATGAAGCCGCGAGCACCACTGGATCCTGTTGAACCATTGCAATTCCACTACGTAACACTTGGTGTGATAACGTATTTAAATCTCGGCTATCCAATAAAATTTCACCTTGTTGCCAAGGGTAGTAGCCCATAATCAGATTAGCGATAGTACTTTTGCCACTTCCTGTATGCCCTACCAATGCCAGAAAATTATTTTCTGGAACAGACAAATTAATGTCATCTAAAACTTTTTTGTCATCGCGATAAGAAAATGCAAGGTGCTTTATTTCAATTGTTCCGTGCTGTAACGGCTGTATATTATCGCCATACCCTTGCTGAGGGCTGTCCATAAGCTCAAATACGCGCTCCCCAGACACAACGGCCTGTTGCAACATAGATTGCTGAGAAGTGAGTTCAATTAATGGTTCATTCAAGCGCCCAAGATAATTAATAAAAGCATAGAGCACCCCAACCCCGATCGTACTCGCACCATCAAGCCCAAATAACAGCAGTAACCCACACAGAACTGCGGCAGAAATTAAGCTGAGTAATGGGCGCAATAATAACCCATCAAGCCTTAATGCTTTCATTCTAGCCTGATAGTGTTCTTGGTTGATTTCTTGAATTTTTTTGCCGAATCGTGCTTGTTGCAAGAATTGCTGTACAACCGTCATTCCACTAATAGCTTCATTAAAACTATTATTAATATCTGCAAGATACGCACGAACCCGACGAACTATTGGCGTACTAAGGCGCTGATAAATCAACATGATAATAAAGACTGCGGGGAAAATGAGTACCGCTATCGAAGCCATCCGCCACTCTAAGGAAAACATTGCCACCAGCATAGCGCATATTAGTGCAATGCTGCGAAATACGGTTGGTACGACTGTCACAAATAAGTCTTTGATCACTTCAGTATCATTGGTGACCCGCGAAATAATTTGCCCTACCGGTTGTTTATCAAACGTACTCAATGGCTGGCGTAATGCTGCATTCATCACATCCGTTCTTAAACTTTGTACAACCCCAACAGAAGCTTTATTGAACAAAATATTTTGATAATAATGAAGCAGTGCCGCTGTAATTTGCAGTAAAACAAACCCAACAGCCATATACAGCGTCAGTGGCATGATAATCTGTTTTTTAGCGACCATATTGTCAATAAAGTAGCTAATCAATAAAGGACCACTGACTTCCGCAATCGCCGCTAACCATAGCATCCCGACCGCAATTCCCATGGTTCCGCGATACGCTTTTCCATAAGACAGCAACCGTTTTAATGCTGGCCAAAGTGATTTTTTTTGACTCATAGATCACCATCCAAAGCCGCTTCAATCTGCTGATAGTGATACATATCTTTATACCAGCCCACCTGTTGGCTGAGTTCTTCATGAGTGCCTTGCATTGCTATTTCGCCATGGCACAACACCAAAATATTATCAGCTTCTACTAATGCTGATAATCGATGTGCACTGATGATTAACGTTCTTCCCTGCCGCCAATGGCTTAAGTTTTGCAAGATTGTGAACTCGGTTTGCCCGTCAACCGCGGAGAGCGCATCATCTAAAATCAATATTTCCGCATTTTGTAAAATAGCCCTAGCAATGGAAATACGTTGTTTTTGCCCGCCAGAAAGCATCACACCTCGCTCACCAACTTCAGTTTGATAACCTTCAGGCAGCCTTAAAATATCCTCATGCACACAAGCAATACGTGCAGCCTCTTCAATCTGGGCTTGAGTCGCGTCAGGGTGACCAAGAGCAATATTTCCGGCTACCGTATCAGAAAACAGAAATGGAGATTGATTAACTATCGATAACCTAGCTCGCCATTCATTCAAATGAATGTCTGTTAATGGGCGATTTTGGTAGCAAATCTCCCCTTCATCAATATCGAAATGGCGCTGTAACAAGGTTATTAGAGTAGATTTACCCGAGCCTGTAGGTCCGCATAACCCTAAAAAACCTCCCGGTTTTAAAGTAAAACGAATATCTTTTAAGGCGTGACGTTGAGTTTCTGGGTATTGAAATACACCAATATTAACTTCTAATATGCCTTTATCTGGCTGTAAAGAGTGAGCACCATCTTTGATAACTAAAGGCTCATCCAATAAACTCAATATACGGCTATAGGCAGCACTGCCTCGTTCAACAATATTAAACATCCACGCCAATGCCAACATAGGCCAAATCATTAATCCTAAATACATCACAAAACTGGTTAACTCGCCGAGGGTTAATGTGTCATTCAACACCATCCAGCTTCCCCCTGCGATTGCCAATAAGTTTGCCATACCAATTGCCACAAATATGGTTGGGTCAAAACGTGCGTCGACTTTCGCAACATGCATATTGCGGCGTCCAGCTTCTGTCGCCACCTGCTCAAATTGATTTGATTGATGCTCCTCGAGACCAAATGCCTTGATCATACGAATGCTGGTTAAACTCTCTTGGGCATGATTATTTAATGAAGAAAAAGCACCTTGAGCATGCTTAAAGCGTTGATGAAGTAGATCTCCATAACGCTTAATGACTAAAGCCATTATCGGCATAGGGATCAAGGCAAGTAATGTCAGTTGCCAACTAATTTCTACACTCATCATGACCAATACAGCACAGCCCATGACTAAGGAGTCAACAAAGGTTAATACCCCTTCCCCAGCGGCAAAAACAACCCGATCTACGTCATTTGTTGAGCGGGCGATCAAGTCCCCAGTACGATATTTTAAATAGAAAGATTGGTTTTGCTGACTGAGTCGTTGATAAATTTTCTGTCTTAATTGAACGGCGAGCTTATATGAGGCGCCAAATAGCCATAAACGCCAAACATAGCGTAATCCGTATACCGCCAGTGCAATGACCAACATGGCTAAGACATAATTGACCAACTGCGGGTTAGTCATAGACCCTTTACTGATACCGTCTACAACTTCACCGACTAGGCGCGGAGGAATGACTTGTAAAATAGCGATGATAATTAAAAAACAAATAGCGCCGCAGTAGCGTCGCCATTCACTAAAAAAGTACCAACGTAATTGTGAAAATAATCGCACGTATTACTGCCTTGAATGATGTTAATAACGACCGAATTTCTATTTATATATTGGCGTTCTATTGATATAGCCCACTAATCGGGGATAGGTAGCACCGTCGTATATTTGATTTTTTCCATCGCAAAACTGGAAGTCACATCGATTAAACCATGAACGCCATTAACCAGCTTTTTATAGAATAAATCATACGATTTCATATCATGTACTTCGACTTGCATTAAATAATCATATTCCCCAGCCATACGATAAAACATTAATACCTCAGGTAGTTGTTCGACAAAAGAGACAAACTGTTCATACCACTCGCTATTATGCTGCTGAGTTTTAATCATTACGATAACCGTAAGTCCTAAACCTAATTTTTCGCCATCCAGCAGTGTCACTCGACCGCGGATATAACCTTCATCTTCTAACCGTTTTAGCCTTTTCCAACATGGCGTTGATGTTAAGTTCACCGCTTCCGCTAATGCGCTTAATGATAGACCACTGTCATTTTGTAATAAGCAAAGTAACTTTTTATCAATTTTATCCAACATATTTAGCCCCCTTCCTTATGTACTTTCATCATCAAAATTCTACCATGTGAAAACAATAAAGGTGTTACGTGTTGTGAATATTGTAGAATAACTTTATAAAAATCGCGGGAATATAGCATAAATTGCTTACTAAATAGTAATAGAGTAAAAAAATAGACTGTTCATTCCCTTTCCCCATCGCTAACATAGCCTTAAATCTAAATCCTATTCGAGTTCAGGAGGTTCTTATGAAACGAGCCGTTGTTGTCTTTAGCGGAGGGCAAGACTCCACAACCTGCCTAATACAGGCACTTCAACATTATGATGAAGTTCATTGCATCACTTTTGATTATGGTCAGCGCCATCGTTTAGAAATCGAAGTCGCACAAAAACTTAGCCTACAATTAGGCGCTAAAGCTCATAAAGTTCTTGATGTCACTCTACTTAGTGAATTAGCCATTAGCAGCCTTACCCGAGACAATATTCCGGTTCCTGACTTTAAGGAGAGTGAAGCTAGCGGTCTCCCGAGTACGTTTGTTCCTGGTAGAAATATTTTATTTTTCACGTTAGCCGCTATTTATGCTTATCAGGTACAAGCCGAAGCGGTGATCACGGGAGTTTGCGAAACTGATTTTTCTGGTTACCCTGATTGCCGTGATGAGTTCGTTAAATCCCTCAACCATGCTGTAAGTTTAGGTCTAGCTAAAGATATCCGATTCGAGACTCCACTAATGTGGTTAGATAAAGCGCAAACTTGGGCTTTAGCGGATCATTATGGGCATCTAGAGACAATTCGCCAACAAACACTAACATGTTATAACGGTATTCAAGGTGATGGCTGTGGAGAGTGTGCAGCGTGCCACTTACGCAGCAAAGGCTTGAATTATTACTTAAGCAATAAACAAGCTGTAATGAATTCTCTTCTCGAGCAGCTAAAACCGTAGTTTATCGTTAATTTTAAAAAGCCAACCAAAGAGTTATTTATTTCGGTTGGCTACATTTCAATAAAAGAATCTTTTTTGTTATTGAGCGCCTCAATTTTTTCACGCAGTTCATCTGCAATCACCATGGCTTTATTCGTTTTTCCATCAATAAAAACAAAAGTAACATAAGCATCTGATACAACTTCAGATTGCCCATGACTATTACGGATAATCTGTTGATAACAAACCGCGCTTTTAGCACCAATTTTATCCATACGGGATATTACTGTGAGTTCATCACCCAAACCCACTGCCTGAAAATAATTGACGTTAATGTTTACAGCTGCCATCACAATTTTATTTTGGATTGCCCATTCAATCAGATTCGCTTTTCCCATCCACTCCCATCTGTCTGCCTCATAAAACTCCAAATAACGAGCATTGTTTACATGCTGGAATACATCAATGTGGTACCCAAGTACTTTAATATTTATCGCCATAACTACTCCGACCAGTTAACTTTATTGATAACATAAAAATAACAAATCTTTAGATAGCTTGCTGAGAAAATATCACTTATAAGACTTAGCTCTCATATTAAGCTCTACAAAATTATTTTTAGAATAAAAAACCTTCACTTCTGTTTTGACTCTTTCAGTTAAAAATACCAAAGTGAAATAAGCTCATCATTTACTGATGAGCTTATTTATCGTTACAACACTAACTTACTACGATTTTTTTCTAAAAATGCAGGACCAATACCTTGAACCTCAAGAATATTTTCAATGGAATTAAATGCCCCATATTTTTCACGATATTCCACTATTGCCTGAGCTTTTTGTTTACCAATTCCACTGAGGATCTTTGCTAATTCTTCAGCGCTTGCTTGATTGATATTAACTTGTTCAGGGCTGACTAAACCCGTCGTTGGCTTAGTTTCTATCATTTCTTTTGGCTGAGTCACCGCAACCACAGATTTTTCTGGTTCTATTTTCTTGGCAAATGTAGCTCCCGATGTTGAATACAACATGGCAGCCATAAATAACGTCCCTAATCCCTGTTTAATATTTTCATTCCATTTCATTTCAGTTCTCCTATGTGTGTAGAAACATCACAATGCCAGAGGCTGTCACTCAATGCTTTTTGCTTGTTTATACAATGCGAAAGGCCACCCAAAGGTGGCCTTTTATTACCAAGATTACAATCTCAGTTGCGAAGCGCTTCTCAATTATTCAATATTTTGAATTTCAATTTTTGCATTAGCGCGCAAGTTTTGCATCAATGACTCATTAACCACAGAGCTCATCATCGCTTGATACTGACTTCCAAGTTGGCTCAGCTCTTCTGCAGTTGGCTGACCTAAAGTCACTTTATCTAGCTGAACAACCAGTAAGTTGTCTTGTTTATCATAAGCAATTGAGTATGTTGGTTTGCCATCAATTGGTGGAGTCATTTTCATTGCAACATCAGTGACATCGGTAGCCGGTGCAATGAAAGAGACGGTCTGAACAGAACCAAATTGAGTACCAGCAGCTTTCAGAGCCTCATCACCCTTGCCCGCTTTTAACTCAGTAATTAGTTTGTCGCCATCTGCTTTTAACTGAGTGAAGGCTTTTTGGCGTTTCACCAGCGTTGCAATCTCAGATTTAACTTGATCAAATGGCTCTGTCATTTCCGCTTTGTACTGAGTGACACGAACAACAAAGGCACGGTCACCTTCAACGTTAATCACATCAGAGTTAATACCTGTAGCGCCATTTTTATCAATTAAGCGTTCACTGAAAATCTCATTGATGACTTTAGGGAAGTTCAGTGCTTCTGGTGGATTTTTACGATCAAACCATTCGGTATTGCTAACTTTCAGTCCAGAAACGCTTTCAACAGAAGCCAACGATTCATTATCATTTGTTGCAGCTTCGCTCACTTTCTGTTGTAAATCATAAAACTGCTTGATGCTCTTATCTTGAGTTAAGCTTGTTTTAATGCTGTCTTTAACTTCATCTAACGGCTTAATTGCTTCAGGCGTAATATCATCCAAACGGAACAGAACATAATTGTCTTGAACTTTAATTGGTGCTGAAACCTGACCTTTTTCAGTTAGGTTCGCGCTGATGATTTCACTTGGTGTAGATGCAGCTTCCATCCAACCAATCACACCTTTATTACCTGCACTGAATTTGTCTGTTGATTTTTCAGCTGCTAACGCAGCAAAATCAGCACCATTTTTCAGTTCAGTTTCTAAAGCTTGCGCATCTTTTTCTGATGCAACTTGAATCATGCTATAGAGTTTTTGCTCTGCTTTAGTGAAGTTTTTCAGGTTTTGCTGGTAGTAGGTTGTGATTTCTTCATCATTTACCGTTGCTTTCGGCATTGATGCAGCATCCATTTCTACATAGCTCACTTGAACTTGTTCAGGTGAAATAAAACTATTTTGATTAGCGTCATAATACGCTTTCAATTCGTCTTCTGTGACGGTTTGTTTAGCTTGAACTTCAGCTAGTGGCAGCATTGCAGTGCGAACTTCACGCTGCTGCATAAATAGCTCAGCATAAGCTTTCACTTCAGAAGGCAGTGCAAACTCAGTCCCCGTAAAGGATTTGCCTAATTGCGCACGGACTAAGTCTTGACGAATTTGTGCGGCGAAGCTGTCTGCATTGATATTGTAACGGCTTAAGATTTCGCGATATTTTTCACTGTCAAACTTTCCATCAGTTTGGAAAATTTGCATAGCAAAAATAGCCTGTTCAATTTGCTTATCACTTGCAGAGAGATTTAATTCATTCGCATATTGATTAATCAATTGGGTATTGATTAAGTTATTCAAAGCTTGGGTACGCAGCTCTTTCATATATTCATCATTACTGGCTACTTCAGCGAATTTATCCCCTAAGTATTCTTGTAATGATTGGCGTTCCTGTTGAAAAGCCTGCTGTAATTGTTCCCTGCTTATTGGCTGCCCATTGACTTCAGCGGCATCATTACTTGAACCACCGATCACATAGCCAGCAACACCTGTCAGCACGAATGACAGGATAATAATAGCTAACAACACTTTAATAAAAGGACTGTTCGCCTTCGTGCGTAGATCTTCCATCATAAAAAGGCTTAACTCCGCTTTGTTGAATTTCTTAATAATGCGCTAATTCTAACCCAGATAGGAAAAAAAGCGCACCATTTCCATGGTGCGCTTATATATTATCTGATTAAAGACATTACGTCAGTTTGAGTTTTCGCAAAAAAGCGTGAAAGACGCGACTAAAACTCAATTAACGATTAACAGCGTCTTTTAGACCTTTACCGGCGCGGAAAGCAGGTACTGTAGCCGCGGCAATTTTAATTTCTTTACCTGTCTGCGGATTACGACCAATACGCGCTGCGCGTTTACGTACAGAAAAAGTACCAAAGCCAACTAAAGTAACATCATCACCTTTTTTCAGCGAACCCGTTACAGAGGCAACGAAAGCATCGACTACGCGACCTGCTGCGGCTTTAGAAATGTTCGCTTCTGAAGCGACTTTTTCAATCAGTTGAGACTTATTCACTATTATCATCCCCATATTAGTTTTGACTTGATCGGTTAATTAACCAATTACAGTATAGTTAACAATAGTAAGTATGGTTAATTAATGATGCAGCCGTTATATCAATCCTGAATATCAATGGCAAGAGAACAAATAGCATGCGAACCATTATCAGAATCTTCGCTAAAAGTAGCGATGAAAAAAAAGGCTGACAAGCACTTAATTAGCTGTCAGCCTTAGTTTTATACGAGCTTTATGACTTAGCTCACCTTTTTCGCTTTATTTTTTACTACTTCCATCCCAAAAGGAGGATTAACTAAAGCTAGAGATAAGACTTCTTCAATGGTTTTTACTGGATGAATTTTCAAATCAGCAATCACATTTTGAGGAATTTCTTCTAAATCCCGCTTGTTTTCTTCAGGAATTAAAACTGTTTTTATTCCACCACGATGCGCCGCTAATAACTTCTCTTTCAATCCACCGATTGGTAGCACTAAGCCTCGTAGGGTAATTTCCCCAGTCATCGCTACATCCGCTTTAACTGGATTACCCGTTAAGCAAGAAACTAGTGCGGTTGACATTGCAATACCTGCACTCGGACCATCTTTCGGTGTTGCGCCTTCCGGTACGTGAACGTGAATATCACGTTTTTCGTAGAAGTCGCCATTAATACCCAGTTTTTCTGCACGAGCACGTACAACCGTTAATGCGGTTTGAATCGACTCTTGCATGACTTCACCCAGAGAGCCGGTATAGGTTAATTTCCCTTTACCTGGTACACATGCGGTTTCGATAGTTAGTAAGTCACCACCAACTTCAGTCCATGCTAAACCTGTTACCTGTCCTACACGGTTTTCTGTATCTGCATGTCCATAATCGAAGCGACGAACACCTAAATAATCTTTTAGATTATCTGCGGTGATACTGATGTGCTTCAATTTTTTATCCATTAACAGTGCTTTAACCGCTTTACGGCACAGTTTAGAGATTTCACGCTCTAAACCACGAACTCCCGCTTCACGAGTATAGTAACGAATGATACTCATCAGCGCGCTATCATCGATAGATAGTTCACCTTTTTTCAACGCATTACGTTCAATTTGCTTAGATAACAGATGTCTCTTCGCAATATTTAGTTTTTCATCTTCGGTGTAACCAGATAGACGAATCACTTCCATACGGTCTAATAATGGTGCAGGGATATTCATCGAGTTCGATGTCGCCACAAACATCACGTCAGACAAGTCATAATCAACTTCCAAATAATGGTCGTTGAATGCGACGTTCTGCTCTGGATCTAATACCTCTAATAATGCAGAAGCCGGATCCCCACGCATGTCGGAAGACATTTTATCGATCTCATCCAGTAAAAATAGCGGGTTTTTCACCCCAACTTTTGCCATTTTTTGGATAAGTTTACCTGGCATCGAACCAATATAGGTACGACGGTGACCACGGATTTCCGCTTCGTCACGTACACCACCCAATGCCATACGGGTGTATTCACGACCTGTCGCTTTGGCAATAGATTGCCCCAGTGATGTCTTACCAACCCCTGGAGGCCCCACTAAGCACAAGATTGGGCCTTTAATTTTACTCACACGACTCTGTACCGCCAGATACTCAAGAATACGGTCTTTAACACGCTCTAAACCATAATGGTCGGTATCAAGGACTTCCTGAGCTTTCACTAGGTCTTTTTTGACTTTGCTACGCTTATGCCATGGTACCTGAACCATCCAATCAATGTAGCTGCGTACCACTGTCGCTTCTGCTGACATTGGAGACATCATTTTCAGCTTCTGCAATTCAGCTTCTGCTTTCTCTTGAGCCTCTTTTGGCATCTTCGCTTCTTCGATTTTACGTTTCAGCGACTCGTATTCATCCGGCGCATCATCCATTTCGCCCAGCTCTTTTTGAATGGCCTTCATTTGCTCATTCAAATAGTATTCGCGCTGACTTTTTTCCATCTGCTTTTTCACGCGATTACGGATGCGCTTTTCAACTTGCAGTAATTCTGTTTCTGATTCCATCATTGCCATCAGGAACTCAACACGCTCGGCAATGTTTGCCATTTCAAGAACGCGTTGTTTGTCCGCTAATTTTAATGGCATATGTGACGCAATCGTATCAGCCAGTTTATCCAACTGATCTTGCTCAATCGCATGCAGTGAAGTCAGGACTTCAGGTGGAATTTTTTTGTTCAGCTTAATATAGCTTTCAAATTGGCTAACAATTGTGCGATATAAAACTTCTTGCTCTTTTTCATCAACCAATTCTGCCGTTGGCACTGTTCCTGTTTCATCATAGGCAGCTGCTGATTTAGCGTCATCGTTTAGCAAGTATTCTGCTTGCGCTAAGAAATATTCACCATTGTCAGTTAAGCTTGTGATACGAGCACGTCTAAGCCCTTCGACTAAAACTTTGACAGTGCCATCGGGTAATTTAAGCATCTGAATAACAGACGCAACAGTCCCAACAGCAAATAAATCATTTACCCCAGGATCATCGGTTGAGGCTTCTTTTTGCGCAACCAGCATCACTTGCTTATCATGATCCATTGCTGCTTCCAGACTGTGAATGGATTTTTCACGTCCAACAAACAGTGGGATCACCATATGTGGGTATACCACTACATCACGCAGAGGCAATACTGGTATTTCAATGCGTTCGGAACGCTCTGGATTCATAAAGCTCTCTCTTCGTTTAGCACACGCCAGTTAAGGGTTGTCTCTTATCAAAGGAAAATATTCTTGTAAAACACTGCACTATAACAATGTTATTTCAAAATAAGGAAACCACAACTAAGAATATAAACTATATGGGGACAAGATTTTAGCATTCAATGGGTAGTTAAGCATAAAAAACAAAATGAGGGTTGCCCCTCATTTTGTTTGATTATTTATTGAACATCTTTGTGGGATTAGTTATCGCCAGAAGCCTGAGCGTCAGGCTTACTATAAATCAGCAACGGTTCTGACTGCTCATTAATCACATTTTCATCGACAACGACTTTTTCAACATCACTCATTGAAGGTAGATCGTACATCGTATTGAGTAAGGCTGCTTCTACAATAGAACGTAAACCCCTAGCTCCGGTTTTACGTGCCATTGCTTTTTTCGCAATTGCGACCAAAGCCTCTTCACGAAACTCTAATTCAGTACCTTCAAGACTAAACAACGCTTGGTACTGTTTAGTTAACGCATTTTTTGGCTCTTTTAGAATCTGAATGAGTGCGTCTTCACTCAGTTCAGTTAGTGTCGCAACTACAGGTAAACGGCCAATAAATTCAGGGATCAGACCAAATTTAATCAAATCTTCTGGCTCAGCCTGAGTTAATAACTCACCTTCGGTGGCTTTCTCTGATTCACCTTTAACTTCAGCTGCGAAACCAATACCTGAACGTGTATTCAAGCGCTGACCAATGACTTTATCTAACCCAGCAAATGCGCCACCACAAATGAACAAGATCTTAGAGGTATCAACCTGTAAAAATTCTTGTTGAGGATGTTTACGACCACCTTGTGGCGGAACCGCAGCAACCGTACCTTCAATTAATTTCAGTAATGCCTGCTGAACCCCTTCCCCAGAGACGTCACGGGTAATGGATGGGTTATCCGACTTACGTGAAATTTTATCAATTTCATCGATATAAACGATTCCACGTTGCGCTTTTTCTACATCGTAATCGCATTTTTGCAGGAGCTTTTGGATAATATTTTCAACGTCTTCTCCCACATAACCCGCTTCAGTTAATGTGGTTGCATCTGCCATCGTAAATGGCACATCCAGATAGCGTGCTAACGTTTCCGCTAATAACGTTTTACCGCTACCAGTAGGACCAATTAACAGAATATTACTTTTACCTAACTCCACACCATCGCTGGTTTTATCACCATTACGTAGGCGCTTATAGTGGTTATAAACTGCTACCGCTAATACTTTTTTAGCTTTTTCTTGACCGATTACATAATCATCAAGGTGCTGTCTGATCTCATGGGGAGTTGGCAATTCACTGCGCTCACGATGCGGAGCCAGTTCCTTGATTTCTTCACGGATGATATCGAGGCATAAATCCACGCATTCATCACAAATGTAGACTGACGGACCGGCAATCAGCTTGCGTACTTCATGCTGACTTTTTCCGCAGAAAGAACAGTACAGTAATTTACCTGCCCCTTCTTTGCGTTTATCTGTCATCAGTAGACCTCACTTATATTCATCATGCCTTGTTTTATCCGTGTAAGTCAGAAAAACAAGGCAAAAAATTTCTCAAATAGTTTCGGATATAATTTGTTATATCAAAAAATTACGCAAATTAACGGCTAGTATAAATATGGTCAACTAGACCATATTCTTTCGCTTCATTTGCGGATAAGAAGCGATCGCGCTCTGTGTCACGACTAATTTCTTCGATGGATTTACCAGTATGATGAGCCATCAACTCATTCATACGCGACTTCACTTTCAAGATTTCTTGAGCATGGATTTCAATGTCAGTCGCTTGTCCCTGATAGCCACCTAATGGTTGGTGGATCATGACTCTAGAATTTGGTAAGCAGAAACGTTTACCTTTAGTACCCGCGGTTAACAAGAATGCTCCCATAGAACAAGCTTGCCCCATACAAATCGTACTAACATCAGGCTTGATAAATTGCATGGTGTCATAGATTGACATCCCCGCAGTAATCACACCGCCTGGTGAGTTGATATACAAGTGGATATCTTTTTCTGGATTTTCTGCTTCAAGAAATAGCATCTGAGCGACAATTAAGTTCGCCATATGATCTTCTACTTGGCCAGTAAGGAAGATAATACGTTCTTTTAATAGACGTGAATAAATATCGTATGAGCGCTCACCTCGAGAGGTTTGCTCGATAACCATTGGCACAAGTGCCATTTGGGATGCTAACTGCTCCTGACCGCCAAAATGTGACATCGAAATCTCCTATTAAAAACTTTCTGGTGCTTGCGCCTAATTTGCTGTCTGTCCGCCATTTTGGGCAGGAATGTACTACAAACAATTGCCTTTAAATTTCTTGTATCTGCCTGCTCGATATCCGCACTTACTTGATTATTTTAGTCACTTTTCAAACAAATCACTTGAAAAATAATTCTAAAATACAGTCCAGAGTGCTGTGGTGAGCAAGCCGCTCTATACAAGAGTTTAACACAAGTCTATCTAGTTACACGGTTTTATGCTGTTGAAAAATTATTTCAGTACAAAATAATTCCATCGCCCTATTTGTGATATCCAACGGACTCTTATTATAATTAGGGTTTAAATATTTTTTTCAAGATGATTTATGAAAAGTCTAAATTTAACTGCTCTAATTGACAAAAAACCCGTAGCGCAATAACTACGGGTTTTTGTTTTGTACTGCTAAAAAGAAAAATTAACCTGCTTGAACTTGGTTCATCAGTTCAGTGAAGTTAGTTTCTTTTTCAGTTACTTTTGCAGCAGCAAGAATAGTTTCAACAGCTTGCTCTTCTAACGCTAAGTTACGAACACTGTTCATCAGCTCTTCATTTTTGCTGTAGTATTCGATAACTTCTGACGGATCTTCGTAAGCAGATGCCATATCTTCGATCAGTGCCTTAACGCGCTCTTCATCAGCTTTCAGTTCGTTTTTGTTGATCACTTCGCCTAACAGCAGACCAACAAGTACGCGACGTTTAGCTTGTTCTTCGAACAGTTCACGCGGTAATTCCATCGCTTGTTTTTCGTTGCCACCAAAGCGTTGTGCTGCTTGACGACGCAGAACATCGATTTCACCATCAACAACCGCTGCTGGAACATCGATTTCGTTAGCGTTAACCAGACCGTCTAGAACTTGCGCTTTAATACGGTTACGAATTGCATTTTTCAGCTCACGTTCCATATTTTTACGAACTTCTGCACGCAGACCTTCTACTGAACCGTCGGCAATACCGAAACGCTTAACGAATTCTTCAGTAAATTCTGGCAGTTCACGTTGTTCTACTTTCTTCAGGACGATAGCAAACTTAGCTGCTTTACCTTTCAGATTTTCTGCATGGTAATCTTCTGGGAAGTTAACTTCGATGTCGAATTCTTCGCCAGCTTTGTGACCAACAATACCGTCTTCGAAACCAGGGATCATACGACCTTCGCCCATAACCAGTGCGAAGTCTTCAGCTTTACCACCTTCAAACTCTTCACCATCGATAGAACCAGAGAAATTGATAGTGATACGTGAATCAGCAGTTGCTGCATCTTCAACTTCTTTCCACTGTGCTTGTTGCTTACGCAGAGTTTCCAGCATGTTGTCGAGGTCTTCGTCTTTCACGGTTACAACTGGTTTTTCAACTTCAATAGCGTCAAAACCTTTTAATTCGACTTCTGGGTAAACTTCGAACTCAACAGAGAAAACAAAGTCTTTACCATCTTCGAACATTTCTGGCTTATAGCTTGGTGCGCCAGCTGGATTAATTTTTTGTTCGATGATTGCATTGATAAAGTTACGTTGCATAACATCGCCCAGAACGTCTTGCATTACAGACGCACCATAACGTTGTTTAACGATATGCATTGGTACTTTTCCTTTACGGAAACCATCAATGCGAACTTTTTTAGCAACGTTAACCAGCTCGCTGTTCAGCGCTTTTTCAATATCAGTGGCAGGAACGGTGATTGTTACACGACGCCCAAGGCCTTGAGTCGTTTCAACAGAAACTTGCATCTTCTTACCTCAAAATAAATCTTAGTGATCGGTCTACTCCAGAGCTATGTCATTAAATCATAATGACCATCTCCCTTCCAGAACCGGGGTCGTTACTTTCGTAACGGTCATCCCTGATATCAGAAGCGTCCCGAAACCTTACTGAAAATTAGACGCAACATTATACCGATGCATGCGCCCAGAGTCGAGAAAAGCCGATAAAAGAAGCTATTATTCCTCTTTATTTGTGACTTTTCTGGCTAAAATTTCATTTTCCCTTATCAAATTGGGGAAAAAGTATCCATTACATGGAGGCTAATTAGATCCCACTCGCTGTGGCAGAATCAATTTTAGACCAGTAATTAGCGATTGATACCACCTACACCACGGCAAGCTGGCGATTTTAACACCGTACTCGCTAATTCGTCCCATTCTTTAGGCGTATAGGTATGTAGGGCTAATGCATGGATCCCACCAGCTAATTCGTCAGCCAAAATAGCATAGATCTCGCGATGGCGCCCAATCATACGCATATTTTCAAATTTTTCGCTAACCAAAACAACTTTGAAGTGGCTTTCAGAGCCAGGCAAAACATTATGCTGATGACTTTCATTAATCACATCCAGATAATCTGGTTTAAAAGCCGCCTGCAATTTTTCACTCACGCGGGACTGCATTGTTGGTGGTGTATTGGCGTCCATAAAAGCTCCTTGATAAAATGGGAAACCCAATGTGGGTTGATAGCCTATACTTATTAAAGATTGTTCTTGAATATCCAACAGCCTCTAGCATTGAAAAAAGCGCTCAATTACACTGCGTAACGACTATCTTCTTATTATAGAAATAGCGGATAATAACGTCAGCATCATTGATAATTTGGCGCCGAAAACGCGAAATGTTCCATGTGATATACATTTATGCGAATTTTTTCTCAAACTGTTGTCTAATAACATTAGCTATCGTTACCCGAACCATAACGGAACATTTTCAATTAGGAAAGATGAACTGGGAAGAATTATGTTAAGAAAACTGTGTTTTCCACTTTTTGCACTATTTTTACTTGCGGGCTGTACAGCACCAAGTAATACGTTATCTCTTGAGCCGAAAATTGCTTTACCGGCTAAAAACCCAACGCTTAATGCAACGTCCATTAGCGTCAGTAGTGTTGATAATCGTCCGAATAGGTCGTTAGCTGAAGTTAACCGCAATGGCAGCTTGGTGGTACTTAATCCATCAAGGGATCCACGTTATTTAATGCAAGAAGCGGTTGAAAAACAAATGGCAGCTCGTGGTTTTATGGTGACATCTCCCGCGAATATCAACTTAGTTGTTCAATTAAACAAACTAAGTACTCAAGTCAGCGAAGGCAGCCTGCGCCACAATATTACGGTTAATTCAAGCGTTGCTGTGAATGCAACAGCGCCTAATGGCTCAACCAAAAGCCGTACCTTCACTCGTAATTACAATACCCAAGGTGCTCTGGGTGCTACGAATGAAAAAATTACTGAAGCAATCAACCTAGCGCTGAGTGACTTAATTGCGGATATGGCTAAAGACCAAGAACTCACGGATTTTATCAGACAAAATTCACGATATTAGTCAGGCAAAATGAATGGTTTCATATTAGTATCATTCAAGTTGTGACAAGCTACAGTTAAATCCAGCAACCCAAACAATACCTATTATTTGGGTTGCTTATTCATCTCAGATATCTCCCGCGTAATATTGCAGAACCAACATAGGCTATGAGGGAATAATGCCACGTTTCACACTACCCAATAATGTTACTTTAATCCTGCTAGGCTTTGTCTCTGGCTTACCTCTAGCACTCACTGCGGGAACATTACAAGCTTGGCTAACCGTTGAAAATATTGACATCAAAACCATCGGTTTCTTTTCCTTAGTTGGTCAAGCTTATGTATTAAAATTCCTCTGGTCTCCGATGATGGATCGCTACACTCCTCCTTTTTTAGGGCGTCGTCGCGGTTGGTTACTGACCACTCAAATATTATTAATTATCAGCATTGCGGGGATGAGCTTCATGAATCCCTCTGAACATTTATGGTGGCTCGCGGCATTAGCGGTCACTGTCGCCTTTTGTTCTGCTTCTCAAGATATTGTTTTTGATGCATATAAAACTGATTTACTCAGTGCAGAAGAACGCGGAATCGGGGCAGCAACCTCAGTCATGGGCTATAGAATCAGTATGTTGGTTTCTGGGGGATTAGCGCTTTGGTTAGCGGATAAATTCCTCACTTGGCAACAACTGTATTTAGTCATGGCAAGTTTAATGCTGATTGGCGTATTCGCGACTCTTTTTGCCAAAGAACCAAAAGATAATATTGCTCCCCCAGCCTCATTAAAGGACGCTATCTACGCCCCTCTCGCTGAATTTTTCAGTCGTAACAATGCTTGGCTCGTTTTGCTGCTACTTATTTTTTATAAAATGGGCGATGCTTTTGTCATGGCTCTGAATACTAATTTTTTGCTTAATGCACTTGGCTTCAGTCTCAGTGAAGTGGGAACAGTGAATAAAACCGTTGGAATGGCAGCCACAATTATTGGTGCGCTATTTGGTGGTTATTTAATGAAAAATATGAGCTTATTTAGAGCTCTACTCGTTTTTGGCATATTACAAGGCGGCTCCAATATTGGATACTGGTTCCTTGCTGTTACTCCGCCGAATATCATTAGCATGGGTTCCATTATTTTCCTTGAGAATATCTTCTCTGGAATGGGTACAGCTGCATTTGTCGCGTTACTCATGACCTTATGTAATAAATCATTATCTGCAACACAATTTGCTCTGCTTTCTGCTTTATCTGCGGTAGGCCGAGTCTATATTGGCCCTGTCGCCAGTATTTTTGTCAGCACCTACGGCTGGCCAATGTTCTATCTGATATCCATCGGCGTGGCTGTTCCCGGCGTTTTATTATTACTCGCCTGCCGCACATCTTTGGTTTACACCCAAACCACAGGGTTATTTCAGCGCCGTGAACTATTTGCTAATGGCTACAAAATCGCTGTTTATGCCTTAATCGTGGCAACATCGATTCTATCCGCTTGGTTAATCAGTTTACTTATCACATCATTTGCAAGCGTGAAAGTTTACCTATTTACTTCCCATCTTTCGCTGTGGCTATCCCTACCTCAATATCAAAATATTATATTTAACATAGGGATAGGTATTGGTGCTATTAGTCTGATTGTCGGTGGAACCCTTGACTACCTCGCCGTACGCAAAGCAACGAAACATAAGCCAGCATAATATTTTAGGTTATTTTTCAAACCATTCAAAAATTTACTCCCCCCAAATTAAACAGATTAATTTGGGGAATCCTTTCTATTAATACAAATTAGATCTCCCTAGCAAATATCGCTTAAAGATCAAGAAAATCGTGAACAAGATCACTCATTTACTGAAAGATATTTTTTAATTGCAAATCTAAAGCCTAATATATCACACGTTTGAGGATGGTTAGTTGACAAGCTAAAAATTTGCGTAGCAACTAATTTTTATTAATGTATAAACGAAAATAATATATCATGAAAAAAAATCTACTCTGCGCTGCTGCTTTAGCATCTTTGGCGTCTTTAGCAGGAACTGCAAGTGCTGAAAATACTGAAAATTTTCTTGGATACCAAAATGGTTTTGCTGACATCAATGTGAACTATTTGGATTGGTCCCGCCATACTGAGAACAAATCTAAAAATACGACTCATAAAGAAGATTTTGCTTACTTTGAATTAGAAGGTGGCGCTAATTTCAATTGGGGAGAGTTATATGGATTCTTCGATGTGGAAAATCCGTTCAATAAACAACATGAAGACCCAGGCAAAAACCAACGTTACACGCTAAAAACAACCGCTAGAGTTTATTTAGCAGATACTGGATTCAACCTGTATGGTCACGTTTATGGAACTTGGTCACTACCCGGTGATAAACATGGCGGCAACTTCCATGAAGTTAACACGCTGTATGGGGTAGGCTACAACACGTCAATTGGTAACTTATGGTTTAAACCATTCGTTGCATTACATTATGTCGATCAAACCTATTATTCTGGTAACAACGGTTATGTTGTTGGCTGGGTTGCAGGTTATAACTTTAAAATGTTCCAAGAAGATTTCATGGTTACCAACTGGCATGAAATGGAATTCGCGCGCCATAAACGCTATGGAAATGGCGGTCGTGACGGTGTGAATGGTGCTTTAGCATTCTGGTGGAATGCAACACCACATTTATCAGCAGGTCTTCAATACCGTTATGCTGACAATAAATTAGGTGATGATTTCTATCAAGATGGACTCATTTACACATTAAAGTATAACTTTTAGTGACTAAAGGATTTTTGTATATTTTTTTAATATATTTCCTTTAATTTCAAAAAAATAGCAATTCTCTGTCTCTTTTTTGCCGATAAAGCAATCAAATTTGCTTTATCGGTAACAAATTTAGTACATTCCCTTACGGCATTTCTTAACAATCGAATCAGTTTCGTCATTTTTTTGTCAATTTTGTCTATATTTTTCTTTGAAAAATTACCAAGATAATTTAGTATTCATACTGTTTTATCAATATATACCTATAACCAGTAGCAATTTTAACCTTTTAGATATAAAAGCTTTACATGTGATCATATTAACATAAAGAGCTAACATTTCCGTTTCTTTACCTTACAATCATTTACACTCGCATAACCTTACCGTAAAATGCCCGCACTGATGAAACGACAATTAGAATCTTGTCATTTGGGGTCGTGGATGAGACATATGAACTACAAAAAAAGCATTGGAGCAATCTCACTCGTTGTAGCAGCCTTATTATTAGGCGGTTGCGATATGGTGTTGATGGATCCGAAAGGCGCCGTCGGCGTTAAACAAAAAGAGCTGATTCTTATCGCAATCGGCTTAATGCTCCTTGTTGTTATTCCGGTTATTTTTATGGCATTTATCTTTGCCGTAAAATATCGTGAATCCAATAAGTCAGCTACCTACCGTCCTAACTGGGCCCACTCAAATAAAATTGAGTTAGTCTGCTGGACTGTTCCTATCATTATCATCATCATTCTGGGTGCTATCACTTGGAAAACAACTCATGAGCTGGACCCGTATCAGCCATTAGTCAGTGATCAGGAACCAATTACCATTCAAGTTATTTCAGCTGACTGGAAGTGGATCTTTATCTACCCAGAGCAAGGTATTGCTACAGTCAACGAAATCGCATTCCCTACTGGTGTTCCTGTAAACTTCAAAATTACGTCTGATTCGGTAATGAACTCATTCTTCATTCCATCTTTAGGTGGCCAAATCTACGCAATGGCGGGTATGCAGACTAAACTTCACTTAATCGCGAACGAACCGGGTACCTACAAAGGCTTCTCTGCAAGCTATAGTGGTAAAGGTTTCTCTGATATGAAGTTCAATGCTATCGCAACACCTGATCGCCAAGGCTTTGATGAATGGGTTCAAAAGGTAAAAGCGTCTCCTAAAACTATGGATACGATGCAGGCATTTGACGAAGTTGCTAAACCTAGCATCGACGTTCCTGTTACCTATTTTTCTAGCGTGAAACCTAAACTGTATGAAGACATCATTCTGAAGTTTGGTCATGAACACCATAAAGGTCACGCTCCTGTAGATACAAACAATGAAGCAAATCATTCTATGCATATGGGCAACAATGCTCAGGCACAAGAATCTACAGGTCATACAATGCAAATGAGCCATAATGCTCATGCAGGCGCTGAGGAATAAGGGCATGTTTGGAAAATTAACACTGGATGCAGTTCCACTCCATGAACCGATTATCGTGGTTACACTGATTGCTATTGTCCTCGGTGGACTTGGCTTAGTCGGTGCAATTTCGTATTTCGGTAAGTGGAAATGGTTGTGGAAAGAGTGGTTAACCTCAGTTGACCACAAAAAAATTGGTGTCATGTACATCATTGTTGCAATGGTCATGTTGTTCCGTGGCTTTGCCGATGCCATCATGATGCGTGGTCAGCAAGTACTGGCTTCTGCGGGTCAAGAAGGTTTCTTAAACCCTCATCACTACGACCAAATCTTTACCGCTCACGGCGTTATCATGATTTTCTTCATGGCAACCCCATTTGTGGTTGGTTTAATGAACCTCGTCGTTCCACTGCAAATTGGTGCGCGCGATGTTGCTTTCCCATTCCTAAACTCATTGAGCTTCTGGTTCTTTGTCGTCGGTGTTGTACTTATCAACATCTCTTTAGGGATAGGTGAATTCGCTCAAACAGGTTGGTTAGCATATCCGCCACTGTCAGGCTTGGAGTACAACCCTGGGGTCGGGGTCGATTACTGGCTTTGGAGTCTCCAGATATCCGGTATCGGTACACTCTTAACAGGGGTTAACTTCATTGCGACTATTATCCGTATGCGTGCACCGGGTATGTCGATGATGAAAATGCCTGTATTTAGCTGGACAGCGCTTTGTACGAACGTTCTGATTGTTGCTGCATTCCCAATCTTGACTGTAACACTCACCCTGCTGACTTTAGACCGTTATTTAGGCACCCATTTCTTCACGAATGATATGGGTGGCAACATGATGATGTACATCAACCTAATTTGGGCTTGGGGTCATCCAGAAGTTTATATCCTGATACTTCCAGTATTTGGTGTCTTCTCGGAAGTTGCAGCGACGTTCTCCAAAAAACGTCTGTTCGGTTATACCTCATTGGTATGGGCGACCATCGCGATTACCGTGATGTCATTCGTTGTTTGGTTACACCACTTCTTCACAATGGGTTCTGGTGCAAACGTCAACGCCTTCTTTGGTATCGCCACAATGATTATCTCTATTCCAACTGGGGTTAAGATTTTCAACTGGCTGTTCACTATGTACCAAGGTCGTATCGAACTTAAATCACCAATGCTATGGACTATCGGCTTTATCATCACCTTCTCTGTTGGTGGTATGACGGGTGTTCTATTAGCAGTTCCAGGTGCTAACTTCGTTCTGCATAACAGCCTATTCCTGATTGCTCACTTCCATAACGTCATTATCGGTGGTGTGGTATTCGGTTGCTTCGCAGGTATGACTTACTGGTTCCCGAAAGCTTATGGCTTTACGCTGAATGAGAAATGGGGTGTCCGTGCCTTCTGGTTCTGGATTACTGGTTTCTTCTTAGCATTCATGCCGTTATATATTCTGGGCTTTATGGGTATGACCCGTCGCTTGAGCCAGAATATTGACCCTGCTTACCACGGAATGCTGGTTGCAGCTGCATGTGGTGCAGGTCTGATTGCACTGGGTATCGCTTGCCAAGTTATCCAAATTATTGTGAGTATCCGTGACCGTCATGAAAACCGCGATTTAACCGGTGACCCATGGGGTGGACGTACTCTTGAGTGGGCAACATCTTCTCCGGCTCCATTCTACAACTTCGCTATTGAACCACAGGTTCAAACTCGCGATGCTTGGTGGGATATGAAAGAGAAAGGTATCGCTCACAAGAAACCAACTTCATATGAAGAAATTCATATGCCAAAAAATACAGGCGCAGGCGTGATTATCGCTGGATTTAGCTTGATTCTTGGTTTCGCAATGATCTGGCACATCTGGTGGCTGGCAATTGTAGGTTTCGGTGGAATGATCGTAACTTGGATTGTTAAAAGCTTCGACGAAGATGTTGATTACTACGTACCTGTGGCTGAAATCGAACAAATCGAGAATAAGCACTTTGAAGAATTGCGTAAGGCAGGTGTGAACGATGTCAACTAATACAGTGACTAATCAAAACTTAGCCCATGCAGAACATGGGCACCATGATGCAGGCGGAACCAAAGTATTCGGTTTCTGGCTCTACATAATGAGCGACTTGATTCTGTTTGCATGTTTATTTGCCACTTATGTTGTTTTGGCTGATGGAACCGCTGGCGGCCCTGAAGGTAAAGATATCTTCAGTCTGAAATTCGTATTAGGCGAAACCTTCTTACTGTTAGTCAGTAGTATTACCTACGGCTTCGCGATGATAGCGATGCATAAAGGAAAAATCGCATACGTTAATGTATGGTTGTTTGCGACTTTCCTATTAGGTCTTGGCTTCGTTATTATGGAAGTGTATGAGTTCCATGAACTCATCGCTGAAGGTTTCGGTCCGGATCGCAGTGGCTTCTTATCTGGCTTCTTTGCTTTAGTTGCAACACACGGTCTACACGTTTCTGCAGGTCTGGTTTGGATCATCATTATGATGATTCAAATTTCTCGCCGCGGTCTAACCGAGGTGAACAAAACACGTCTGAACTGCCTGAGCTTATTCTGGCACTTCTTAGATGTGGTTTGGATCTGCGTATTTACCGTCGTTTATCTGCTGGGGGCGATTTAAATGAGTCATGAAAGAGATGCTCACACTGGAGCAAGCCACGGTAGCGTAAAAACATACCTGATTGGCTTTATTCTGTCAGTTATCCTGACGGTAATTCCTTTCTGGATGGTGATGAATGGAACGGCTTCACAAGGCGTTATTCTGGCGACGGTTGTTGGAATGGCTGTCGTGCAAATCCTTGTACACTTAGTCTGTTTCTTACACATGAATACATCATCAGATGAGCGCTGGAACCTCGTAGCATTCTTGTTCACTATGCTAATCGTCGGTATCGTTGTTATTGGCTCTCTGTGGATTATGTACAACCTGAACATCAATATGATGCTCGACTAAAGAGTTGCCGATATGTTTAAGCAATACCTGCAAGTGACCAAACCAGGAATTATTTTCGGAAATCTGATTTCTGTGATCGGCGGTTTTCTGCTGGCCTCTAAAGGGTCGATTGATTACCCGCTGTTTATTGCGACTTTGCTGGGTGTATCATTGGTCGTTGCCTCTGGTTGTGTTTTTAACAACTACATCGACCGTGATATTGACCGTATCATGGAAAGAACCAAGAATCGCCCTTTAGTCAAAGGGCTGATTGACCCGAAAGTTAGCCTGATTTACGCAACTGTATTGGGTATTGCTGGTATGGTGCTGCTACTCGTAGCGGCCAATGCACTGGCAATGCTCCTTGCACTCATTGGCTTCATTGTTTATGTAGGCTTATATAGCCTATATATGAAGCGTAAATCAGTTTATGGCACATTGATTGGCAGTCTATCAGGCGCAGCACCACCGGTTATCGGCTACTGCGCTGTCACAAACGAATTTGACGCTGGAGCATTGATCCTGCTGTTGATTTTCAGTTTGTGGCAGATGCCGCACTCTTATGCCATCGCTATTTTCCGTTTCAAGGATTACAAAGCCGCAAACATTCCTGTTTTACCGGTAATCAAAGGTATCTCTGTCGCTAAGACACATATCTTCTTGTATATCCTTGCATTTATGGTTGCGACTTTAATGCTCGCTATCAGCGGATACACGGGTTATAAATATCTGATTGTTGGGGCAGCCGTCAGCTTATGGTGGCTCGGCATGGCAATTTCCGGTTTCAAAACTGAAAATGATGACCGCGTATGGGCTCGTAAACTGTTTATCTTCTCCATTGTAGCGATCACGTCGCTCAGTGTGATGATGTCAGTTGATCCAACGGTTTCAAGTGATACTGTTATAGCATTAGTCAGATAATTTATCGCATTATTGACGATGAATGCCTTCAACGGCGGGGAGTGAAAACTTCCCGCCGTTTTTATTTTATTCTCGAATATTTTTGTGATGATTTTTATGGTTAAATAGCCGCCTGCTATCAATAAATCAATATTGTCATATAGCAAAATAATTTAACTTATTGATTTAAATTTGAATTAACACCCATACAGCTACAGCCCGAAATAAAAAGAATAATTTAAGCTCATTAAGATTTAATACTCTAAATAGTTTGGGTTGTAGCAAGGCGGCAAGTGAAGCTAATCCCTAGGAACGTAGATAACTACGTGACTAGGGTTAGTGAGCGTAGCCAACACCGCTACAGCTCAAAATATAACGAGTATTTTTATGAATGATAATAAAATGACCCACCTAGAACTCCGTGCCACTTGGGGATTGGGGTCGGTATTCTCCCTACGCATGCTCGGCATGTTTATGGTTCTACCTATACTCACCAGCTATGGAATGCACTTGCAAGGCGCTAGCGAATTTCTCGTTGGTGTCGCTATTGGCATTTATGGTTTAAGCCAAGCACTTTTCCAAATTCCTTTTGGATTGATGTCTGACAAAATTGGACGTAAGCCACTTATTATCTTTGGATTGCTCATCTTTATTATTGGTAGCGTCGTCGCGGCTCTAAGTGATTCAATTTGGGGAATTATTATTGGACGTGCAATCCAAGGTGCTGGCGCAATTTCTGCGGCTGTAATGGCGTTATTATCCGATCAAACCCGTGAACAAAATCGGACTAAAGCCATGGCTTTTTTAGGCATAAGTTTCGGTATCACTTTCGCTATCGCACTAGTATTAGGCCCTATTATTACCCATGCCGTTGGCCTAAGTGGTCTATTTTGGGGGATTACCCTACTCGCTGTTGGGGCTATTTTGGTTACCCTATTTGTCGTACCCAATAATACTCACCACGTCATGAACCGTGAATCGGCTTTTGTAAAAAGTAACTTAAGGGCGGTACTGCTCAATCCTCAATTACTCAAACTCAATATTGGGATTTTAAGCTTACATACCTTACTCATGTCGAGCTTTGTTGCTCTGCCCCTGATTATGATCAATGCGGGTTATCTAGCCCAAGATCACTGGAAAGCGTACTTAGTCACCATGCTGGTGGCCTTTGTTTGTGTACTCCCCTTCATTATTTATGCTGAAAAGCAGCGTAAAATGAAGCAGGTATTTCTGTTCTGTATTTTATTACTCGCTATCGCTGAAATCGTACTTTGGCGTTCAGGTAATAACCTGTGGATCATATTCTTAGGCATTCAAATCTTCTTTATTGCTTTTAATGTTATGGAAGCCATTTTGCCTTCACTCATCAGTAAAGAAGCCCCCGCAAGTTATAAAGGAACCGCAATGGGAGTCTACTCCACCAGCCAATTCCTTGGGGTCGCTATTGGTGGTATTTTAGGGGGATGGTTGTATAAATTTGAAGGCGCCAATACGGTATTCATTGGGGGACTCATTCTGTGTGCAGTGTGGCTCCTGATTAGCTTAACCATGAAACAACCGCCTTACGTCAGTAGCATCCGTATTGTTTTGCCTCATCGATTTAAAAATGTCGATAAACTTCAGCAAGAACTTGCTGGATTAGATGGTGTGTTAGATGTAGTGATTATTGCTGATGAAATGAGTATCTATATTAAGATGGATAAAAAAATCATTACGCGAGAGCAGCTTGAAGCCATCGTTCGGCGCTAGAAAGACATTAGCCCGCAGCGACGCGGGCTAAATTCAAATAACCGCGAGGGTAATTGATTAATCGCGGAAGTTATTGAACTGGAATGGCTGACCTAAATTACCACCACGCACTAACGCCATGACCGACTGCAAATCATCACGAGCTTTGCCTGTAACACGAACTTGCTCACCTTGAATTTGAGCCTGAACTTTCAGCTTACTGTCTTTGATTAATTTAACAATTTTCTTTGCAATCGCAGCATCAATACCTTGCTTTAAGGTCACTTCAACACTGTAAGTCTTACCACTGTGAACAATCTCTTCAGGCACATTCAAAACCGCCCCTTCGATGCCCCGCTTCGCCATTTTTTCCCGTAAAATATCTACTAATTGTAGAACTTGGAAATCTGACTCACTGGTAATTTTGATAGATTCATTTTTATCGTTCAGTTCAAAACTGGCTGCAACATTTTTAAAATCCCACCGGGTGGTCAGTTCGCGCTGAGCATTTTCGACCGCGTTGCGGACTTCACTCATTTCAACTTCAGATACAATATCAAATGATGGCATGTTAAAGCTCTCCTATAATCAATCGGCTTATAATAGCCTATTTGCTCCTGACACTCCAAATTGTCAGAGCCTGACACGATATAACGCCGCGAATTATTTCGAATATCATCATAAAACCGCTATGATAATAGGGAAGAATGAAAATCTACGTCTCTCAGATAGCCGGGAAAAAATATGAAAATAACCCTAATTGGTTGTGGCGCAATTGGCAAGTTATGGCTTGCTGCGCTCACCTCACAGGGACATGATACCCAAGGTTGGTTACGAGTCGCTCAGCCAGACCTATTTGTGGACGTCAATGAACCTGATGGAAGCACATTTCGAGAGTTAATTCCCTGTAATAATATCCACCACCTTCACGCCAGTGAACTCGTGATTGTTTGCTTGAAAGCATGGCAAGTCTCGGATGCCCTGCTCCCGCTACTTGCAACGATCCCTGAAAATTGCCCTATTTTATTATTGCACAACGGATTAGGCACACTTGAAGAACTCGGAGTGCTACGTCATCCTTTTTTATGTGGAATCACAACCCATGCCGCTTGGCAGAATAACAATCAAGTTTTCCACGTTGCCAATGGCGTCACTCATATTGGAGCAGCCAACTCCCAAGCAGAAGCGTATTCCTCGATTGCCGATATCCTTCACGAAGCCTTACCCGATGTCGCATGGCATAATAAAATTTTAAGCACTAGCTGGAAAAAACTGGCAGTAAATTGTGTCATTAATCCCCTGACCATTGAACATCAATGCCCCAATGGTCAACTCATCAATTATCCAAAACAAATTACTAAGCTGATTGATGAATGCTGCCAAGTAATGACCGCCGAAGGGCTGCATATTGATAAGGCTGAACTGACCGAATACATCTACAGTATTATTCACAATACCGCCGATAATTATTCTTCCATGCTACAAGATGATCGAAATAACCGGCGCACTGAAATTGATTACATTACCGGGTATTTAATCAAACAAGCCCGAGCCCATGGTCTGCATACCCCCGAAAATGACCGTCTATATCATTTAGTTAAAAATAGAGAGCAACAACATGACAGCTTCCGTTCTGATCTGCATCGCCAATGGTAGCGAAGAGATCGAAACCGTCACTACTGCTGACTTACTGATTCGAGCTGGTATCCAAGTGACATTGGCCAGTGTCACAGAAAACGGTTCGTTAGACATTACCGGTTCTAGAGGAATAAAACTCATCGCAGACACACCGCTAATCCATGTTGCGGATGAACCGTTCGATGCAATTGTGTTACCGGGAGGATTAGCTGGAGCTGAAACTTTTCGCGATAGCCCTCTTGTCGTAGAAAAAGTGAGGCGCATGCACTTGGATGGAAAAATTGTTGCGGCAATTTGTGCTGCCCCAGCCCTGGTTTTGGAATACCATCAGCTATTCCCGTTAGGAAATATGACCGGTTTCCCAACGATGCAAGATAAAATCCCGAGCCATAAGTGGGTGGATAGACGCGTTTATTTTGATGAACGAGTTAACTTGCTGACCAGCCAAGGCCCTGCAACCGCCTTTGATTTCGCATTAAAACTGATTGAATTATTAGAAGGGCGAGCCGTTGCCGCGAACGTCGCAGCACAATTAGTGCTGCCACCGGGCATTAATGATTACTTAGAAGACTAAAAAATTGAAAGAAAAAAGCGAGCTATTGCAACTCGCTTTTTTATCAAAAATTATTTTTCACTAAACATTATGGGCGATAAACTTTAATATTATCAAAACCTTGTTCTTTCAAATACAGCGCTTGTAAGCGACTCATCACACCACGATCACAATACAACAAATAGGTTTTTTCTTTCGGTAAATCACCAAACTGAGTACCTAATTTGTAGAATGGAATATGTTTAATTTCAATGCCATCTACTTTCAATGGTTTATCTTCAAACTCATCGATAGAACGAATATCTAAAATCACTTCATTTTCCGCAGATAACTCACTAACCATCTCAACTTCAGCAACTTGCTCGCGGCTCTCTTCCGCAATCTGGCGGATATCGATATTTTTCGCCTGCTCAATCACAGAATCTAAGATATTGAAGTCAAAATTAGCTTCTTCCGCTTCAATGCGCGCTTTCACGGCTTTCACGGTTGGGCTCTTCGAAATAACACCGCAATATTCCGGCATTGTTTTTGCGAAATCTTCCGTACCAATTTGGCGCGCCAGCTTAATGATGTGCTCTTTATCATGGGAAATTAGCGGACGTAATATTAAGGTATCGGATGCATTATCAATTAACCGTAGGTTAGTCAGAGTTTGACTAGAGACCTGACCAAGGGCTTCACCTGTGACTATCGCCTGTACACCATAACGCTCGGCCACTCTAGAGGCTGCTCGTACCATCATACGTTTTAAGACAACACCCATCTGTCCGTCATCGATTTTTTCTAAGATCTCTGCGACGACAGGTTCAAAGTTAACCGCAATAAAGCGTACTTTATGGGAGCTACCAAAACGATTCCATAAATAGTAAGCGATTTGTTTAACGCCAATTTCATGCGCCGCTCCGCCTAAATTAAAAAAGCAGTAATGCACACGGCAACCACGACGCATTAACATATAGCTAGAAACACCGGAATCAAATCCACCAGAAATCAGCGATAAAACATCTTCTTGAGTCCCAATTGGGAAACCGCCGATCCCTTCGATACGTCGTTTAACGAGGATCAGATTTTCATCTTCAATCTCTAAATGAACAGTGGTATCAGGGTCTTTTAGCTTGACCTTTGCTGAAGCAATATGTTGGTTTAAACCGCCGCCAATATAGCGCTCAGCGTCAATAGATGAAAATTCATGTTTACCACGACGTTTCACCCTTACACAGAATGTTTTGTTTTCTAATGACGCACCATAAGATTCCAACGTCATTTCAAAAATATGGTGTAAACTAGTAAAAGGTTTTTCTTCCACTTCTAGAATATGGTGAATACCTGGAATACGGCTAAGCATGTCACAGATTTCGTCGTGCTTCGAATCCCCTTTAACACGCACTTCAATGTTATCCCAATTACGGACAACCGAGACTTCTTCGCCAAGACTTTTTAAGACATTGCGGATACTGCTAGTCAAAATTTTAATAAAACGGATTCTAACTGTTTGGCTTTTGATCGTGATTTCAGGGAATAACTTAATAATAAACTTCATAATAGCTGCATGTTCTTGGTTAGAGGGGAAAACGGACGTTGTTTAAAAGTGACACACGTACACTTTACCAATTGTCAATAAAGAGGCGTATTATAGCACTATCTTGCGTACTGAATCTAAAAACACCAATAATAAATTGTAACCACGGCGAGACTAAGTTAGTCTGCTCCATAATTAAAACTCCCCCTTTTAAGTGATTTAACATTAGTGATTAACGATTATGGCTAAAGAAAAATCCCAGCAAGTTCCAACTGTTAGTTTTGAAAACTCCCTCACAGAGCTTGAGCAGATCGTCGCTCGCCTTGAGTCTGGAGAGCTCCCTTTGGAAGACGCATTAAATGAATTTGAACGCGGCGTCCAAATTGCTAAGCAAGGTCAAAAAGTCCTCCAGCAAGCAGAACAGCGTGTGCAAATTTTGCTGAGCGATGATGAAAACAAAGCCCTTGACGATTTTTCACCTGATACAGAATAAATTATGTCCGAACAACACCAAGATGCCTTCGCGCATCAGCAACGCCAAGCCCATGATAGAGTTAATCAGTATTTATTAAACTCATTAGAGACGTTACCTTTTGCCGATCTTCCCCTTGCTCAGGCGATGAAATATGGCACGCTTCTGGGTGGAAAACGCCTACGTCCGTTCTTAACCTACGCAGTTGGCGAAATGCTTGGCGTTAGCCAAGATAACCTAGATGCACCTGCGGCAGCCGTCGAATGTATCCATGCTTATTCATTAATTCATGACGATTTACCTGCTATGGATGACGATGATTTACGCCGAGGGCAACCCACTTGCCATATTAAATTTGGTGAAGGCAACGCTGTTTTAGCGGGAGATGCATTACAGACGTTTGCATTCCAGCTACTGTCCAGCGCTGCGATGCCAGAGGTTTCAGATAAAGATCGCATTGCAATGATTTCTGAACTCGCCTATGCCAGCGGTTTAGCCGGCATGTGTGGTGGGCAAGCATTAGATCTCGACGCTGAAGGAAAACGTGTAGATCTTGCCGCTCTTGAGCGTATTCATCAGCATAAAACAGGCGCACTTATCCGTGCCGCGATCCGCTTAGGCGCTTACGCAGCAGGAGAAAAAGGACGTCAATCCATCGCTATTTTAGATCAATATGCCAATGCTATTGGGCTTGCCTTCCAAGTCCAAGACGATATTCTAGACGTCATCGGCGACAGTGAAATTACGGGCAAGCGCCAAGGTGCGGATGAACAGCATGAAAAGAGCACTTATCCGTCGTTACTCGGCCTTGAAGCCGCTCAAGAGAAGGCTAAAGAGCTATATCAAGATGCGATCACCGCGTTAGAATTATTACAATCTCAAGGTTACAATACTGAATTACTCAGAGCATTAGCCAATTTCATTATTGAACGTAAAAGCTAACAATATGCTTTGCCTTTTGGTATGCATAAGACCGATAATTATAACATCATTACCCGAGCCACTTTGACGTATTGCGATGAATGAAAAATAATACCGACTCAGCAATAACGGGAAGTAGACAGGGAATACCCTAATTAATTTAAGTAGTGAGCACCTAATGAGTATAGATACCGCTAAATATCCAACGCTGGCACTTGCAGAGACGCCTGATGAATTGCGCCTACTGCCAAAGGAAAGCTTGCCAAAGCTTTGTGATGAACTCAGACAATTTTTACTGAATAGCGTTAGTCGCTCTAGCGGCCACTTTGCATCAGGGCTGGGCACTGTAGAGCTTACCGTCGCCCTACACTATGTCTACAAAACTCCATTTGATAACTTAGTATGGGATGTTGGTCACCAAGCTTACCCACATAAAATTCTGACAGGACGCCGTGACAGAATTGATACCATCCGCCAAAAGAATGGGTTGCATCCATTCCCATGGCGTGCAGAAAGTGAATATGACATTTTAAGCGTTGGTCACTCCTCAACCTCCATTAGTGCGGGTTTAGGCATGGCGATTGCTGCTGAAAAAGAAGATAAAAATCGTAAAACCGTTTGTGTGATTGGCGATGGTGCAATCACAGCTGGAATGGCTTTCGAAGCCATGAATCATGCAGGGGATGCCGCACCGGATATGTTGGTGATCCTCAACGATAATGAAATGTCGATTTCCGAAAATGTCGGTGCGTTAAATAACCATCTGGCACATTTACTCTCAGGCAAACTGTATACAACTCTGCGTGAAGGTGGCAAAAAAGTATTTTCAAATATCCCACCTATCAAAGAATTACTGAAAAAAACTGAAGAACATATCAAAGGCATGGTCGTTCCCGGCACCATGTTTGAAGAGCTCGGTTTTAACTATATCGGACCTGTTGATGGGCATGATGTGGTCGCACTGATCCAAACCCTGAAAAATATGCGTGACCTAAAAGGTCCTCAATTCCTGCATATTATGACCAAAAAAGGTCGCGGTTATGAGCCAGCAGAAAAAGACCCAATCAGCTGGCACGCTGTACCTAAATTTGATCCAGCCACATTCACATTGCCAAAAAGCAAAGATACCAGACCGACATTCTCTAAAATTTTCGGTGACTGGCTATGTGAAGAAGCTAAAAATGATGACAAGTTAATGGCTGTCACACCGGCAATGCGCGAAGGTTCAGGTATGGTGCGCTTCTCTAAAGAGTATCCAAACCAATATTTTGACGTGGCCATCGCAGAGCAACATGCCGTGACATTTGCTGCTGGCTTAGCGATTGGTGGCTATAACCCAGTTGTCGCAATTTACTCCACATTCTTACAGCGTGGCTACGACCAAGTTATCCACGATGTAGCAATCCAAAAGTTACCGGTTATGTTTGCTATTGACCGTGCCGGTATTGTCGGTGCTGACGGTCAAACTCACCAAGGCTCATTTGATATTTCATTCTTACGCTGTATCCCAACCATGGTGATCATGGCACCGAGTGATGAAAATGAATGTCGCCAAATGCTGCATACCGGATATCACTATCAGGAAGGTCCTACCGCTGTACGTTATCCGCGTGGCGCGGGTGTAGGCGCTGAACTTATGCCACTTTCACCATTAGAAATTGGTAAAGGAATTGTACGCCGTCAAGGTGAGAAAGTTGCAATTTTAAGTTTTGGTACACTACTAAGCAATGCCTTAGAAGCCGCTGAACAGCTCAATGCAACCGTCGTCGATATGCGCTTTGTAAAACCATTAGATGAAGCCTTAATTCTCGACATGGCAAACAGCCACGATATGCTGGTGACCCTTGAAGAGAATGCCATTATGGGCGGCGCGGGTAGTGGCGTGAATGAATTCTTAATGCGTGAGAAAAAAGTCCTCCCCATTCTCAACCTTGGTTTACCAGACTTCTTTATTCCACAGGGAACTCAAGAAGAATTATTGGCTGACCTTGGCTTGGATGCGGCTGGCATTGTGAAATCAATTACTGACTATCAGCAAAAATAATTCACTGTTTTATATATGAAAAAAGACCGCCTAGGCGGTCTTTTTTTTACATATCACTCTATTAAACTAGAATGGCATGACCTGATAGTGAACCAGTAACCAAATGGTGACATAAGCAAAAATTGCTGCAATGATGTCATCGATCATGATGCCAAAACCGCCACCAACTCGGCGATCAAAAATACGGATCGGCCACGGCTTCCACATATCGTAGATACGGAAGATCACAAACCCTGCAAGTACCCACTGTACACTGACAACAGGGATCGCCATCAACGTGATCCACATTCCGATAAACTCATCCCAAACGATACTGCCATGATCGTGGATCCGCATATCATGGGAGGTGCGCTCGCAGATCCAGCATCCAAACCAGAAACCCACCACAATAATCACCCAGCAACTCCAAACGGGTAATTTATCCATTAGCAGCCAGAAAGGGATCGCGGCTAAAGAACCCATAGTACCAGGAATAATTGGCGATAAACCACTGCCAAAACCCGTCGCCAATAAGTGCCACGGATTACGCATATTCAATCGTTTTTTTGCTTCTGCTTTTTCTTGAGCACTTGCCATTAGGCACCTTCTTGTACAAAGTGGTCAAAACCTTTTAGATCCACATCTACAGCTTGGTTATGACAAAAGTAGCGGATCCCTTCCGATTGCGGTTTAATTTGACCAATACAGGTAAAACCAGCGCCGGTATGGGCTAATGCCATTTCTAAAGCGCCGCGATTCATTTCAGGAACAGTAAAGCATAATTCATAATCTTCACCACCACTTAATGACCAAATTCTAGCCTGTTCAACGGAACAATTTTGCTTTAATGCTTCTGATTGAGGCAGCGCATCCAGATTGATCCTCGCCCCACAACCACTGGCTTTTAAGATATGGTTAAGGTCAGAAACTAAGCCATCAGAAATATCAATGGCCGATGAGGCTAAATTACGTAGCGCTTGCCCCTGTAATATCCGTGGCTGCGGACGTAAATGACGCCCAATTAACCACTGTGCATGTTCCGTACTTTCCGGATGTAGTTTATCTTGAAGTATAGCAAACCCAGCAGCACTGTCGCCGAGAGTTCCAGTCACATAAATCCAGTCACCATTTTTCGCACCCGAGCGCGATAGCGCTTTTCCTATTGGAATCAAACCATGAACGGTATAGGTTAAGCTCATTGGTCCACGAGTGGTATCGCCACCAATTAACTGCATTCCATAGTAATTAAGCTGCTCAAATAAAGTGTCACTGAAAGCCTGTAACCAGTCCATATCAACTGTTGGCAATGTAATTGCCAAAGATACCCATGCAGGATCAGCACCCATTGCAGCAAGATCACTTAAATTAGAGGCTAAGGATTTATAGGCGAGATCAGCAGGAGAAATGTCGGGTAGGAAATGAATACCAGAAACTAAAGTGTCCGTACTCACAGCAAGTTGCTGCTTTTCAGGGATGGTCATCAACGCACAGTCATCACCAATACCGATATTTACATCACGTCGGTTTACTGTTTGACGATTAAAAAAACGCGCGATGAGGTCAAATTCGCCATAAGACATGGTAGATTTTCCGTTTTCGCTATGCCGGATTCTCAATAAACTGAAAATACAGACATAAGTACTAGAGTAGACTGGACCCCAGCCTACCCATCACATCTAAAGTATTACAGGAGGGAACCTGATTATATTATTTTTTACGACGAACTACAGGTGCTGCTTTATCTAACACACCGTTGACAAACTTATGGCTATCTTCAGCTCCAAATACTTTTGCTAATTCAATACCTTCATTGATTGCAACTTTAAACGGAACATCTTGTCTATAGCTTAGTTCATACATTGATACACGTAAAATCGCTTTTTCAACTTGACCTAATTCTTCCAACTGACGAGAAAGATACGGTGACATAAGTTGATCCAGCTTGGTTGCGTTACTCGCAATACCCGAGATCAGTTCACGGAAATAGTTAACGTCGACGTCAGACATGTCCTGTTCGGCTAAAAACTCATATTCCACTTCAGCAATAGGATTGCCGGATAATTGCCATGAATAGATGGCCTGTACAGCACACTCACGAGCGCGGCGACGAGCAGCAGGTTTCACAAGATTCCCCTTAAATAAAAAAACTACACAGCCTATTTCGAGCGTCTGACGCCCTAAATAACGACTGTATTATTTGCCTTTTACAGCTTTAATCACATTAATCATTTCGAGAGCAGTCAGTGCAGCTTCTGCACCTTTGTTACCTGCTTTAGTACCAGCACGCTCAATAGCTTGCTCGATATTTTCAGTGGTTAATACACCGAAAGTCACAGGAACATCACTGTTCATTGCTACATGAGACAGACCAGAGCTACACTCACCAGCAACATATTCAAAGTGCGCAGTACCGCCACGAATAACGGTGCCTAATGCGATAACTGCATCATATTTTTTGGTTTCTACCAGAGCTTTAACCACAAGCGGTAATTCATAAGCACCTGGAACCCAAACAACGGTGATGTTTTCTTCAGCAACTTGACCAATACGATCTAATGCATCAATTGCACCGTCCAGCAGACTATCATTAATAAAGTTGTTAAAACGAGCGATAGCGATAGCAACACGCGCTTTTGGCGCGGCAACAACACCTTTAATTACGTTCATAGTCTTCCTCAAATATTAATTATAACCCGCGGGGCGCGGATTTTATCACATTCTTTCATTAATCGTATGAGTGATTTTTAGCAAACTGCTAAAAAAACACATTTACCATACGGGACGCAGTCTTACCCGCAAGTCATTTCCCACTTTTTCCACATCAGTAAATTCAAAGTTTGGCGCATCTGAAAGAGATTTCAATGCAGGGAAATTGACTAATCCACGCGCGGTATCCCCTAGCAATTTAGGGGCAATATACACAATAAGTTCATCAACTAAACCTAACTTTAGTAGTGAGCCTGCAAGCGTTGGTCCTGCTTCAACCCAAATGCTATTGATATTACGTTTAGCCAACTGCATCATCAAAATCACTAAATCAATGCCATTTTCATCCGCAAGGATCGGAACTTGCTCCACTTGACCTTGCCATGTGACTTCATTATCTGGCGTTGGGCGTATTAACCAACACTCCCCCGCTAACTGAGTCACTTGGTGCTCAGGGGTCACTTTATTATGGCGGTCTAACACAATACGGATCGGCTGACGCAGTTGATCTTCTGGATATTCTTGCTGGATATCACTCGGTAATTCACTCCAACGAACCGTTAAAGCCGGATCATCGGCAATCACCGTATTACTGGTACTGAGGATTGCACTTGCTTGGGCTCTGAGAACCTGCACGTCTTTGCGTGCCGCTGGGCTAGTGATCCACTTACTTTCCCCTGATTCTAATGCTGTTTTGCCATCTAATGACGCGGCCAGCTTTAATTGAATATAGGGGAAAGCGGTACGCATACGTTTTAAGAAGCCACGATTTAGAGCTTCGGCTTGTTCCAATAGAATATTACTGGATGTCTCAATCCCAGCCTGGGAGAGCATATATAGCCCGCGACCTGCGACTTGGGGATTGGGATCTTGCATTGAGGCAACCACACGGCTTACCCCAGCCTTAATTAAGGCCTCTGCGCAAGGTGGCGTGCGTCCATGATGACTGCAAGGCTCAAGGGTCACATAGGCCGTTGCGCCTCTAGCTTTGTCTCCCGCCATACGCAATGCGTGAACTTCAGCATGGGGTTCTCCCGCCTTCTGGTGATAGCCTTCACCGACAACTTCACCATCACGGACAATGACACAGCCTACATTCGGATTGGGTGAGGTAGTAAAACGCCCTTTTCGTGCTAATTCAAAAGCACGAGCCATATATATGCGGTCTTGTTCAAGCATTGATATCAATCCTGTAGTTTAGCGATTTCTTCACCAAACTCTCGTATATCTTCAAAACTACGATAAACAGAGGCAAAGCGAATATACGCCACTTTATCGAGCTTTTTTAATTCATCCATTACCAAGTTCCCAATCAGTTTTGATGGGACTTCACGCTCACCCGTTGCTCTTAGGTGGGACTTGATAGAAATAATCGCTTGTTCAATAGCATCAGAACTCACTGGCCGTTTTTCTAAGGCTTTCAGCATACCTCGATTCAGTTTTTCTTCATCGAAAGGTTCGCGGACCTCGTCACTTTTGATAACCCTAGGCATAACCAATTCCGCCACTTCAAACGTGGTAAAACGTTCATGGCAAACTAAACACTGGCGGCGTCTGCGCACTTGTGAGCCTTCACCAACCAGACGCGAGTCGATGACTTTCGTATCTACAGCTGAGCAAAATGGGCAATGCATAGCGATTCCTGATTATTTTCTATAGGTAGGTAGTGTAACTCAGACTGAAATGAAAAACACCTTGCAAGGTGGAACTCACAAGGTGTTTTCAATGCTTTATACCCATCAGAAATTAAGGCAATAAAGACTCTTGGTCAGCACCTTCTTTCTCGACTTTCGTCTGAAGTAAATGCTCACGCTTCATTCCCATCTTCAGTGCCAGTGCAGAAGCAACATAGATAGATGAGATAGTACCAATAGTCACACCGATTAACATAACCAGTGAGAAGCCTTCTAACATTGCGCCACCAAACAGATACAGCATCAGAACCACTAAAAGGGTCGTTGCTGAAGTCATGATGGTACGGCTTAATGTTTGGGTCAAAGAGACGTTCATAATTTCATAAGGTGTACCACGACGGATCTTACGGAAGTTTTCGCGGATACGGTCAGAAACTACGATACTATCGTTAAGGGAATAACCGATAACTGACATCAATGACGCCACAATTGTCATGTCGATTTCAATATGAAATAGAGACAAAATACCTAATGTGATGACAACGTCATGCGCAAGTGCTAATACCGCACCCGCCGCTAAACGCCATTCAAAACGGAAACCAACGTAGATTAAGATACAGATCAGTGCCGTTAACAGAGCTAATGCTCCCGTTTGCGCCAGTTCTGCACCTACACTTGGTCCCACGAATTCAATACGTTTAACGGTTGCTTGATCATCAACATTTTGGTTGATGATGGTGATAATCTCTTTACCAACTTCTTGACCCGCAACACCTTCAACTGGCGGTAAGCGGATCATAATGTCACGGCTGCTACCAAAGTTCTGGATTAAGGGATCTTTATGATTCGAGTTAGACAAGCTATCACGAATTTTATCCAAATCAGCAGGCTGACTTAAGTTGATTTCGATAACTGTACCGCCCGTGAAATCTAAGCCCCAGTTAAAACCTTTGAGCCCGATAATCACGCAAGAAGCGATCAGTAATACGATAGAAATACCAAAGGCAACGTTGTCCCAGCGCATAAAGTCATAGACTTTACGACCATAGTTCAATTGTTCAACAGTATAATCCTGTGCCACAACGTGCTCCTTAAATTGACAGCTTGTTAATACGTTTACCGCCGTAAAGCAGGTTCACGATTGCACGCGTACCAACAATAGCTGTAAACATAGAGGTTGCGACACCAATCGCTGTCGTAATTGCAAAGCCTTTAATCGACCCAGTACCCACTGCATAGAGAATAATTGCGGTGATTAAGGTGGTTAAGTTTGCATCGGTAATACTTGAGAAGGCGCCTTTATACCCTTCGTGGATCGCTTGCTGCACCGAACGTCCATTGCGTAACTCTTCTTTGATACGCTCGTTTATCAGAACGTTGGCATCGACGGCAACCGCAAGGGTTAAGACGATACCTGCAATACCCGGCATGGTTAATGTTGCTCCCGGTAATAGGGACATAACACCAACAATCATCACCAAGTTTGCCATCAGTGCGCTACTCGCAATCAGACCAAACTTACGATAGTAAATAATCATAAATAGGATTGATGCTAATAGACCAGCAATACACGCTTTCAGACCTTGTTCGATATTTTGCATACCGAGAGTTGGGCCGATTGTACGCTCTTCAACAATTTGGATTGGCGCAATTAACGCACCGGCACGTAACAATAATGAAAGCTGACGAGCTTCATTCGCGTTATCAATACCTGTAATACGGAATTTGCTACCAAAACGCGCTTGAATACGTGCAGCGTTAATCACTTTCTCATCTTTGACTAAAATCGCACGACCCGCTGCATCTTTCTTACCACTGTCTTTATATTCAACAAACAGGGTTGCCATCAGCTTATCTTGGTTGTCACGAGTAAAGTCAGACATGATAGAGCCACCAGGGCTATCAAGACCGATACTGACTTGTGGATAGCCATTTTCATCTGTTTCCGATGTGGAATCAGTGATATGGTCACCCGTTAATACAACACGTTTGTACAGCACATATGGCGTGCCATCACGGTCATATTTAATCTCGGAATCGCCCGGAATTCGTCCACTTTCAGCCGCAGCACTATCAACACTGGTATTCACTAAACGGAATTCTAATGTTGCAGTTGCACCTAAAATTTCTTTTGCACGAGCAGTATCTTGGATACCCGGTAATTCAACAACAATACGATCCGCACCTTGACGTTGAACCAGAGGCTCAGCGACCCCTAATTGGTTAACACGGTTACGAATGATAGTAATGTTCTGGGAGACGGCATAGTTACGAGCTTCACGTAAGCGCTCATCCGTCATAACAGCAATCATGGTATTATCGCTGCCATCGGAAAACACTAAGTCTGGATATTTACGTTCCAGCGTTTTCTCAGCTAAGCTGCGATCATCAGCATTACGGAAGCGAACTTCAACGCTATAATCACTGCCTTTACGAATAGAAGAGTACGCAATACCTGCTTGGCGCAAGTCATTACGCAAACCATCCATGTTTTGTTCCTGCAATTTACCTAATGCAGTGTCCATATCGACTTCCATCAGGAAGTGAACCCCACCACGCAAGTCGAGACCAAGTTTCATTGGTTCCCCACCGAGGGCTTCGAGCCATTTAGGCGTAGCAGGTGCTAGGTTTAATGCAACAACATACTGGTCGCCCAGCGCATTCATGATAACTTCACGCGCACGCAACTGAACATCAGAGTTGTTGAAACGGGCTAAAATTGCCCCATTTTCAAGAGCAACAGATTTGCTTTGAATTTTATCTGTTTCTAAAGCTTTTTGGACTTGGATCAGCGTTTGTTCATTGGCGGCGGTTCCCCGCACGCCAGTGATCTGAACAGCCGGATCCTCACCATATAGGTTTGGAAGTGCATACAGCAAACCGACGAGGATCGCAGTGATCAACATCAGATACTTCCATAAAGGATAACGGTTTAGCACGGCAGTTCCCTTCGGGAAAATTCAGAATTAAATTGCTTTCATTGTGCCTTTAGGTAAAACAGCAGCAACGAAATCACGTTTGATAGTTACTTCAGTGTTCTCACTCAGTTCAAGAACAACATAACCCGTTTCAGAAACTTTATTTACACGTCCGATTAAACCGCCAGTGGTTAAAACTTCATCACCCTTTGCAATGGATTCCATCAGCTTACGGTGGTCTTTAGCACGTTTTTGTTGTGGACGCAGGATCATGAAATAGAAAATCAGTGCGAAAACAACCAGCATGATAATCAGTGAATATGGGCTACCTTGTGCTGGTGCGCCTGCAGATGCCGCAGCTTCAGAAATTAAAAAACTCATTCAACTTTCCTCATTGTTATTGAAAGCAATTTCAAACATACATATTAACTACTTCAAGTTACATAAAATACATCAAACCGCTCTGTAACTAGAAATAAAAACTATTATTTACACTAAATAATTCAAATTATTGATACCAATAATTTGAAAACAGTGCAAAGAACAAAGGATACAGCCCGATATGCTACACAGAAAGGGCTAACTTCGCACTTAAATTCACTCTCTATTTAATGAAGGCTGAGGTTTCCCAATCTTCTCGTAAAAATCAGAGGCAAACTGTTCAAAATTTCCAGCTTCAATGGCTTCTCGAATACCGGCCATTAAGCGCTGATAGTAACGTAAATTATGAATGGTATTGAGGCGCGCACCCAGAATTTCATTACAACGGTCAAGATGGTGTAGATATGCACGGCTGTAATGGCGACAAGTATAGCAGTCACAATCCGCATCAAGGGTTGATGTATCTGACTTATACTTAGCATTACGAATTTTTACCACGCCATTAGTCACAAATAAATGACCATTACGAGCATTACGCGTTGGCATAACACAGTCGAACATATCGATACCACGGCGAACACCTTCGACTAAATCCTCAGGCTTACCAACGCCCATTAAATAGCGAGGTTTTTCGGCTGGAATTTGTGGACAAACATGCTCTAAAATACGATGCATATCTTCTTTAGGTTCACCCACAGCCAAACCGCCTACAGCGTACCCATCAAAGCCGATTTCTACCAGCCCCTTAACAGAAATATCACGTAAATCTTCGTAAACACTGCCTTGAATAATACCGAATAATGCATTTTTATTATTCAGTTCATCAAAGCGCTGGCGGCTACGCGCAGCCCAACGAAGAGACATTTCCATCGATGTCTTTGCATAGTCCCAATCCGCTGGATATGGCGTACACTCGTCAAATATCATGACGATATCTGAACCGAGGTCATACTGAATTTCCATCGATTTTTCAGGACTTAAGAATATTTTTTCACCGTTAATTGGATTACGGAAATGGACACCTTCTTCTTTAATTTTACGCATTGCGCCAAGACTAAAGACTTGAAAACCACCGGAGTCCGTTAAAATCGGTCCCTGCCATTGCATAAAATCATGCAAATCACCGTGTAATTTCATGATCTCTTGGCCTGGACGTAGCCACAGGTGGAAGGTGTTACCCAGCAGGATTTGAGCGCCAGTTTCTTTAACTTCTTCAGGGGTCATCCCCTTCACCGTACCGTAAGTTCCTACTGGCATGAATGCAGGGGTTTCCACCACACCACGTTCAAAAATCAGGCGACCACGACGAGCATTGCCATTGGTTGTCTGTAATTCATATTTCACGTTTTATCTCCTAGCATCAGAAAAACAGTCTGGTGCTATTGGTTACTCGGTATAAGCAAACAGCTTCGCTGTAACTTACTCATTAATTTGCCTCGCCAATTGACTCGAAACGAGCATTAGCATTCGGCGTAATAAACATGGCATCGCCATAACTAAAGAAACGGTATTTTTGCTCAACGGCTTCTTGATAGGCTTGCATGGTGTTTTTATATCCCGCAAACGCAGAGACCAACATAATTAATGTGGATTCAGGTAAGTGGAAATTAGTGATCAATGCATCGACCACTTGATATTGGTACCCCGGATAAATAAATATCTGAGTATCATCGAAAAATGGAGCAATTAGCGCATCTTGACTGGCTTTGGCCGCACTTTCTAATGAACGGACGGATGTCGTTCCTACTGCAATGACTCGGTTTCCACGTGCTTTACACGCAAGAACTGCATCAACAACATCTTGAGGAACTTCAGCGTATTCAGAATGCATAATATGGTCTTCGATCGAATCCACACGTACTGGCTGGAATGTTCCTGCGCCAACATGTAGTGTCACGAAAGCCATCTCAATGCCTTTTTGACGTAGCGCTTCTAACAGTGGCTCATCAAAATGTAACCCTGCTGTTGGCGCAGCCACCGCTCCCGGGCGTTGACTATAAACCGTTTGATAAAGCTCTTTATCAGACTCTTCATCTGGGCGGTCAATATACGGAGGCAGCGGCATATGTCCAATCTGGTTCAGGATGCTTAACACATCCCGCGCATCATCAAAACGCAGTTCAAACAACGCACCATGACGAGCAACCATTGTAGCATTCACGCTTTCATCTTCACCAAGCAACAGAGCTGCGCCCTCTTTGGGTGCTTTTGATGCGCGAACATGGGCTAAAACTCGGTGTTCATCCAGCATGCGCTCAACCAACACCTCAATTTTACCGCCACTCGCTTTGCGACCAAACAGTCGTGCAGGGATCACGCGAGTGTTGTTAAACACCAGCAAATCACCCGGCTCCAATTTTTCAAGGATATCGGTAAACACACCATGCGTGAGCTGCCCCGTGGCACCATCAAGGCTTAGCAAGCGACATGAGCTACGCTCTGCTTGAGGATAATGGGCAATAAGTTCTTCAGGTAATTCAAAAGTAAAATCGGATACACGCATTGTATTGACTTCAATCTAAAAAAATAAGGCGACTAGTCTAGTGCTGCACTGCCTCTGGCGCAAGAAATAAGCGCCATTTAGTTCAAAAAAACAGCAATAATGGGTAAATATTTAATTAAATAGCCCAAGCTGTATCTGTTAACTTTTTAGTTTATAGTAACCGCATGAATTATCTTGCTCATCTTCACCTCGCACACCTCGCCAAAAGTTCACTTTTGGGTAACATGATGGCTGACTATGTACGCGGCAATCCTTCTGGGAACTATTCACCAGAGATTGTAGCGGGGATCCGAATGCACAGAGCGGTGGATAGGATCACTGATACCCACCCGCTGGTTAAGCAAGCGCGTGCGCTATTTAGAGAAAAATACCGCCGAGTCGCACCTATTACCTTAGATCTCGTTTGGGATCATTTTCTTTCCCGATATTGGCATCGCATTGAAACACATATTTCACTCCCTGAATTTTTACATTCTGCCCGGCTAATCATTGAACCCCATTTATGTCATACCCCTGAAAAATTTCAGGAGTTAAATGAGTATCTCTGGTCACAACAATGGCTAACTCGCTACGGCGAAAAGGAGTACATAGGGAAATCCTTAAATGGCATGGCAAGGCGACGTCCAAAGCTAAGTGCGTTAAGTGGGTCTTTCGATGATTTTTTACTTAATTACGTGGAACTTGAAGACATTTTCTTTCAATTTTATCCACTGATGATCGACAATGCTAAGCAACAATTTTTTGCCCAAGAGTTCACATTACGTGCATCGGAATAAATTAAAACTTGCACTTTAATGGAATAAAACTATCTTATTGATATTAATTTATTAAATGAGTACAATTGATAGGTAAAAACTATCATATTAATCGGTTTTAATGCCTTTATTCCCATAAGATAAATCTTTATCCTATGGAGAGATTTTCCCGCAGGCTTTACGGTCATTGCGGAGATAGATACCCTTAAAACTCATAGGAGTAAATTATGGTTCTGGTAACACGTCAAGCCCCTGACTTTACTGCTGCTGCTGTTCTTGGTAATGGTGAAATTGTTGATAACTTCAACCTGAAAAGCCACCTGAATGGTCGTCCAGCTGTGATCTTTTTCTGGCCAATGGACTTCACTTTTGTTTGTCCTTCAGAGCTGATTGCATTCGACCATCGCTATGAAGAATTCAAAAAACGCGGCGTAGAAATTGTTGGTGTTTCTTTTGACTCTGAATTTGTTCATAACGCATGGCGTAAAACGCCAGTTGATAACGGCGGTATCGGTGAAGTTAAATATCCGATGGTTGCTGATATCAAACGTGAAATCATGAAAGCTTACGGCATCGAGCACCCAGAAGCAGGCGTTGCTCTGCGCGGTTCTTTCTTAGTTGATAAAAACGGTGTTGTTCGTCACCAAGTGGTTAACGACCTGCCATTAGGCCGTAACATCGACGAAATGCTGCGTATGGTTGATGCGCTGCAATTCCACGAAGAGCACGGTGATGTTTGCCCAGCTCAGTGGGAAAAAGGTAAAGAAGGCATGAATGCATCTCCAAAAGGCGTTGCAGCATTCCTGACTAAAAACGCAACTGGTCTGTAATTCAATCCAGTCAGTTTTAAGTGCCGGCTTTATGCCGGCATTTTTGTTTTTCACCCCATAAGCCCCACACCCTATCTCAAATTTTTTTCTACCTTGTTAACACTTTTCACTCTTATCCCTCAGTCTCTTGAATAAATCATGATATACATATTTGATACAAATAATTAACAATTCATTAATTAGCTGTATATCATAATTAGCCCAATATCCTTTTTCACAATCGGGAGATACGAATGATAAAAAAATCATGGAGTCCTTCTGTATTACTGCTGTCCTTATTGGTTTCCACACAATTGTACGCGGCCTCTGAACCCGCAGTAGAAGCTCAAAAAGGAATGGTCGTTTCATCTCAACATCTCGCTTCACAAGTGGGCGCAGATATTCTCAAAGCTGGAGGAAATGCCATCGATGCTGCCGTTGCTGTGGGTTATGCCCAAGCTGTCGTCAACCCTTGCTGTGGCAATATTGGTGGCGGTGGTTTTATGACCCTCCACTTGGCTGACGGAAAAGATATTTTTATTAATTTCCGAGAAACTGCACCAAAAGCCGCTAGTGCCGATATGTATTTGGACAAAAATGGTCAGTTAATTAAAGATGCTAGCTTGTATGGCTATCTAGCCTCTGGGGTTCCCGGAACAGTGAAAGGCTTAGATTACGCATTGGAAAAATACGGAACAATGGATCGTCAGCAGGTCATGAAACCCGCCATTAAGCTAGCAAGAGACGGTTTTATCCTAACTCGGGCTGATACCGATGTTTTGGATACAACAACCGAACGATTCAAACAAGATCCAGAAGTCGCACGTATTTTCTTAAAACCAGATGGGAGTGCTTACCAACCTGGAGATCGTCTTGTACAAACTGATTTGGCTAACACATTAGAAAAGATAGCAAATAATGGCCCCGTCGCTTTCTATGAGGGAGAGATCCCCAAAATTGTCGAAGAGGCTTCTAAGAAAAATGGCGGTATCCTCACGGCCCAAGACTTCGCTCACTACACCATTACGGATACTACACCTGTGAGCTGCACTTATCGCGGCTATAAATTTATTTCGGCTCCACCACCAAGCTCTGGCGGAGTGACTATCTGTGAAACATTAAATATCTTAGAAGGTTACGATCTGAAAGAAATGGGCTTTAACTCCGCCGAATATATTCACACTTTGACGGAAGCCATGCGCCACGCCTATATGGATAGAAATACCTTCTTGGGTGACCCAGCATTCGTTAATAATCCAACGGACAAATTGCTCAGCAAGCAGTACGCCGCTGATCTGCGCAAAGAGATTGTTCCAAATAAAGCGACGCCATCCACTCAAGTCCAACCCGGTATGGGGCCCCACGAAAAACCAGAAACCACCCACTATTCTGTCGTTGATGATAAAGGCAATGCCGTTTCCACGACTTATACCATAAATGGTCGTTTTGGCTCTGTCGTCATCCCTCCTGGAACAGGCTTTTTCCTCAATGATGAAATGGATGATTTCACCACTAAAGTGGGGGAGAAGAATATGTATGGGTTAGTTCAAGGAGAGCGTAACTCAATCGCCCCCGGTAAGCGCCCACTATCATCGATGAGCCCGACAATTGTGACTAAAGATGGAAAAGTATTCTTGGTGCTTGGTTCTCCGGGTGGTTCACGGATTATTTCCATTACACTACAAACTGCCTTGAATATTATTGACCATGGTATGCCACCTCAAGAAGCCGTCAATGCGCCACGAATTCATCATCAATGGCTACCTGATGAGGTTTATTATGAGCAGCGAGGCGTTTCTAAAGACTCATTAGCCCTATTAGATAAGATGGGTTACAAAATGGTAGAGCAGACCCCATGGGGTGCAGCTGAGCTGATTATGATTGGTATTCCAGATGGTGCAGGCGTCAGCGCTAAATCGTCAGGTAATGACTCTGCGGTCTCAGGTAAGGTTCGTGAAGGATTTATCTACGGTTCCAATGATGTTCGTCGCCCTGCGGGCAGCGCTGTTGGTGTGAATTAGTTTGCTACCGTAATAGCAAAAATGCCAGCTGATTTATCGCCAGCTGGCATTTCATTGAGCACTCACAAAATATTAAGCATGCTTATGCTGCTCAGAAGATGGGGCTATCAATCTATCGCACAAGGCGGCAATCACTAGCACTACCAGCGATGGTAACAACCATGCTAAATCTTGCTCATACAGTGGAATTGAAGTCATCCAATCAGGAATGTACGCTTTCAAACTCTCAGTTGCTTTCACTGCACCAATCAAGCCAACCACAAAACTCGTCAACATTGTTGGAGCAATAACAACCGTCGGATTACGCCACCATCTCAATGTAAAGCTCATTAAAATCAGCACAATACAAGGTGGATAAATCGAAACAAGTACAGGTAATGAAAACGCAATTAATTTGCTTAATCCAAGGTTCGAAATAACCATGGAGAATACACCGAGAATTAAGACTAATTTACGATAAGAAATCGATACATAGCGACTGAAGAACTCAGCACAAGCACACGTTAAGCCGACCGCCGTTACCATGCAAGCAACAAAGATCAATACCGCAAGGAAGAAGCTTCCATAATCACCAAATGTATATTGGACATATGCGTGTAAGATATCTGCGCCATCAGCAGGATTAGGGATCAGCGAGCCGCTATTTTCACCTAATTTAAACAGAGAAAGATAAACTAAGGTCAGTAATACACCAGCAATCAAACCAGCCCACATTGTATAGCGAGTCAGTAATGATGAGTTTTCAATTCCTCGGGAACGGGCAGCGTTAACAATGACGATACCAAATACCATGGCTCCCAAGGTATCCATGGTCAGATAACCATTAATAAAGCCATTGGAGAATGCCATCTCTTGGTATGCCTGAGTCGCCATAATCGGCTCACCGGCAGGCCACATGACAGCAGCAATACCTAACACCGCCAGCGCTAAAATTTTAACCGGTGCAAGAATATGCCCAACACTATCCAATAATTTGCCTGGATACAGAGAAATTCCGACCACTAAAACGAAATAAATCGCACTATAAATAAGTAACGAAATTTCTGATTCGCCACCCAGCAATGGTGCAATACCGACTTTATAGGAAACAGTTGCCGTCCTAGGTGTCGCAAATAGTGGACCAACAGATAAATACGCAACGATAGCTAATAAAAGCCCAGCCACTTTACCAACCGGCGTGCTGAGGGCTTCAATACCACCGCCAACTTTAGCGAGAGCAACAACAGTAAGAACGGGAAGACCGACCCCAGTAACAAGGAAACCCAGTGCCGCAGTCCACACTTGATCCCCTGCTTGTAAGCCGACCATTGGTGGGAAAATGATATTTCCAGCACCAACAAACAATGCAAAGGTCATAAGACCTAAAGCAATAATATCTCTGGATGATAAACGATGAGCCATAATATGTTAATTTTTAGTAATTTACGGAGACAAAATAGGATATTTCAAGAATAACCTATTGAAACATATATGACGAAATAGAGTTCTGATTAACATGGCATTAACAATATAAAATGCATGTCTTAGTTAGCTTTGCAATACTAAACATCAAAAAACAGTAAAAATCGCCAATAACTGGCGACAAGTAAAACTTTTATAGGGGAAAAAGGCAATAGCAAACCTTAAAACAAGAACAAACAACCAAACTAAATTTAAGAACCAGTGATTACTATCAGTAAAATTGCAATATCCACTATATATTCAGCTTAAAAATTAAGCAATAAAACATTATTTAGTCACTTAAGATGAAAACTAGCAGGATAAGATGAAGAAAATTGCAGGATTAAAACAAAAATATAGTGTAACCGTTAATTTTTACGCCAATTTTAGACGAGCAACAAGATAAAAAACCTTGGTAATTATATGATTTAATTACCAAGGTTTGTTTTTATCTTAGTTTTTCTCTATCAACTTTTTATCAGTAACAATAAATACATTCGGTAGGGTAAATGCGAATTCACTTCCTTTGCCTAATTGGCTCGTCACCGATAATTGACTGCTATGGTGCTGAACGGCATGTTTGACAATTGCAAGGCCTAACCCTGTACCACCTCCGCCTTGACGAGAGCGAGCCTTATCGACGCGATAGAATCGTTCAGTTAGTCGAGGTAAATGCTCTGCAGGGATCCCTGAACCATTATCACTCACGCTAAACCGTGCACCACTGCTGTTTCTCTGCCAAGTCACCTTAATTTTAGTGCCTTCTGGAGTGTGATTCACTGCGTTATACACAAGGTTTGCTACGGCGCTGCGTAGCTGTTCTTCATTACCATACACCCGTAGTTTTTCATCAATATTAAATTCAAACTCGTGGCGCCCTTGGCTTAAGCTAATCGCTTCCTGCTCAATCATTTTGAGGATCACCGGCATGTTAATCTCTTCATCGAGATTGATATGTGGTGCAACTTCAATACGCGATAGCTGCAACAGCTGCTTCACCAAGTTATCCATTCGATGGGTTTGCTCTTGCATCACCGTGAGCGCTTTTTTATTGATTGGTGAAATTCCATCTTGATCATCCATGACTTCAAGATACCCTTGGATAACGGTCAGTGGCGTACGTAACTCATGGCTGACGTTAGCAAAGAAATCTCTACGCGCTTTTTCCAGCCGGCGCTTTTCAGTCACATCCCTAGCAACCATTAATAACTGTCCACTGGTGTAAGGTAAAATACGAAACTCAACAATTTCCCCACTGTTCAATTCGATGGTCAACGCTTGTTCATACTGTTTGACAGTAAAGTAACGACTGAAATCTGGGTAACGCAGTAAATTGAAGATATGTTGTCCATTATCCTCAGGCCAACGAAAACCCAGAAGTTGCTGAGCATGCCGATTACACCAGAAAATACTTCCCTCCGTCGTCATCATCACGACAGCATCGGGAAGTGATTCAGCCCCACTTCGAAAGCGTTTAATCAATTGCCCAAGTTCACGGCGACGCTTACGGTTACGCTGCTGCATCTGATAAATACCGTAGAATATAGGCTCCCATCCGCCTTTCCCTTCTGGTGGAAGCATACTTCTATCAAGCCATAGCCAGTCAGATAATTTTAAGAGGTTATAACCGTGCCATAATAAAGCAGCCAGCAATGAAATCACCAGCAGCCATGAAAGATGACCGATAAAAATAGACAATATTAATGCGGGTAAAATAAATAAAAACAGCCCCCAAACCAGCTGTTTTATTGATAAGCGTTCAAGCACCCATGTTTCTCCCTAATGGTTTCTCAATAACGAACAGAGAAGCGATAGCCTGTACCACGTACCGTCTGTATCATTTTATCATGCCCTTCCTGCTCAAGTGCCTTTCTTAAACGACGAATATGCACATCCACCGTTCTATCCTCAACATAAACATTTGCGCCCCATACATTATTAAGTAGCTGTTCACGGCTATAAACTCGTTCAGGATGCGTCATAAAGAAATGGAGTAATTTATATTCAGTGGGTCCCATATCAATGGGGATTTCATTGCTTGTGACTCGATGAGAAGTAGGGTCTAACACTAACCCGTTCATTTCAATAATATCTTCCGTTGCCATTGGCGAAATGCGACGCAAGATAGCTTTCACCCGAGCAATTAATTCTTTTGGTGAGAAAGGTTTAATAAGGTAGTCATCGGCTCCCACCTCAAGCCCTTTTACGCGGTCTTCTTCTTCGCCACGCGCAGTGAGCATCATGACAGGAACATCACGCGTCGCACTATCGCGTTTCATGTGTTTGATAACTTGAATCCCAGAACCTCCAGGGATCATCCAATCTAGAAGGACTAAATCAGGTAAAGGATCGACTAACTGTGCGATTGCAGAATCATAATCATCGGCTTCTGTCGGTTGGAAACCGTTCTGTTCTAATACAAAACAAACCATTTCTCGGATGGGCGCCTCATCTTCAACAACTAGAATGCGTCTTGCCATGATTGTTCCTGTAAATAAGAAGAGATTTTTAATGTGAACGCATTATGCGTCAGTTTTGTGACAGAAATATGAATGCCTAAATGCAAAACTCAGATCCATCGCTAGATTAACAACTAAATGTCATTTAAGTGCAACATAAACCCCCTCTACAGTGACACATTCCTGCCTTCGTTGCGAAGCGCTTCGCAACTATTTTATCGGACTTTGCCATCATATTATCCCTATAGGGTATACTGTTCTCCAATAAACACATTGCATCTTAGTATAGTAAAAAGTGTAATAATCATAGGAAATGACAGCTCATGCGCATCATCCACACTTCGGACTGGCACCTCGGACAATACTTTTTCACCAAAAGCCGAGCGGCAGAACACCAACACTTTTTGAATTGGTTGATTGAGCAAATAACATTACACCACGTCGATGCACTGATTGTTGCAGGGGATATATTCGATACTGGCGCGCCACCAAGTTACGCCCGTGAGCTATATAATAAATTTATCGTTGATTTACAGCAGACAGGTTGCCAACTCGTGATATTGAGCGGTAACCATGATTCAGTTTCCGTGCTAAATGAGTCGAGTGAATTATTACGCTACCTTAATACCCATGTCATTACTTCAGGTGGCGAACCCCACATCATTACGTTGAAAGGCCAACATGGCCAACCCACAGGGCTAGTTTGCGCCATCCCTTTTTTACGTCCTCGGGATATTCAAACCAGTGTTGCAGGGCAAACCAGCGAAGAAAAACAACTTTCACTACAAACTGCAATTCATGATTATTACCAACATTGCTACCAACGTGCTGTTGAGCTGCGTAAATCCCTCGGATTAGATATCCCAATTATTGCCACAGGGCACTTAACCGTCGTGGGAGCTGCTCTTACTGATTCTGTCCGCGATATTTATATCGGTACGCTGGATGCTTTTCCTTCAGGCGCATTCCCTCCCGCTGACTATATTGCACTAGGGCATATTCATCGCTCCCAAGTGATTGGAGGGCAACCGCATATTCGTTATAGCGGCTCACCAATTGCATTAAGTTTTGATGAAGCACAACAGCAAAAAAGTGTTTGTTTAGTTGAATTTGATGGTCACCATTTTGTCGATGTCACTCTACTACCTATCCCGGTTTTACAACCGCTTCAAAGCTTAAAGGGCTCATTAAAAGAGCTTGAGCAACAACTTGACGCACTAAAAGAACAAGTTAGTGACCAACCAGTATGGTTAGATATTGAAGTCGCACCTCAAGACTATTTGGGGGATATTCAGCAGCGCATAGAAGAAATCACCCAACCACTTTCTGTGGAAGTCGTTCGCCTGCGCCGAGCTCGAAGGCTCCTTCAAGAGCAAAGTAATACAAAATCAAATGAAGCACTAAGCGAGCTGACTGCCGAAGAAGTTTTTTCTCGCCGCTTAGCACAAGAGTCTTTAGAAGACAAAGAATTAGAGCAACGTTTGCTACAACTATTCAAACAGTCCTATGCCATACTGCGTTCTGGACAGGGAGAATAAAAATGAAAATATTAAGTTTACGTTTAAAAAATATTAACTCTCTGAAAGGCGAATGGAAAATTGATTTCACCGAAGAACCATTTGCGAGTCATGGTTTGTTTGCCATTACTGGCGCAACCGGTGCAGGGAAAACATCCCTCTTAGATGCTATTTGTCTTGCCCTATATCACCAAACTCCACGTTTAGGTCAAATATCCATTGGGCAAAACGAATTAATGACTCGCCATACTGGGGACTGTTTAGCTGAGGTCGAATTTGAAGTTAAAGGTATTGCTTATCGCGCCTTTTGGAGTCAAAGACGAGCAGGCAATAAAGCAGATGGTAAACTGCAACCACCAAAAGCCGAATTGGCTACCGTTGTTGATGGTAAAATTCTTGCAGAAAAAATTAGCGAAGTCCGTGAAAAAATAACTCAAATAACCGGATTGGACTTTGGTCGATTCACGAAATCAATCTTACTATCCCAAGGGGATTTTGCCGCCTTTTTGAATGCGTCAGAAAAAGAACGCGCCGATCTGCTTGAAGAAATTACAGGAACTGAAATTTATAGCCAGATTTCGGTTTATATTTATAACCAACACAAACAAGCCAAAACTGATCTCGACCTACTACGCGCACAAGCCAGTAGTATAAATTTGCTAACCGAATCGGAGCACCAAGATATTGTTGAAAAACAGCAACAATTAGCCGATCAAGAGCGCGTAATCAGTCAGAATAAAAACCATCATCAGCAAGCGCTAACGTGGTATCAGCAGCATCAGCAGCTTTCGCTGAATTTACAACGTCTACAATCTGAACTTCAACAGGCTCAGCAGCAATACCAAGCGGCAGAACCAAGTTTACAGAAATTAGCCGCAAGCACTCCAGCAGAATCACTGCGCCCACTATGGCAAGAAGTCCAAAATCTTCAACGTTCACTTGAAGAACAGACACAAAAACAGCAACAACTGGCTCATGCATTAGAAACAGAGCAAAAACGGCACGAACCGCTGCTAATTCAACTCACACAAGCTCAGCAGAACCATACTCAACATATTGAGTGGGTAAAAAAAATGACTTCTGTGATCGATAATGAAGTTCGCCCATTAGATAACCAACTCACTCAACTTAGTCTGCAAAAAAATGAACTCACTGAGCACCTCCATAAATTGCAATCTGACTATCAACAAAAACAGCTGTTAGTCGACAATACCACGAACCAAATTGCACAATTCAGTCGTGAATTATCCTCAACAAATAACTTTCTACTGGAGCATCAGCAAGACGCACAAATAAGCTCTCATCTAGGAAGCTGGCAACAACAAGGAAAATTCATTTATGAACTGGAGGGGCTTCTACAAAAAAATATTAAAAAACAGGGGATTATCACAAAAGAACAGAGCGTTATACAACTTGACCAGCAACAAAAATCATCTATTTTTTTGAAAACTCAACAAGCGCTTGAGCAACAAACACATCTTTTTGCTCAGCTCGAAAAACATTTCCAAGAAAACCAAGCTAAGCTAGATATTGCCGCAACCAACCTTGCCATTTCTCAGCTACAAACTCGCTTACAACATGCTCGCTTACTTCCGATGCTGATCACCCAGCACGCCGATAAAAAACAGCAATTACAGAAACTACAACATCAACAAAATCAATTAATTGAAACCATTACTCAGCTAGAAAAACAAAGTACAACCGTCCAAGAACGTGTCATTCAGTTACAACCACAATTACAAATTTTAGAGCAGAAATTACAGCTTGAGCAAAAAATTGTTAGCTTAGAGCAAGAGCGCCAACAATTATTAGCAGGCACCCCTTGCCCATTATGCGGCTCATTGGAGCATCCCGCCGTACATGAATATCAAGGGATAACCGTCAATCAAACTCAGCAGCAATTAAAAGCACTGGCTAACCAAATTGAGTCTGAAAAAAAGCATGTTATTGAGCTACAAGCATCTCTACAAGCCGAAAAACAGCGCCAGCAAGAGAATCTCCAGCAAAGTTCGCAATTAACTGAACAATTAAGTGCACTCGACCTACAATGGCAGCAAATCTGTGAGCAAGCACTTACACCTGAATTAGCCAAAGAATTACTCGCTGTTGAGCAGCTACAAACAGAATTACAAAACCAGCTAACAAGCCAGCAAGCTATGCTCAATGAATTTGCCCAATTAGAGCGCCAATACCAAGATGCCAAAAACCAATTGCATGAGCAGCAAACTCAAGCCAAGCAACAGCAAGCTGAGTTAGCCTTACTGGATGAACGTTTAAAACATCAACGACAACAGCTAACTGAAAACCAAGTAGAGCACCAAACCCTACAACAGCGTTATGAACAGCAAGTTCAACAATTAGAAGCGTCCCTCGCGCCCTTCAAGTTAGCACGACCAACCCAAGAGCAGTTCGAGCCTTGGTTTATGGATATTGAAGAGCGTGCGAAACGCTACGAATCACAAAAAATGATAGCTCAGCAACTCACTCAAAAAATTGACGTCAATACTGCGGCTCTCACCGTTGAAACCGTCCACAAAAGTCAGTTGGAGCAAAAAATCACTTTAGATTTACAGCAATTACAACAGCTAAGCCAACAATTGGAACAGCAGCAGGCTCGACGCCGTACTTTATTGGAAGGGCAGACAGTGAATGCGTTTGTCACCCAAATGCAGGAAAAACAAACTCAGCTCTCCCTTGCTATAGAGGGACTAACTCAACAAATCAGCCATGTTGAGAAGAGCATGGCAGCCTTACAAGGTAGCTTGAAAGAACTTAACGAACTCGTTAAACAGTTAACCCATCGATATGAGCAAGTACAAAATCAATTCTCTGAATCACTGGCCAGTAGCCCATTCGATACTCAGGAACAATTTCTTAGAGCTTTGCTCCCAGCAGAAGAAAAAATGCAGTTGGAGCAATTAAAACAACAAGTTTCCCAGCAATTACTGCAGAGCGAAACGCGTTATAAAGAATGTCAGTTAGCAATCACTAACCATGAACAACAACAACTTAGTGATTTCTCTGAATTATCATTGGAACAAATTCAGCAGGCATTGCACCAATTAGATATAGAAATTAAAGAGATAAATCAGCAGCAAGGACGGCTAATCAGTCAATTAGATGCGGATAAACAACAGCGCCATCAGCAACGAGAGTTATTGAATAAAATTGAACAGAGCCAATTAAGTTACGATGATTGGAGTTATTTAAACAGTTTAATTGGGTCTGCTGAGGGGGATAAATTCCGCCGTTATGCTCAAGGGCTTACTCTCGATTGTTTAGTCTCATTGGCAAATCAACAACTCGATAAATTACATGGTCGATACCTACTCCAACGTAGTCACTTAGCGAACCTTGAACTGCAAGTGATCGACAGTTGGCAAGCTGATAGTGTACGCGATATAAAGACGTTATCTGGGGGAGAGAGCTTCTTGGTAAGTTTAGCCCTAGCCCTTGCGCTGTCTGATATGGTTAGTAATCGAACCCAACTAGAATCCCTCTTCTTAGATGAAGGTTTTGGCACTTTAGATGCTGAGACTTTAGACATTGCCCTTGATGCTTTAGAAAGCCTTAATGCATCGGGAAAAACGATTGGTGTCATCAGCCATGTGGAAGCCATGAAAGAGCGTATACCCGTTCAAATTCTCGTAAAAAAAACCAATGGTCTTGGTGTTAGTGAGCTTCCTAGTCAATATCGTATTAATTGACAAAAAATAGCATATCATTATGAATTAATTGATTTTTTAGTGCTTATTGCAAAAATTTGAATATATAGGTTAAATTTTTTTTCTATGATTTCGAATTGATAGCGCTATAGTTGTTAACAACAAAACAAGTTACGGCTTCTGAAGTTATTCAATAAATTGCCGTGCTCTACACAAAAGCAAGGGGACAAAAATGTCTAATGCATTTATCGAAATGATTAAAAATCGTCGCACTATTTACAACTTAGGCGATAAATTACCAATTTCAGAAGAGAAAGTCGCTGAACTGATTAAAGAAGCCGTCAAACATTCTCCATCCGCATTTAACTCACAAACTTCACGTATTGTCGTGTTATTTGGCGCAGAACATAAAAAACTGTGGGATATCACCAAAGAAGCTTTACGCGCTATCGTACCAGAAGCGGCTTTTGCTGGAACTGAGCAAAAAATTAATAGTTTTATCGCCGGTGCAGGTACCGTTTTATTCTTTGAAGATGAAAATGTTGTAACTGGCTTACAAGAACAATTCCCACTGTATGCAGATAATTTCCCTATCTGGTCAGAACAAGCGAGCGGTATGGCGCAACTGGCAGTATGGACGACTTTATCCCAGGAAAATGTGGGAGCATCACTGCAGCACTATAACCCATTAATTGATAATCAAGTCCAAAAAGAGTGGAATATTCCAGCTAATTGGATTTTACGTGCTCAAATGGTATTTGGTTCAATTGAACAGCCTGCTGGTGATAAAGACTTTATGGACGATGATGTTCGTTTCAAAGTTTTTAAATAAATTATCCTGAAAGATTTTTACTTAAAGGTTTCTGCATTCGCAGAAACCTTTTTTATTTTCCGTCATTTCCCTGTCATATAATCCTATTCACCAAACCATATTATCATTAATTTATTAACAATATAAAATTCCAACCTATTAGGAATATATCTACATTTAAATCTGCCATAGAATATATTAATAAAAATTAACCAACCCTATTCAAAAATAATATTTATATTTTATATTTTGGTCATTTATTTATAACAATTAAATTTGTTAATCAATAGCATGAAATAAAAACCAAACTTTAATTTGATTGATATCAATATGTTATATTCTAAAAATACTAGTATTTACGTATAGATTAAAATTTTCTTTTTGCATCATCGATATTTGAACTACACTAAAAATGAGAGCACAAAATACCATTGGATGGTGGGTCAGTGTTATAAAGGGGGTGGACTATGAAACGTTTATCTTTATTAACAACTGTTGTTGCAATATTCATTTCCAGCTGTTCTTTCGCCAATAATACAAGCCAGTCGTCAGGAGGAGCAGTTTCATTTAGTGGTTATGTTTATGAACCGCAATGCCAAGTTAATGTCTCAGAGAAAACGAATGTTAATGTTGAGTGTTATCGTAACGGCAAAACAGTTTCCGCTTCGGGTTCATTAAAAAATGGGCAACAAGTTGAATCTGAGTATGTCAAAGTCGAATATGACAAATCCAGTAAATTACCAATGTTGAACGTGCGTTATGAATAATTTAACTACCGAGAAAATAAGTCTGTATGCTCGAGGAGTCGATATTATTCCATTGCTTTAGCTCCTCGAGCTCTATTTAACATCTAAAGTCTATTTTATTGGCACATTAAATGGTCAATAAACATCCATTACTCCCTTAAATTATTTTTTTCATATAAATGTCATCCGCAAAACATTCATATGAAAAAAAGCCTGACATTCAGACAGGCTTAAAGACTTACTTTTACTGCTTAAATTATTTCTCAGTTAAATCAACTTGGTAAATAGCAAAACCAATATCATCGGTAGCGACTTGCTTCATTGGATACTGAGCATGTTGTTTAATAAATTCGGCAGCTTTCTCGCTTGGCGAAGTTTCAAAACGAACATCTAATTTTTTATCTGTTTTAATTGGTGTAAATGACCAATTGTTATCAGCTTTAGAGACTACTTCACCTTTCTCTTTCGATACTTTCGCAATATAAGCCGCTAAGATTGAACGGTTTTCATCTGGGGAAGCGAACGCAATATGGCTATCGCCTGTTCCGGCAAATTTACCACCGTAACCACGGTAGTTATTGGTTGCGATCAAGAACGTTGCTTTTGGATCAATCGGCTTGCCTTGGTATGTAACCTGTTTAATACGGTTAGCATCTTTATTAACCACTTGGCAATCAGTGTCATATTTCGCTGGCTGAGTCAGGTCAATTTGATAATTTACACCACTAATTGTGTCAAAGTTATACGTTCTAAAACCATCCCAATTAATTAAGCTTTGTGGCGCTGTAGACTGAGCATCAATCTGATTGAACATTCCCGCAGAGCATTCTAACCATTCAACCACATCGGCTCCGGTTGCTTTAACAACCACTAATGTATTTGGATATAGATAGAGATCTGCCGCATTACGGAAAGTTAAATCCCCTTTTTCGACTTCCACAAATTCAGCCGGAGCATTTTTGCGTCCACCCGCTTTGAACGGTGCAGCCGCAGCTAATACTGGTAAATCTGCCAGATCAGGGTCACCTTGGATAAAGTTACGGGTATAATCCATTTGTGCATCATTGACGATCTGTACGGTAGGGTCACTTTGCACCAATGCCAAATAGCTATACATATTTTCAGATGCTTTACCGATCAACTGCCCGACAAAATCTCGAGTTCCTTGGTGTTGCTGTTCAATAATTTTGACCAGACTTTCATCACGCTCCACCAGCGCCTTTTTATTGGCTTTATCATAGACTGGGCGAGCATGAGCTTGTGCTTCAACCACTTTCCAGTTGCCGCTGTCGTTATTCACAACTAAATCAACAACCCCTAAGTGATCTCCCCATTGTCCCGGCATGACAGCAGGAATACCATTCACGGTTCCTTTAGCAACATCGACACCTTTGATATCCGCGAACTCTTTGCTTGGAAACACACCATGGGAGTGGCCAAACATGATTGCGTTGATGCCCGGAACTTCACTGAGATAATAAACTGAGTTTTCTGCCATCGCTTTGTATGGCTCTTGAGAGAAACCAGAATGCGGGATCGCGACAATAATATCAGCGCCCTCTTTCTTCATTTGTGGAACAAATTTCTTCGCGGTTTCAGTGATGTCATTGACCTTCACTTTGCCTTCTAAGTTAGGTTTATCCCAAATCATGATTTGTGGTGGTACAAAACCAATGTAGCCCACTTTGATAGTCTGGGTTTTGCCGTCTCGGTCTTTAACTGGGGTATCCACAATAATGTATGGATTGAAGTAATTTTTACCCGTCTTAGCATCCACGATATTGGCATTAACGTATGGGAACTTAGCCCCTGCAATGGCTTGTTTTAAGTAATCTAATCCGAAGTTAAATTCATGATTACCAAAGTTACCGACCGTGTAACCCATGGTGTTCATCAGGCTATGAGCGGGATGAGATTCGCCCTCTTTTAAGCCTTTATTTGCCATGTAATCCGCCAGTGGGCTACCTTGAATTAAGTCACCGTTATCAACCAAAATCGCGTTGGTGGCTTCATTTTTAGCTGCTTTAATCAGTGTTGCCGTGCGTACAAGACCGAATTGTTCTGTTGGCTTGTCTTTATAGTAATCGAAGTCAATCAGGTTACTGTGAACATCGGATGTTTCCATTACACGTAGGTCGACGGTTGCTGCATTGACATTGAATGCCACCAGCAATGCCAGAGATGAGAGTTGTAAAACCTTTTTCACGATAAATCCCCTTAGCTGCCTTTTGAGAGAATGCCTCTCGAAAATCCCAGATTCATTTATTGGCTGTTGGCTAAAATTCCAACTGCAATTGAAATAAAACAGGTTACTGTGTGTTAGATATCAAGTTTTAATGATAATACATTGCAAACAGTAACCATTTTCTGTGACTAAATCACGGTTTTAGTCTTTTTATGAATCCTGAGTTTTATATGGCTCACAAAAATAGATTTATCTTCAAATATCCCCCTTCATTATTTGAGTTATCGACAAAATAATCTATTCACAAAATAACTCACCAGAACCTATTTCATATTCCACTTGATCAACTAAGCAACTTTTAAGTTATTTTTAGAATGATTTTTTCTATTTCATCGAGCAGTTGATTGAGAAAGCTTGAGATTTGAGATTTGAGATTTGAGATTTGAGATTTGAGATTTGAGATTTGAGATTTGAGATTTGAGATTTGAGATTTGAGATTTGAGATTTGAGATTTGAGATTTGAGATTATTTTTTACCTACTGACTATTTACAAGCTCTAAATAATTCGCGCTGTAGCAAGGCGGCAAGTGAAACTAATCCCTAGGAGCATACACAAGTATGTGACTAGGGTTAGTGAACGTAGCCAACACAGCTACGGCGTGAAGTATGACGAGCATTATTAGGCGGTAAATGACGCTAGACCCTAGGAGCATACACAAGTATGTGACTAGGGTTAGTGAACGTAGCCAACACAGCTACGGCGTGAAGTATGACGAGCATTAATTAGAGCCAGGCAGCCCCCCTCACCCCACTCGAATCCCCATGCACCGCCTTACGGATTGGCGTATCAAACTCTCTTCCAAACACCCATCTGCTAATTTTTTCTGGTAGATTTTGATACAGTTCATCCACGTTACTCATGCCTCCACCTAGTACAATCACATCTGGATCTAGCATGTTCACGGCTTGAGCTAGCGCTTTGGCTAGGCGGTCTTGATAATGTTCAAATGCTTTTATGGCATGCTTGTTGCCTTCTTGGGCTAACTGAATGATTTCTTCACCTGTTTTTGATTCGCCCGCGAGTTTTTTATAATCCGCCATAAACCCTGTGCCTGAGACAAATTGTTCAGTACAGCCTGTTAACCCGCAATAACACGTTTCGCCAGCGAGAAATAACCGGTCTTGGTCATCTTGCCAAGGTAAGGGATTATGCCCCCATTCGCCAGCAACCCCATTGCCACCAGAATGCACTTGCCCATTAATCGCAATTCCCGCACCGCATCCCGTGCCAATGATCACCGCAAAAACTACTTTAGCGCCAGCCCCTGCGCCATCCACCGCTTCAGACACCGCAAGGCAATTTGCATCATTCGCCATTTTAACTGGGCGCCCTAAACGCTGGCTTAAGTCGATATCAAAGGGTTGGCCATTTAACCAAGTAGAGTTAGCATTTTTAACTTTCCCCGTGACTGGCGATAAGGTTCCCGGAATACCCACCCCAACGCTTCCTGTTTGCCCTGTCTCAGCCTCTGCTGCGCCCACTAAGCCTTGAATCGCCTCCAGCGTCGCTTCGTAATCACCACGAGGCGTTGCAATACGCTGACGAAATAAGATCTGCCCATCATCATCCAACGCAATCACTTCAATTTTTGTACCGCCTAAGTCAATACCAATTCTCATAATGGCGCTCGCTTATTACCTATTTTAAATTTAATTGTCTCACTACATTATTAGGCTCCCTTGGTAGAAAGTAAAACACCACGAAGTTACGGGCATTTTTTTTCGCTTAATAACCGACAATTCGCTATCATAGCCCCCTTGCAAAACATGTTTTCAATGACAAAGGTAGGTTTTTCATGTGGTTCAAGAATATATTGGTCTATCGCCTGAATCGGGACTTGGCACTCTCCGCGGATGATCTGGAAAGACAACTTGCGCCGCTGGCTTATACCCCATGTGGAAGCCAGGACATGATGAAAACAGGCTGGGTTCCACCTATGCGTGGAGGCGATGCACTCACCCATGCAGCCAATAATCAGATTCTGATTTGTGCAAAAAAAGAAGATAAAATGCTGCCATCGCCAGTGATTAAGCAAGCATTACAAGATAAAATTGAAAAACTGGAAGCCGACCAAGCTCGAAAACTGAAAAAGACTGAAAAAGATTCGTTAAAGGATGAAGTGGTTCATGACCTTCTTCCGCGCGCTTTTAGTAAGTTCAGTAAAACCTACATTTGGATTGATACGGTTAACCAATTAATTATTGTCGAAGCTGCGAGTGCCAAACGAGCTGAAGATAATTTGGCCTTACTGCGTAAAAGTTTAGGCTCCCTGCCCGTCGTCCCATTGACCTTTAAAGATCCTATTGAGTTAACTTTAACTGAATGGGTTCGCTCCGGATCATTACCGCAAGGTTTTGCAGTAATGGATGAAGCTGAATTAAAAGCCATTCTAGAAGAAGGTGGGATCATTCGCTGTAAGAAACAAGATTTGATCTCAGATGAAATTGCGACACATATCGAAGCCGGTAAATTAGTCACCAAGCTCGCATTAGATTGGGAAGAACGGATCCAATTTATGTTATCCGATGATGGCTCGCTAAAAAAATTGAAATTCAGCGATACATTAAAAGATAAAAATGAAGATATCCCTAAAGAAGATTTTGCCCAAAAATTTGATGCCGACTATATCTTAATGACGGGTGAACTGAGTGCTTTAATCGCCCGTTTGATTGATGTATTGGGTGGCGAAGCCGAACAGTAATTTTTAATCCCCCCTATCTCTCGATGGCAGCGTGCATTTTTGCAAGTTGCCACTTCTTTTTAGACCCTGCTTGCATAGCCGTAATGAAGTCATTGACTGGCAATCGAATCTCTGGTTGATTAAATTACATTCACGTAACAAATCAGCAGCAATTTTCATTTATTCAATAAAAAAATAATAGCGCACTCCCTTTATGGAGTTATTGGTCAATATTAGAGCGAAGGAATTGTTATGAAAGAGTTCATCGAGCCGGAAGTGGATGAAAGTTCTCTAGTCTCCTTGCAAAAGGTTACCGCAGAAAATTTTTCCGAAATTTGTTTACTTAGCCATACACTGAGCGAAGCCCAGCGTAGCATGGTGGCAGATAATGCCTACTCCATGGTTGAAGCCCAGTTCTCAGATTGCGCTTGGTATCGAGGCATTTATGCAGATGATGTCCCTGTTGGATTCATTATGCTGCATTCTGGTTTAGATGATGATGAACTTGAATACAATGGGATCATGCTATGGCGCTTTATGATCGCTGAGCCTTATCAAAAATTAGGTTTTGGGCGTGAAGCCTTAATTCAAGTTATCCGCTATTTAAAAAAGAAAGGTTACCCACGCCTATATAATAGTTGTGGAGAAGGCGAAGAAAGCCCATTTGAATTTTATCAGAAGTTGGGATTTATCCCTACGGGTGGCTACATCGATGATGAGTGTGAGCTTGTGCTGGATATTGAGAACTGGCAGGATGAGTAACCGAACTATCACCTATAACAATCAGTTGTAATTTCACGACTGATAGGTAGCTTTAATATTTTAGGGTATCACTGAAATACGCTAAATAGTTTGTGCTGTCGCAAGGCGGCAAATGCGCTAGACCCTAGGAGCATACACAAGTATGTGACTAGGGCTAACGCATGAAGCCAACACCGCGACAGTGCAAAATATGACGCGTATTTGTTATTTTTGAATTAAATAACGAATTGTCGGACCATCCTGTTGAATATCCAACACTTTATAACCATAGTTTTTAGCATCCAACGGAATATTATTAATCGATTGAGGACAATCGCTGACCACCTCTAATATTTCTCCCGGCTTTAACGAAGGCATCGCTTCTAACGTCGCCACAGCAGGGTACGGGCAAGGTTCACCCACCATATCCAATCGATAATCAGGTACTATCTCTTTTTGGCTCATGCGGCCTCCATTGATGCACTCGCAAGTTTTTGATTACGTTTACGGAAGAAATGTTTTTCCCATAACAACATCAAAATAAATGCGATAGCTAATAAAACATAAGTCACGATCAAGCCACCTTGAGGTCCGAAGGTTTCCAGAAGGTTGACCTTATCAAAATCTGTCGCTAACCATGGGCCTAAATCATCCCAATAATACGCAAGGATAGTGGCACCAATGATATTACCGAAACCGACCCACCAGTAATGAACTTGGCCTTCTACTGCACGATACATCCAGCCCGTTTCACAGCCACCAGCGAGTACAATCCCGAAACCAAACAGTAAACCACCAATGATGGCGTTAGGACCTGCCCATAGGATTTTTGGCGTAGCGCCCAATTGCACATAACTGAAAATCCCAATCGCACTGACTGCCATACCGATAATAATCGCTTTCGCCATATGAGTGCGCCCGGTGATCCACAGGTCACGGAATGCCGAAGTAAAACAGATTTGTGCTCGTTCAATCAATAACCCAAAACCGATGCCGCAAAGGATAGCAAACCCCATCACTGGAGAGTCTAGCAATGTATAGAAGCCCCATGCCATCGCGGCAGCAAAAATAGCCATTCCTAGTTTGAAGCGCTTTTTCGCTGTATTTGGATTTTGTGTCAACGGGGATGCAGTAGAGACTTTTTTCAATTTTACAGGAATACGAAACATTGGCATCAGGGTGAATTTAGCACCGAAGTATGAACCAACTGCCGTTGCCACTGCAAAAAACCATGCATGCAGAGAAAACTGAGGGATCCCAGTAAAGAATGCCGCTAAATTACATCCCATTGCTAAGCGTGCACCAAAGCCAGCAATAATTCCGCCAAGAATGGCTTGGAAAATACGGATTCGATGTTGTGGCATTCTAACTTTGACATTATTTGCCCATAACGCAGCCGCGAAGCAACCCGCAAACATACCCAGAATCATTACACCATCAATTCTGTCGAGTGGACTTCCTTCAAAACCGATAATTTTGAAGTATCCCCATTCTTCAGGATGAGCACCAAATAATTGCATGATGTGCCCACCCCAGCGAGTAAACTCCCCTGTTACAGCCCAAAATGTCCCTGTTAACCCAAAATAATAAGTCGATAAAATCCCTGCTGCGATCACGGCAGGTAACGGTTTCCAAAAACCGATGAGATAGTGAGATTTAAACTCAGACCAAGTCATTGTTACTTCCAGATTTATTCAAGCCAGCACCTGGCAAAGAATTTCGCCGTTGTATGATGTGTTTTTAAAATGCCCCACAGCGAAGAGGGGCATATCATACTCTGTTCATTTTTATCGTGAAATAATAAACGTTAAATATTTTAAGAAATATTGATTTAAGCCTAGATTTTAGGCTCTTTTATCACATCAAATTTTCCTTATTTCAAATCTGATGACATCAAAATATTTTCAGTTAAGAGTATGCTGAAAACAAACAAAAAAAAGCGCTATCTATATGATAGCGCTTAGCGTTTTAGTCTTATATTATTTATAGAGGAGTATAATTTTAAATTATTTTTTATTACAGCTTTGCTATGTGTAGTCTAAAGTCAGCCCATTTGACTTCAGTAATAACATTTAAAACATCCTAACAATTACACTACAGATCTAAATTCAAATTTAAGTGGTTATATTTATTTTTAATATAAAGTCTAATTAAAAATTCATTTTGACTTTATGTATTCCCTAGCATTAGTAAATTTAAAAACAAGTAATTTGGAATTTAAAAAGTATGTAAAAGTGTTTCTAAATGTTATTGATTGCATTATAGCGTCATAGAAATGTTGCGCAAGTGTTTTTTCATTTTATTTAAGTCCCCCTAAGAAATTAGGGTAAAAACTAGTTATAACAGTAAGTTAATCAACTTACCTCATTATAAAGGCAACTCTTTCAATATTTATTATTTTATATTTTATTTATGCTTGAATATGATTCAATCAATAATATTTATATTAGAATACATTACAAATAAATTACCGGATTTTTTTATTTTTTCAATTAAATTAAAAGATATTAATATTTTTTATACTTATGGGAATTTATTATCATCGCGTAAAACAGGACTTATTTTAGCTTAAAATATTATTTTTTGCTTATTTTCGCATTAATCAATGACATCCGAGGAATATTCATCGTTTAACTATAAATGCATACTCTCGTTAAGAGTATGCATTTGTGGTGTATCAGGCCACATTAATCCCATACAATATGAATGGTTTATTTTAGATTAACTTTACTCGCTATACGTATCTACAAGCGAAGTAAATCATCAGAATTAAATATTACAATAGCATCAATAATCTGAGAAATTTACCCCTTAAAAATTAAACCATTTAGATGTGAAACTATAAAATAAAATATTATTTTGGAGGGAATCTCATTAAATTTAGAATGAATTTCAATCAAAAAAATGCGCCTTACTTCAAAATACTTACTCCATAGCAAGCGAGTAAACATCAAAAGTAAAGCGCACCTAGAGGAATGACGACTACTTAGCTGTAGTTGCTTCCATTCCGACTAAACCAATTTTTAGATAGCCAGATTGACGTAATGCATTCATTACGTCCATCATCGTTTCATAATCAACCGTCTTATCTGCTTGGAAAAAGATTGTCGTTTCTTTGTTGGTGTTCGTTGCTTGGTCTAATGTTATTCCAAGCTGGTCTTTACTGACCGCTTGCTCACCAATAAAGAGCTGGCTATCTGATTTCACCGTCAGAAATACAGGTTTTTCTGGGCGCGGCTGAGGCTTAGCGGTTGAAGCAGGTAAATCCACTTTAATATCAACCGTAGCCAGTGGCGCCGCAACCATAAAGATAATTAGCAAGACCAACATAACATCGATAAAAGGTGTTACGTTGATTTCATGCATTTCACCGCTATCATCTTGTTCGTCACCTAAACGCATTGCCATAATCGTTACCTTGCTTTGCTGTTTGCCAGATCGAGATCACGCCCCAGTAGTAGTGCCGCTTGAGCCGCAACATCACCAACTTGACCACGATAGTTATTGATCATACGAGCAAAAATATTATAGATAACCACCGCAGGGATTGCAGCGATCAAACCAATTGCCGTCGCGAGAAGGGCTTCTGCGATCCCCGGAGCAACCACGGCCAAGTTTGTGGTTTGCGAATGTGCGATACCGATAAAGCTGTTCATAATCCCCCATACGGTTCCAAATAAACCGACAAAGGGAGAAATTGCCCCGATGGTTGCAAGGTAGCCATTACCGCGCCCCATATAACGGCTGATTGCCGCAACCGCTCTTTCTAAGCGGAAGCCGGTACGATCTTTAATACCAGAAAGATCGTTACTGTTAGCGGAAAGCACTTTTTCAGTGGTTGCTTCAGCTAATAACATACGAGTGATACTGCCTGATTTAAACCCTTCTGCAATACTCACGGCTTCATCAAGAGATTTAGCTTCTGCAATCGCCTTCGCTTCATATTTTAAACGACGACGAGCAATTAAAATTTCAGTTCCTTTGGATAGGAATAGAGCCCATGTAATCACCGATGCGAGTAACAAGCCGATCATCACCGTTTTAACCACAACATCCGCGTTTTGATACATACCCCAAACAGATAAATCTTGGTCAAAACCTCCACCATGAGCATCCGTCGTAATATCGACGTTTTCAGTCACTACTGTATTGTTGACTGTTAATTCTTGGTTGGATGTTGCAGGCGCTGATGTCGCCTCTATATTTGAAGGTGTATTAGCGGGTGTTGATGATGTTGCTGAATTTTGAGTTGTTGCAGTTGTAGCGGGTGTGCTTGGGCTGACAGCTGGAGTTGTTTCAGCAACCGCTGTACCCATTAAGCCGATCGCCAATAGAATAGAAGCTGTTAATTTACGCATCAGTTGGCCTTTACTCTCTATATTTGTGTTGTATAAAAAAATTTATATCGATGATTGTGCCATTCATCGACTAACCATTAAAAGCAAAATTTGACTCACGCCATCCATCTCTTTCGTCAAGATGTGCAGATAATATCAAACACGGCACGAATTGATAGTAATTATCATTAGTATTCGCAATTTTTTGCAATTTCTTTGTTGTAAGCTAAATAAGCCCTTTTTTCTGTTAAGGTCATCGATACCTTTATTATGAAGAATATTCAGGTAGTCACTTTTACACTTGCTCTTATTCGCTGAAATCATTTAACTTCAGATGATAACCTAGCTACTCCCGTGAGTATTTATTAGCAAATAAGGTTATCGGCAAAGGCAAATAAGGAAGATATCATGGCAAAAATTAGACCTGAAACGCAGTTGGTACACCTAGGAAGAAACCCTAAATATACCCAAAAAGGGGTGAATCCCATTATCCAACGCACCTCTTCCGTGATATTTGACTCCGTCGAAGATAAGAAACACGCAATCCGTCATCGTGCAAATGGTGTACTTATGTATGGTCGCCGAGGAACTCAAACCCATTTTGCCTTTCAAGAAGCGATGACTGAGCTAGAGTGTGGCGCAGGCTGCGTTCTCTATCCCTCTGGCGCTGCTGCCATCACCAATGCCATTATGTCGTTTATCTCTTCCGGAGAACATATTTTGGTGACTGGCTCTGCCTATGATCCAACCCAAAATTTTTGCGATAAGATCCTCACTAATCTCAATGTTGAGACAACTTATTTTGATCCACTGATTGGTGAGCAAATTGCCGACCTAATTCGCCCCAATACGCGCATTGTGTTTTTAGAATCCCCTGGCTCTATCACGATGGAAGTTCATGATCTTCCCGCTATCGTCAAAGCTGTTCGCCACAAATCCCCGGATATTATTATCATGATTGACAATACTTGGGCGGCAGGTGTACTCCTAAAACCCCTACTGTTTGATGCTGATATATCCATTCAGTCCGCAACTAAATATATTAATGGGCACTCTGACGGAATGCTTGGGGTAGCGGTTGCCAATCAGCGCTGTATTGAAACTTTGCGAGAAAACTCCTATCTACTTGGGCAAACCGCAGATCCAGATACTGTTTATATGGCGGGCAGAGGTCTACACACCTTAGCCACTCGCTTAAAGCAACACGAAACCAGTAGCTTAGCTATCGCAAATTGGTTAGCTGAACACCCTGCGGTTGAACAAGTCTTTCATCCTGCACTTCCAAGCAACCCGGGGCATCAATATTTTAAACGTGACTTTACTGGAGCCAACGGGCTGTTTTCATTCCAATTAAAAAACCGGTTATCCCCCGAGCAATTTAGTCAATTTCTCGATCATTTTACTCACTTTAAAATGGGATATTCATGGGGGGGATTTGAGTCGCTCATTTTAGGCTATCAAACCGAAGATTTAATCAGCATGCACCAATATGATTATCAACCAAAACTTGGGTCGTTTTTCCGTGTGCATATTGGGTTGGAACATCCTCAAGATTTAATGGATGATCTACAACGTGCATTTGATCGTCTTTAGGTTGTCATTTCCGCGATATATGACTGGGCAGTTAGCCACTGCCTTTTCAATAATTCCCCGAACAAATCAAACTAGCCTAGCTTTTTTCCTGTAAGATAGAGGGCATAATTCGCTTTATGCAAACACAGGAACGATTATGGAAGTCATACGCGAAATCGTACTGGCACTTTGGCAACACGATTTTATGAAGCTTTCCAACCCAGAAGTACTTTGGGTGATATACACCGTGCTTTTTGTGGTGATTGTCTTAGAAAATGGAGTGCTTCCCGCTGCTTTTTTACCCGGTGATACCCTTTTATTACTTTCTGGCGCTCTGATCGCTAAAGGTGTTCTTCATTTTATTCCCACTATATTGCTGCTCGCGACTGCGGCCAGTTTAGGATGCTGGATTGGTTTTATCCAAGGGCGCTGGCTCAGCGAAACCAAAATGGTGAAACGGTGGTTAGCGCAACTCCCCGACGAATACCACAAAAAAGCCAACGATATGTTTAATCGACAAGGTTTATACGCACTATTAATCGGGCGTTTTTTAGCTTTTGTTCGAACACTATTGCCTTTGCTTGCTGGTCTTTCTGATTTAAGCCATCGCCGTTTTCAACTATTTAACTGGTTAAGTGGGTTCTTATGGGTGGGTATTATTGTGACTTTAGGTTATGCAATTAACCAGATTCCGTTTGTGAGAAATCATGAGCAAATCGTCATCACCGCCTTAATGATTATTCCCGTCATTCTTCTCGTCAGTGGCTTGATTGGTTCCATTGTGATGTATTGGAAACACCGTAAAGTTCTCAGCGGCAGTAAGAAAGATTAATCACGACTAATCTCATGATAATTTAACAAAATAAGATAGTTGAATATGAGATAAACATTTATAGAAAGAGGGGTCATCAATGGCCCTTTTATTTTACTTTAAATTCAAACGTCTAATCCCCCACGCTATTCCTATTGAAAAAATCTTCATGAGTTTATTTACCCACTCAAAAAAAATGAAAGCAAATGAAAAAATGTTAATGAGTGATATTTACCTTAGATACTGTGCTATTTACGCCATTTTCTCAAAAAATATATTTTTCATATAAATCATATGATTAATTGATTTTATTCAATTATCATTTTATTCCTCTAATATTTAACACATCTTTTTGCTCACTTTTTGTGATCTTCATTTCAATTTTAAAATCTTCGATAGCTTACTTTTTTAAGTTATGTAAAAGTATAAATAAGAAACAAACAACAAAGCGAAAGAAAACGCAAACAAAAAGAGGATGAAGCAATGACTGTTTCGCGTAGAACCTTTATCAAAGGACTAGCAGCCAGCGGTGCAGCAATATCGGTTTCTAGTCCCGTTTTAGCCAATACCGGGATGCCTTCAAATGGCATGCCTTCTCGACCAGAGAAAGCACCCAACTTATTAATTATCTTTCCCGATGAAATGCGTGCCCATGCATTACAATTTATGGGAGAAGATCCTTCGATTACCCCCAATCTGAATAAGTTTGCCAAACAAGCGAAAGTGATGACACAGATGGCTTCTAACTATCCATTGTGTTCACCTTTTCGTGGCATGTTTATGACAGGGCAATACCCTGTTCGTAATGGGATTACCGGCAATACTCATGACTATGGCGGAAAAGTCGGTATTGATTTATCTCCGTATGCAAAATGTTGGTCTGATGTCCTTCAATCCTTAGATTACAGTACTGGCTATATTGGTAAGTGGCATTTAGATGCACCTTATGCCCCTTATATTGAAAGCTACAATAACCCGATGGAAGGACGGTATTGGAATGAATGGGCAGCGCCCGACCGCCGCCATGGATTCGATTTTTGGTACTCTTACGGCACATATGATTTACATATGAAACCGATGTATTGGGGCAATAATACGCCTCGTGAAAAGCCGATCTATGTTGACCAGTGGGGACCAGAACACGAAGCCGATATGGCGATAAAATTCTTACGAAACGAAAATGGGCAATTTCGTGATGAAACCAAACCATTTGCATTAGTGGTTTCCATGAATCCCCCTCACTCACCTTATGACCAAGTTCCACAAAAATACCTTGATGTTTATAAAGGAAAAACATCTAAAGAATTAAATACTCGTCCGAATGTTCAGTGGGATGCTGAATATCAAGAAGGCTATGGTCCACAATATTTTAAAGAATATCTCGCCATGGTAAATGGCGTGGATGACCAGTTTGGCCGAATAATGAATGAGCTAGAAAAACAGGGACTTGATGATAATACGCTGGTTGTTTTCTTCTCTGATCATGGCAGTTGCCTTGGTGCTAATGGGCAGCCAACTAAAAATAACCCTTACGAAGAATCCATGAGGGTTCCAATGATGTTCCGTCTTCCGGGTAAGATTAAGGCCGGTCAAGACGATGCTTTAATGTCTGCACCGGATATTTATCCAACAATCTTAGGTTTACTTGGACTAGAACAATGGATACCTGGCTCTGTAGAAGGTAGTAACTTAGCTGAACGAGTCGCAACAGGTAAAGGGGATAGCGCCAGTTCTCAGCTTTATTTGTTTATCCCATACGGTGAACCTTCCTTTGGTAAACGCGGAGTACGCACCAAAACACACACATTGGTTATTGATCGCCAAGATGGACAACCATTGAAATATACACTTTACGATAATGTGAAAGATCCTTATCAAACGAAAAATGTTGCCGATGAGAATAAACCACTTATTGAGAAATTAATTAAAGAAGAGTTAACCCCTTGGTTAGAAAAAACCGGTGACTCTTGGAGACCAAGTGAATTTATTACTGCAACAACCAAAAAATTGAATAAGAAAATCACTGAATGTGAAGTGAAGTAATTCCATCCTTGCCATCTTATTATTGATGGCAATTCTATAAACAAAAAAAACAATTTCCCAAATAAAACAGGGAATCATTTAAATAATGCTTAAATAGCCTCTAGCTTCGGAATAAAGATAATGAAAAAATTATTAATATCTGGCACCGTTTTGTTTTTAATGGCATCTAACTACACCTATGCAAATAATTACAAAACAACCATTGAATACCGCCATCAATATTTAGATGCCTCAGGGAAAAGTGGTGACAGAATTAAAGCTTTTCTTGATACAGGGAAAAATATTGGTTTTGAATTAGATGCCCGTTATGGCAATAAAGACGGCGCATATGATGCCATGAAAATTGACGGCTCTGAATTTTCAGCATTTTATTATACCAAACTCAATTCAAATTTAGTTGGACTTGTAGGCTCCTCACTCGACTTCGATAAACAAGGTCTTGTCTATGTTCCTTATGTCCGTCTGAACTACACCTTTGACAACGGTATTCGCTTACAAGGCCGTTATAAGTGGAAAGTTTGGGATTACGGCCAAGTCGGGGAAAATGGCAGTAACTACCACTCTAAAATTCAAGAGTTCGACAGCTGGATTGGTTATAAATGGGGTAAACTGGATCTTCAGTATCAATTAGATTTAATGTGGGAAATGGCGGATAACGCACAGCCACTTTATAATAATAAGAAATTCGATTATCAACATAACGTACGTCTTCGTTATGATATAAAAACGGATGATGGTGCTTTATGGAGACCATTTGTTGAAGTTGGTAATGTGAAAGAAAGTAAGTTCTCCAGTGACCGACAAACCCGTTTCCGTGTTGGTATTCAATATACTTGGTAATATAATCAAAAATAAAATTCAATAATACAAAGAAACCCCATGATTATTATCGTGGGGTTTCTTTTTTATTTAAAAATAAAAACAAAAAAAATCGGCCAATATTTTGACCGATAAGCTAAAGCAAGTGCAATGGAAAAACGATGCGTATTAATTTATATAATTACTAATCTAATAACTTAATAACTTCACTACCCGCTAATAAATAAACTCCCGCACCATAATCCATGTTATGTTCAAATTTAACATCTCGAGGATTAAATGCAGGTAATTGAACCCAACCTAACATGCCATCTTCATGAATACAGTTTTTTAGCGCTCCCCATGCTTTTTCAAGTATTGGCAGATAACGCGTTTTATCTAATACACCTTGGTTTATCCCCCAAGCTAATCCATAACAAAATAGCGAGGTTGCACTACTTTCAGGAGCTGGGAAGCTTTGAGGATCCAACAGGCTTGTACGCCAGAAACCATCTTCTTGTTGATATTCCACAACAGACTCGATTAGCTCAACAAATAAATCTAAGTATTGTTGGCTTCCTGCAAAATCAGCTGATAAATGCTGCAAGATACGCGGTACGGAGGCTATCACCCAGCCAATACCTCGGCTCCAAAAAACTTTTTCCCCATTGGCTTCACGTAATTCGCCCCCCTTTCCATCAGGAATATAACGATAATCCCGGTAAATCAAACCCGTTTCGGGATCTCGTAAATGCTCTACTGCATCCCAATAGGCCTGATGCATATAAGCGAGATAGCGGGGATCAGCCGTTTTTGCTGACAATGCAGCGAAAGCCGGTGGAGCCATAAAAAGAGCATCACACCACCACCAGTCCTCTCGACCTAATTTCGGTTCATCCAACATCAAATCAAATGCTTTTATTGTCGGTTCAAGAACTTCCGGTTGAGAAAACTGCGAGCTGACGGCTAAATAAGCTTGTGTACACACATGATCATCGGCAAAACGAGGATTTGGCCCCGTGCGAAATCCGGTATGTAACGTATATTCCAACACCCCATCAAGATACTCACTGTCTTGAGTTGCTTGCCAAGCGGCAGCAACACACGACCACAGAACACCGCGTTCCCAATCTGTATCTTTGATAAAGCGTGTTTTACCACTGCGGCGAACCACACTACGAACCTGATGCTTTGATTGAAAACGATAAACACGTTTCATATCCTGCAAAACAACATCACGCTGTAATGACTGAGATGATAATACCTGTTCCATTTGGATCCTCCTGATGGACTAGCGAGCGAGCCACCCACCATCAACGGCAATCGTATATCCATTGATATAATCGCTGGCACTGGAAGCAAGGAAAATTGCAGGTCCCGCTAAGTCAGATGGCAGCCCCCAACGTCCAGCGGGAATACGCTCTAAAATCGCTGCATTACGCTCAGCATCAGCTCTTAGTGCTGCGGTATTATCTGTGGCCATATAACCCGGAGCGAGGGCATTCACATTAATATTATATTGAGAAAGCTCCGTCGCTAATGCGCGAGTTAACCCCATAACCGCAGATTTACTGGCAGTGTAAGAAGGCACTCGGATGCCACCTTGGAATGACAACATTGAAGCAATATTGATAATTTTTCCGCCATTACCTTGCTTCACAAACTGACGAGCAACACGCTGGGATAAGAAAAAGAGCGTTTTTTGGTTAATGTTAATGACATCATCCCAATCTTTTTCACTAAATTCTAATAAGTCTTCACGACGAATAATCCCCGCATTATTCACCAGAATATCAACGTGCCCCATGGCAGATACCGCATCATCTACGAGGTCTTGTAACTTATCTTGCTCCATTAAATTCATGACGACATAGTGGAATTTACGTCCCAACTTTTCGACTTCGGCACGTGTTTCTGGTGCATCTTGTATTCCAACACCAACAATATCCGCCCCAGCTTGAGCTAATCCAATCGCCATACCTTGACCTAGACCTGTATTACATCCAGTGACAATGGCTACTTTTCCTGTTAAATCAAATAAATTCATGGCATGCCTCTCTTACGGTGCCGCCAATTCAGCAACACCGTTTTGTTAGATAAGAAAATAAAAAGGAGTAATCGGGCGTTATTTCAAATCTGTCATTGCGACATGATCCATATCGTGGAATACCTGATTTTCACCCACCATTCCCCAGATAAATGTATAAGCCGCAGTACCGACACCTGAATGAATTGACCAACTCGGGCTAATCACCGCTTGCTCATTACGCACCACAATATGACGAGTTTCGGTTGGTTCCCCCATATAATGGAAAACCACGTTGTCATCTTTCATATCAAAATACAGATAAACTTCCATGCGGCGTTCATGGGTGTGGCATGGCATGGTATTCCATAGGCTGCCTGGCTCTAACACGGTCATTCCCATAGATAACTGACATGTTGGTAGAATCGATGGATGTAAGAATTTATAAATTGTCCGTACGTTACAGTTCTCAACCTTACCCAGTTTTTCCGGTGATGCTTGGTCAATGGTAATTTTGCGACTTGGGTAGGTATGATGGGCCGGGGCGCAGTTTATATAAAAACGTGCAGGATGATTGGCATCCGCACTGCTGAATTCTACTTCACGCGCGCCCATGCCAATGTAAAGTGCTTCACGAGGCGCAATTTCAAATATTTCCCCATCAACAACCACTTTACCTGCACCGCCAATATTGATGGCACCCAGTTCACGACGTTCTAAGAAAAAATCAACGCCTAATGCTTTCCCTGCCATCAGTGCCAATGGCTTATGTGTTGGAACAATACCGCCTACGATAATGCGGTCAATATGACTATAAGTGAGATTCATTTCCCCTTCACAAAACAATCCTTCGATTAAGAATTGTTTACGTAATCCAGCAGTATCCAGCGTTTTAGCGTGCTCACTGTGAATTGGTTGACGAATTTCCATTATAAATACCTCATAATTTACAGGGGGAGTACCAAACTCACGAGTTGGCTTTCCCATTAACAGAGTGAACGTGTTCACCTCTGATGAATGTGTCAGTTAAATAAAAGTTGTCATCGACAACCGCAAAACTTGCAACGGCGCCCTCGCGGATATAGCCATATTGCTGACCAATGCCGAGATACTCCGCAGGCACCGCCGTCGCCATTTGTACCGCTTCCCATTCAGGAACTTGAGCGAGTTTCACCATATTGCGCAGTGCCGCATCCAAGCTACAGGTGCTACCGGCTAAAGAACCGTCTGCGGTTCTGGCTTGCCCTTGAGTCACCTGAACCATTTGAGCGCCCAAGGCATACTCGCCATCCGGTAATCCCCCAGCACGCATACAATCAGTAATTAAGGCAACTTGCTGATAACCTTTCATGCGATATGCCAAGTTCATCATGACCGGATGAACATGAATGCCATCTGCTATCAATTCGGCGAGTACATCGTGATAGAGCACTGCACCACAGCAACCCGGTTCACGGTGATGTAATCCCGTCATACCGTTATAAAGATGCACGCCACAATCAGCGCCGTGAGAAAATGCCTCGCTAGTTTGGGCAAAATCCGCTGCGGTATGGGCAACACTGGTTTTGATATTTTGTTGAACTAGCCAATCAATAGCATCAATAGCGCCATCAGCTTCAGGAGCCACCGCGACCCGTAATAACGAACCACCAGCACACTCTTGCAAAGATTTAAGTTCGCTGACGGTCGGAGCCTTGAGGTATTTCACTGGATGAGAACCTCGATGACGTTCAGTGAAATAAGGGCCTTCAAGAAAGCTTCCTAACAGTTGTGCACCTGATGTTTGCTGATGAGCCATAAATTGACGAACTTGGATTAACGCGTGTTTAATATCGTCCATGGGTGCCGTAACCGTGGTTCCTACCCATGCCGCAACCCCCGTCTTGACCAAATCATCCGCAATAATTTGCAATCCCTCTAAGCTTGCATCCATCACATCAGAACCTGCTCGACCATGAATATGAATGTCGACAAATCCTGGAAGCAATGAACGTCCTTTTAAATGCACGATGGGACAATTTTCTGGAGCAATACCCGTAATTTGTTGCACGGTCCCATTGCTAACGCAGACATATTGGTGCTGCTGTATACCCTCTGGCGTAAAAATTCGATCCGCTAAAATTGCGTATTGCTGGCTCATAATCCGTCTTCTTCATCTTCAAATTCAGATAATGTTGACAGTTGCTCACGCAAGTCTTGGATACTGCTAACCCCAATTTCACGTAAGATGGAAATCAGCTCTTTTGCTGTGACGCCTTCTCGCTCAAACGCCGCATTCACAATCATGGGGAGGCTGACACCGGAGAGAACTTCAACTGAAGGATTTTCCATCATGATCGCCATGGCGCGATTACAGGGTGTTCCACCCGGAAGATCCGTAAGAAATACAACTTGCTCACAAGGCATAGCTTGCATCGCACAGCGCATTTGCTGCTCCAGCTCATCAGGGGATATCGTCTCGATAAAATCGAGAAACACCATATTCTCTTGTTCACCCGCTATAGCTCTGACCGCCGACGCCATTCCACTTGCAAAATTTAAGTGCCCAGAAACAACCAAACCGATCATTATTTACTCCTAAGCGGGTAAGTTTCTACCCGCTAAAATTCAATTTAATTCAGATAATTACAGCACACCCAGTACATGACCAATAACGCCGAAGGCCAATGTTGAGAAAATCAGAACTGGTGGTTTAGCCCAGAAACCTGTGCCTTTCACCATTTTGAACATGAGGAATACCAAACCTAACGGTAATAAATTCGGCATGATTTTATCGAATAGCGCGGTTTGCAATTCCACCACTTTCCCGCCCAGCTCTAAGGAGGCGGTGGTTTGCACTTTGACAAAGGTGGCGGAAAGCGCCCCAATCACAAAGATCCCCATAATGTTGGCGGCTTTGGCTAATTTCTCAGTGGCATCACTCATGTTCACCATCGCCGCAGTTCCTGCGCGATATCCCATGAACATCAACCCGAAATAGACAAAAAAGTGAACAATCTGGTAGAGAAAGAAGAAGACAAATGGGCCTGCAATCGAGCCATCCATCGCAATAGATGCACCTAACGCGAGGGTTAACGGCATCAATGTCATATGGTCAATAGCATCACCGATACCACCAGTAGGTCCCATACCCGCCACTTTCATGACGTTTACGGTTGATGGCTTCTCTTTGTTTTCTTCCATGGCAACCGCAGTGCCAAGTAAGAAAGTAAATAATTTTGGACTCGCATTGAAAAATTGCAGATGGTTTTTCAATGCCGTGGCATAGTCACGCTTGTTATTACCATGAATTTTTTTCAGTGCAGGAATAATGGAGAAAGCAAAACCGCCACCTTGCATACGTTCAAAGTTAAAGTTCCCTTCCATAAATAATCCACGGAATGCACAGCGCCATAAGTCCTTTTTGGTAATGACTTTCCGTACGGTTGTATCTTGATATTCATCGATACCATCAACGTAAGATTGAGCAGGTAAGTTTTTCGTTTCTACCACGGCTTTATTATCAGATACCATCTTCAAAATCCTCGCTTGGCTGTGAATTATTTTTGTTACCATTTCCACTGAAAAAGTAGTAAAGCGCTGCGGCAGATGCACCGAGAATAGCCACGGCCATGATTGGTAGTTTCAAGTAGGTTGTCATCACGAAACCAACGAAGAACACCCCAGCCACTTCTTTCGACCACATGATTTTTAATAGCATTGCAAAACCAATCGCAGGCACCATTTTCGCGCCAATACCTAAGCCTTCGAGCAATACTTTTGGTGTATTTTGATCAATCCATTCCGCAGCATGTTCGCCGAAATACACCGTGACGAAAGCCACAATGGCGTAAAGTAATGAACGTATCGTTATTGTGACGACTAAAAGCCTTGATATTCCCCCAGCATCTGCGTTTTCTGCATAACGATCAGCTTTACCCATGGTAAATGCAGTCATCGCGAAGAAACCAATAATCAACATTTGCATTAATACGGCGATGGGCATCCCAATCCCCATGGCAACTTCAGGGGGCTGTTTAGTCATTACTGCAAAAGCGACCGCGGCGATGGTACCTAATGTCACATCCGGTGGCTGAGCTCCCGCATTCGGTACTAATCCCAGCCAGGCCAGCTCAAGAGTTGCACCTGCGATTAACCCGATTTGCATATCCCCCATAATCAAACCCACAACAGGTCCGGTAATCAGAGGGCGGTGAATGTTTAATGCAACGTCATACTTATCAATACCGCAAAAGAAGGCCCATAAAGCCACTAACGAAGCTTCAAAGATCATAATAATTTTCCTTAAACGCCTAAGAATTAAGTTTTTTTCTCAATCCGACTTATGCGGATGCGAGAGCTAAAACATTCACGGGTGTTTGGTCGGGAGTATTTTGAATGGTGCAAGTCACGCCTTTATCAACTAGGCGGCGAAATGCATCTAAGTCACGCTCATCCACTGACACTGTTTTAGTGATTTGGCGCTTCCCTTCATGGAAATGCATATTGCCAACATTACAGTGAGTGATAGGCACTCCGCCTTCCACCAGACGGGCGACATCGGTCGGATTATTACAAAGAACGAAGATTTTTTGACGTGGTGATGCCTTGCTAATGACATCAATTGTCTTCTGAATAGAGAAAAAACGAACAGCATATTCTCCACCCGCAGACGCTTTCATTCCTGCTTGCATGAAGGCGGCATTAGGTCCTTCCGCAGCATCATCATTTGCAACAAGAATTAAATTTGCTTCAGTGTGTTTACCCCAAGTAATACGGATTTGCCCATGTAATAAGCGCTCATCGATTCGGGTCCAAACAATATTAGGTGTGTGCATAACTTGCTCTCTTATAATTTATTGTGTTTATCTTTAAGATGCGTTGACGCTATCTTTTTGATATGAGAACGGGTAAATAGTGACACCTTGAACAACACGATTAATTTCTCCTGTTGGAGATGGGTTGTCCGGTGTATTCCCCAGTGCAATCGAACTATGGAATGCAAATGCCTGTGCTAACATCAGATATGGAAAAAGTAATGCTGCATCAGAGCATTGCTCCATTTTTGGAATATAAATAAAATTTTCTTTTGAAAAAGAATTAGATGGAGATGCAGTGACCCCGATCACCATAGCTGATGCATTATCGTGAATTACCTCTCGTAATAAGTCAGTTTCGTACTGTCTGATATATTGATCATTCGAAAGGAACAGCACGACCAACGTTTCTTTATTAACGATAGACTTAGGCCCATGTCGAAAACCTAATGGTGTATCATAATTAGCCACGACTTTACCTGCCGTTAACTCCAACATTTTCAGAGCGGCTTCCTGCGCTAGCCCTTGTAAACCGCCACTACCTAAATAAATGACGCGTTTGAATTTCCCTGCATAATCATGACGAATTGTGCGGTTAAATTGCTGGTAGGTTTGGTGATAATCTTTAAAAAATGGTTTAACTTCATTGCAATAAAAAGTATCAGGTAGAAAAATAGACAATGCCGCCATCATCATTGACGAAAAACTGGAGGTCATTGCTAAAGAGCGATCATTTGACTCTTCCGGCATTAACAGTGCCAAGGCGTGAACATTATTTTGACAATAACGATATAGCTGGCCATCACTGTTACACGTTAAAACCAAATGATAGATTTTAGATAGACATTTCTCAGCAACATCCAGTGCAGCAACACTTTCAGGGCTATTCCCAGAACGCGCGAAAGAGATCAATAAAGTAGGTACATCTTCGGCTAAATATTCTTTGGGATCAGAAACTAAATCAGTGGTCGCTATCGCATCGACTCGGCGTTTTAAATGCCCGGTTAATATTGGTGCAAGAGCACGTCCTGCAAAAGCAGAGGTTCCTGCACCAGTCATGATAATTCGAGATTCTGGCGCTGCTAAAACATGCGCTAAAAAACCATCAATCTCTGTACGGCGCGCTTTTACTGCTGCGCTCACTTTTTCCCAGCACTCAGGCTGTTGTTCAATTTCTTTTGCTGTCCAGAACGCATTCAGTTGTTCCAGTTCAGCCGTTTGATAACTTAAATATTCCATGTCAAACCTCAGTGACTGAATTTACACGCATCGGCATACACCGATAACACATCGCGGATCTTCGCAAACACAAATGACTTAGGAGAGCCATCCAACAAACCTTCTCTGTATTGTTGGAATTGATGAGGCAAATATTGGCTCAATAGTGGTAACGGAATTGGCTTAGACGATAAGTTATTGATTAGCGTATTGATGGCTTGGTTAATTTCTTCATCAGGCCAATAATAACGAATGCGGTCACTGAAGCTGTACACGCGAGCAAAGGCTTGCTGGTGGGCGTCTCCATGATAATATTTCTGCCAGAAATGCGGCTCTCGGCACATCAGTTGCTCCATTTTTTCTTTTAAATGGGAGCATTGCTCTGACGGGAACATTTCATTTTCAATTTCACATAAGGAATACAACGCTTCACGCATCGCAAAGGTCAATGCAGGACCCACTTTTAAAATGGCGAAATGGTCACGGACTAATTGTTTGTAAGCTTCAGGATTTTGATAATCAGTGGAGTGAGCCTCAAAGACTAAATGAGAATAATCGTCCACTACTTTACTGAGGGACTGGGCTTTTTCAGGTTGATAATCAATCACACCGGTGTGGTCAAACTCCACCCCAGGCTGAACCACTAAGCCAATCACCCGAGACCAGCACTCACCCACACCGGCATCTTCGAATGCTTTCGCATGGCAATCTAATGTTTTTCGAGCAGCTTCAGGTGCCGTCACTTCAACCCCTTCAAGGGCTTCAGTTGCACCTCCCGGTACAGGGACTTCAGTTCCAATCACATACACAATGTCACTGTGACCAAATTTTTCTTTTGCGGTCTTTTCGGCAATCACGGCAAGGCGAGCTGCGCGAGCTGCGACGATTTCATCGGTGAGTGGCACAGGATCATCAGCACAAGACATGCTGCAATCGAGATGAATTTTTTTAAATCCAGCGGCAACATAATGAGCAATAAGCTCATCTGCATTTTTCATCGCTTCTTCAGCGTTGAGATCTTGCCAGCGATTAGGTCCTAAGTGGTCGCCACCTAGGATTAATTGTTGAAGAGGAAAACCTGCTTGCTCCGCTTTTTCAGTGACATACTGATAAAAGTCCGCAGGCGTCATTCCAGTATAACCACCAAATTGGTCAACTTGATTTGACGTGGCTTCAATAAGAAGAAAGGAATCATTGTCCAGCGCTTGCTGTAGTGAAGCCTCAATCACGAAGGGATGGGCAGAACAAACAGAATAAATACCGTTTTGTTTCCCTAATTTATTCTGCTGAACAATCTTTTCTAAAGGATGCATTAAACACTAACTCCACAATCAACATGGCCATGTTGTTAATGGAGTTAGCGCGCTACTGTTCCTTATCGACGATAATAACTTCGATTTTATGGTCCTTTAGCTCTTGGATATACTCTTCAGGAATACCCGAGTCAGTGACCAAAATGTCTATACCCCCAAACTCACGGATCATATGACAGCTGCGCTTCCCGAATTTCGTAGAATCGGCAACCGCAATCACAATCTCCGAGATTTCACACATTAAACGGTTAAGACTGGCTTCCTGTTCATTGTGTGTGGTGATACCAACGCGTAAATCGAATCCATCAACCCCAAGAAAAACTTTATCAAATCGATAATTTCTGAGGCTGTTTTCTGCTTGAGAGCCAGAAAACGATAAAGCACTTTTTCGCAATGCACCGCCAGTCATCAACACTTCGACACCAGCGGCATTCGCCAACTCCATCGCAACATCTAAACCGTTAGTCATGACCACTACGTTTTCACGCGACTTCAAATGTGTCGCAATCTCCCGCGTAGTTGTCCCCGAATCTAAAATGACGGTGTCCCCATTCTTGATTAGCGTGGCGGCAGCTTTCCCAATAAGATTTTTTGTGCCCGCATTCTGACCACGTTTCTCGTGGATACTGAGTTCAGCAATAAATCCGGTATTCGGAATTGCTGCCCCATGAGAGCGAACCACATAACCATTTTTCTCAAGAAAACTTAAGTCGCTACGAATGGTGACACTTGAGACGTTAAATTTTTCGGCTAGATCCTCGACTCTTGCTTTACCATGTAGGTTAATCATGTCGAGTATTTCCATACGCCGCTCAACTGCCGCTTTCACTTTCATCTCCTTACGAAATCAATCGAATTACTTTCGTTTGATTTCAAATTAAGTTTACTACGCCAAAAAATACCAACAACGTAAAAAAACAAAACTTTTGATCTCTTTCACAAAGTTTCGATTCATTCATTGTGTGCTTACGGATATTTTCAAATTTCCAATATGATAGCTTCGAATACAAAACTAACCAATTAATAAAGTGCTAAATACTGTATTTTAACTAATCAATTATTAAGCATATTGCCACTAAGCTAAGATTTATGAAATTTTAGGGAGTAAATCCACAGTAAATTAGTAAAAAGTGCTAATTTCAATTTTTACTTCGAAAAGTTCAGGTGTTACGTAAAGTAAAAAACCAACTCAACATTTCATTTTTTGATCGTAAAATTCATTTTTTTGCTATCAAAATCCCTTTACTTGAATTTCAAATGCTTTCATTTTTCAAATATGTGATTTCAATCTCTTTTGATTTTTCGTGATTTGCGTAATGCTATAAAAATAACCTGACTCTTTCGGATAAAATCCATGTCCTCAAAACAACCCGCTTATTTTCATATGATGGCAAAGCCCACTAGCTATCACTGCAATATAAAATGTGAGTATTGCTTTTACCTTGAAAAAGAAAATGTTTTCAATGAGGAAACCCAAAACGGTCAGCACGATGTGATGCCCGACAATGTATTGCGACGCTATATCAAAGACTATATTCAGTCCAATGCAGGCGACCAAGTCGATTTTTCATGGCAAGGTGGTGAGCCGACGCTCGCGGGGCTGCCATTTTTTGAACGCGTTGTGGAATACCAAAAGCAATATGCCCAAGGAAAAACCATCACCAATAGTGTGCAAACCAACGCTATCGCAATTAACCGCCAGTGGGCTCAGTTTTTCGCCGACAACCATTTTTTACTCGGAGTCTCTATTGATGGGCTCGAAGCCGTTCACGATAAATACCGTATTTCAGTCAACGGTAATCCAACATTTGAGCGCGTCAAAAAATCAATCCAACTCCTCATTGAGTATGGTGTTGAATTCAATACGCTGACCGTCGTTAACGACCAAAACTGGCGCAAGGGTAAAGAAACCTATCAAGCTCTCAAGGCACTAGGTTCCACTTTTTTCCAGTTTATTCCTATCGTTGAAGTGGATAGACGTTTCCCTCATACCCAAGGTGGTCATTACGCTCCGGGACCGAATGCGGTCATGGCTCCATTTTCCGTACCAAGTGACGGATATGGGCAATTTATGGCCGATGTATTTGATGAGTGGATCCGCCAAGGTGATGTAGGAAAAATCTACGTTCGTCTCTTCGACAGCTTATTAGGCACATGGATGGGCTACCCTGCCTCAACGTGTATTCAATCAAAAACCTGTGGTCAGGCATTAATTATCGAAGCAAATGGTGATGTTTATTCATGCGATCACTATGTTTACCCGGCTAATCGCCTCGGAAATGTGAATCAAAATACCTTGGCTCGCATTGTCACGTCAAAACAACAGCTGCGCTTTGGGCAAAACAAATACGACAAGTTAACCAATCTTTGCAAAAAATGCGAGGTTCAGAGCCTCTGTTACGGAGGCTGTCCAAAGCATCGCATTATTTCCATTGAAGGCGAAAAATATCGTCATAACTATTTATGTAGTTCTTATAAAAAGATTTTTAATCATACGGCTTTAGGTATGCGACTTATGCAGCAAGCGATTACTCAAGGTGCAATCGCCAGTGATGCGCTCCCTGCAATGCAGCGTGCTTATAAGCAATAATTTTATCTATCTGGAGATAGCTTCCGTGAATTTACCGTCTGTGAAAAAAAGCCTACTTGCTGGGCTGATAGCCACCAGTTGTTTAGTTCCCCCGATTGCTGCTAACGCTGGGGGAACACCGGAAAAGCCTAATGTTCTCTTAATTGTTATGGATGACTTGGGTACTGGTCAGCTTGACTTTGTCCTCGATAGCCTCGATGTGAATGAGTTATCCAAGCGCCCAGCGCCATCACGCTACGATGGTGACATTAATAAAATGGTGGAAGCCGCAAGAATCGCAATGCCAAATGTCTCTGAAATGGCAGCTGGCGGTATCAAGATGACCAACGCATTTGTTGCTCATCCGGTATGTGGCCCATCACGCGCAGGGATTTTTACTGGGCGTTCTCCCGCCAGCTTTGGCACTTATAGCAATGATGATGCGATGTTAGGCATTCCAGAAGATATCAAATTGCTTCCAGCTCTGTTCCAAGAAGATGGCTACGCCACGGCCAGTATTGGTAAATGGCACAATGCAAAAGTCATAAAAAAACCAAAAATTGCCGAAGATAAGCAAACCCGAGACTATCATGACAATATGATCTCTACACCAGAGCCGGGATTTGCCCCCCATGAAAGAGGATTCGATTACGCCTACAGTTATTACGCTTCTGGTGCGGCTCTTTGGAATTCACCCGCTATTTGGCGCAATGGTGAAAATGTTCCCGCACCGGGCTATATAACCCATTTGTTAACGGATGAAACCATTAAATTCATTGATGGCCACAAAGACAAACCTTTCTTCATTAATTTATCGTATAGCGTTCCTCATATCCCGCTAGAGGAGGCTTCTCCCGCCAAATATATGGATAAATTTAATACCGGTAATGTTGAGGCGGATAAGTATTTTGCTGCATTAAATGCCGCAGATGAAGGAATCGGTAAAATCATAACCACCTTGAAAGAAAATGGTGAGCTCGAAAATACCCTGATTTTCTTTATTTCTGATAACGGCGCCGTCCATGAGTCTCCAATGCCAATGAATGCGATGGATAAGGGCTTTAAAGGGCAAATGTTTAATGGTGGGGTTCGTGTACCGTTTGTGGCTTATTGGCCAGGCCATATTCCTGCGGGAAAACAAAGTGATGCGATGGTTTCAGCCATCGATATTCTACCGACCGCGTTGCAAAGCGCTGGGATCACCATTCCTGACAGCCTGAAAGTAGAAGGTAAAAATATTATGCCGCTACTTCAAGGGAAAACACAAAAATCACCACATCAATATCTGTATTGGACAGGTCCCGGAACTAAACATTACAGCGAAGAGAATCAGGATTTTTGGCACGGTTATCATGAGTGGATCACTTATCAACGTAAAGAGGCACCAAAAAATCCGAATCTCGAAAAATTATCTAAAGGTTCATGGGCTGTTCGTGATGGTGAATGGGCTCTCTATTTTTATGATGACGGTACCAACCAGCCTAAATTATTCAATGACAAACAAGATCCATCTGAATCCATTGATTTGGCCTCCAAATACCCTGAAAAAGTTAAACAACTGAAATCGGCCTATTACCAGTGGGTGAAAGACCAACCTAAGCCAGTGGTTTGGGGACAAGACCGCTATCAAGTTCTCGTTGATTCAGCAAAATAAAACCGAAATGGACGCACAAGGATGTGCCCATAAAACATGATAGAGATTCGTTATGGCGACACCAATCACTCCGACAGAACGTCCAAAGCTCCCTTATGAGCATCCCGACCTTCAGATCTATAAAAAATTATTCAAGCAGAATGTGATTAGACGATTTGTTCGTAAGTCTGCGTATAAAAACCATGATGATTTTATGATTAAAATCTTTCAAGATCGTACTCAATCACTTTCATCTCTTTGCGAAACTCTTGTTCGTTATGTTGCGGAAGCATTTTCCCATTATCAGGTTTGGGACTATACCCATGCTTATTATCCCGGCCGCCCGGGGCAGCAAACTGTTCGTACCGATGCTTTAGAGGGAGTAAGCCGCGTACTTCCTTTATTCGCGGCGTGGTTAATTCATAGCCGTCAAGAGACGCTGAACGGCTTAAATTTACAGTCTATTCATATCAGCGATATGATCCGCCAAGCTTTTATTCACGGTACCGACCCAACACATAAAGGCTACTGGGGAAAACTTGAAAATTATGACCAAAAAATTTGTGAATCCGCAGATTTAGCATTAACACTCTGGCTCAGTAAAGACTGGGTCTGGGATAAATTAGAACCCAGATTGCAGCAGCAAATCATCACATGGTTTGAGCAAGTTAATCATTGTGAGATTGTCGATAATAATTGGCATTTGTTCCCTCTCTTGGTTCAATTTGTTATTCGAGATCTCACCGGTATCAACCATATTGCCCTGTGGCGCTATGACCGAGTCAAAGAGTTTTATGTGGGAGATGGGTGGTTTCGAGATGGTGCTAAAGGCAATTTTGATTACTATAATGCATGGGGATTTTACTATTCCCTTTATTGGCTTAACCAAATATCCCCCGATTTCGATACTGATTTTATCCAACAATCACTCAATCACTTTAATCAACATTACCTGCATTTTATGACGCCGACTGGCATTCCTTTTTTTGGACGCAGTGCATGTTACCGACTGGCCGTTTCCGCGCCGCTTATTGCTGGCGTGGATTTAGGCTGTTCATCCGTCACTGTGGGTGAAGCAAAAAATGCCTTGGAAAATACGCTACGCTATTTTATTAGCCATGGGGCATTTAAAGCGGGAGCTCCAACACAAGGATTATTCAGTGATGATCCTCGATTAGTCGATAATTACAGCGGTCCAGCGAGCAGTTTTTGGTCATTAAGAGCCGTCATTGTTGCGCTCTATTGTGGTCAACGAATCGATCTTTGGGAGGCTCTAGCCAATCCCCTGCCTATCGAAAAATCTGACTTTCATTTCGAAATACCGGCCATCAAAGCCTCGGTGATTGGCGTCAAAGAAACCCAAGAAGTAACGGTGATATTTCGTGAGGAATATACCCACCAGCAAAGCCCGTTAACACGCCGCTTAGAACAGCAATCTTGTACACAAAAAATCGTTGAGAACCTGATAGGTCAATCAAGAAGACCAAAAAACAATCTGTTACGCAAAGGTATCACCAGCTATAGCTCCAAAATGTCACATTATTTTTAACTTAACTTTCACTAACTTTCGAAAAGAAAGGAATAAATGTGATTTAGATCTTTTACCTTTCTATTTCTTTCGATTATTATATATCGAAATCAAATGAAAGGCGAGAGGTCATTATGTACCTGGTATCAACCCGTAATATGCTAGCCCAAGCCCAACGGGACGGTTATGCCGTCCCCGCATTCAATATCCACAATTTAGAAACTATTCAAGTTGTGATGGAAACCGCAGCGGAGATGTCATCTCCCGTTATTTTAGCCGGTACGCCAAGTACATTTTCCTATGCGGGAAGCGACTATTTGATTGCGATTTGTCAGCAAGCCGCTGAGCGCTACAAAGTGCCTGTCGCTCTGCATCTCGATCACCATGAAGATATCCCTGATATTTTCCAAAAAGTCAGCGCCGGAGTGCGTTCTGCGATGATCGATGCATCCCATTTTCCTTTTGAAGAAAATATTCAGATCGTTAAGCAAGTTGTCAATTATTGCCATCAATGGGATTGCACCGTTGAAGCCGAATTAGGGCGCTTAGGTGGGCAAGAAGATGATTTAGTTGTCGATGCGGCAGATGCTTTATTTACCGATCCAGATTCTGCAGTGACATTTATCCAACAAACCGGGATCGATTCCCTTGCCGTTGCCATCGGTACTGCCCATGGCATGTATAAAAATGAACCGCGCCTCGATTTTGATCGGCTACATAAAATACGCCAAAAAACCGAGATCCCACTAGTGCTTCATGGCGCATCAGGGATCCCAGATGCCGATGTTCTCCGTTGTATCGATCTTGGTATCTGTAAGGTTAACGTTGCCACTGAACTCAAAATTGCGTTCTCTGATGCGATTAAACACTATTTTCTTGAAAACCCAGAGGCAACAGATCCTCGTCACTACCTTGTTCCCGGCAAAGCAGCGATGAAAGCCGTCGTAATGGATAAAATTCGGGTCTGTAAAAGTGCGGGAAAACTTTAGCTCCATTAATAATCAAGTGACATAACATCTCACGATGCAAGGAATACCATGAAACAAGTTGCTGTTTTACTCGCGGATGGCTTTGAAGAGGGAGAAGCCGTTGTTTTTATCGATATTATGCGTCGATTGGATATCCATGTTGATGTCCTTTCGTGTATGGATAGCTTAGTTTTAAATACCTATTTTGGGACAAAAATTAGTGCCGATTTCCTACTAAGTGAAAAATTATCTCACAGTTATGACGCTATCATGATGCCCGGTGGCCCAAAAGGCACTGATAGACTTTGCGCCAATAACGATGTTATTAACTTTATCCGTCGACATATTCAAGAAGATAAATACATTTGCGCCCTGTGTTCATCTGGCGCTAAAGTACTCGCCGCACATCATTTACTGGAAGGACGCCAATACAGCACTGGCGATAAACTTGCGGATAAATTCGAAGATGGAACCTACATTGATCAAGATGTCGTGGTTGATGGTAAATTTATTAGTGCGAAAGGTTTAGGTGTCAGTTTTGAGTTTGCGTTTACTGTTGCGCGCCATTTACTCAGTGATAATAGTGAAAAAGTAGACTGGCAAGCTAATCATATTTATTTTAAACACTGGCCACTAACTTATCTTTAATCCTATAAAAAATCGGAGTAAAGGCTGATTTTTCAGTCTTTACTTTTCACCCAACGCTCTCTATTTAATTCATAAAAATTCATGATCAACGATGGATCGTCATCACGCAGGTGATAAAAATGAGTACACATCAGCAAGTCGCGGTTATCGGCGAATGTATGGTTGAGTTACAGAAATCAGGTGAATTATACAAACAAAGTTTTGGTGGGGATACTCTCAATACTGCATTGTATCTTTCCCGTTTAACGAAAGATCATGGTGTCGTAACGCGCTATCTCACCGGATTAGGAAAAGATCCCTTTAGCCAACAGATGATTGAGAGTTGGGAAAAAGAAGGAATAAATACAGAAGATGTTTTTCTTTCTGAAAAAGCGCTACCTGGTATGTATTTAATTGAAACGTCCCCCGATGGTGAGCGACGTTTTTTCTATTGGAGAGATAATTCTGCGGCGAAGTTTTGGCTCAATGATCGCACCCAAGAACAAACTCAGCAGCGGCTTAACCAGCAAAATTATATTTATCTGAGCGGTATTAGCTTGGCAATTTTACCCGAGGAACCGCGTCAATGTTTATTAACGATGCTCAAAATAGCCAAACAACAGGGCGCAAAAATTATATTTGATAATAATTATCGCCCTACTCTTTGGCAATCGCCCAACATTGCCCAGCAAGCTTATCAGCAAATTCTCCATCTTACCGATATCGCTTTTCTCACCTTTGATGATGAAAAATCTCTCTATGGTGATACTCATGAAAATGACACTATCGCCCGTACACAACAATATGGGGTACCAGAAATTGTGATTAAACGCGGAGGGGATGATTGTTTCGTCATCATTGATAACCACTGCATTAGCATTGCAGCCAATCAAATTGACCACATCATTGATACAACCGCGGCGGGGGACTCATTTAGTGCAGGATATTTAGCCAGTCGAATTCTCGGCGCATCCCCTAATGAAGCCGCAAAAATGGGGCATTTATTAGCCGGAACAGTTATCCAACACCGGGGCGCTATCATTCCACTAGATGCAATGCCAACTATTGACTGAGCAAAAGATAAAAGGATACCCAATGAACCAACTCATTGAAAAATTAACCGCACTCAGCGTCGTGCCCGTAATCACTATCAATCATGCTAAGCACGGCACTTCAATTGCCAAAGCATTAATGGAAAATGGTTTACCTTGTGCCGAAGTCACTTTTCGTACTGATGCCGCCGTTGATGCAATTAAAAATATGCGAGCCGCCTATCCAGATTTACTGATTGCCGCAGGTACTATTTTAACGACCCAACAAGTTGATCTTGCTATTGATGCCGGTGTCGATTTTATTGTTAGTCCGGGGTTTAATCCTAAAATTGTTAGCTACTGCCAACAAAAAAATATCCCCATCATCCCCGGTGTGAATAACCCGAGCTTAGTTGAACAAGCTCTTGAATTTAATCTGACTACATTAAAATTCTTTCCAGCGGAAGCTTCAGGCGGTGTATCGATGCTCAAGGCTTTAGGGACGGTTTATCCCGTTCGTTTTATGCCTACAGGGGGAATTAATACAGAAAATATCCACCAATATAATTCATTATCTTCGGTCATTGTCTGTGGTGGGTCTTGGATGGTTCCGGCTGATTTGGTCGATAATGAACAGTGGGAAGAACTCGGTAAGCTTATCGCTGAGGCGGCGAACATTTAATCCACATTATTAACATGATAAAAAAGCCCCAGTAGCGATAACACCACTGGGGCTGCTCATTATTAACTCAATGATTACTTAATTAATGCGTGCATCTCTTGAACAGAAATCACTTTATCGGTTGGGTCTGCGCTTAATGATAATGCCGTCGCGAAACCGCCATTGAGCGTTGTATCATAGTGAACTTTGTAGCGAAGTGCGCTGCCGCGAATGAGTTTTGAATCTTCAATCGCTTGGCGGCCTGCCGTGGTGTTCACGATGTAGTCATACTCACCGTTTTTGATTCTGTCTTGAATGTGCGGACGACCTTCATGTACCTTGTTAACTAAGCGAGGGTTAATACCCGCTTCACCCAGAACAATCGCCGTTCCGTGAGTTGCATCCAGCTCAAAGCCATGTTTCAGCAATTTAGCTGCTAAATCCACAACGCGAGTTTTATCCCCTTCACGAACCGATAACAGTGCGCGACCTGATTTCTTCATGGTGGAGCTGCTGCCTAACATCGCCTTCGCAAATGCTTCTGCGAATGTGCGACCAACGCCCATGACTTCACCCGTAGATCGCATTTCTGGTCCTAGGATTGGGTCAACACCTTGGAACTTGTTAAATGGCAGAACCACTTCTTTCACGGAGTAGTAAGGCGGAATGACTTCTTCGGTGACACCTTGCTGAGTCAGTGTTTGACCCGCCATCACACGAGCAGCAACTTTCGCTAAAGGAACCCCCGTTGCTTTAGATACAAATGGAACTGTTCTGGCTGCGCGAGGGTTCACTTCAATCAGATAAACTTCGTTATTTTTCACTGCGAATTGGACGTTCATCAAGCCGCGAACACGTAATTCAAAGGCAAGATTACGCACTTGTTCACGCATCACATCCTGAATTTCTTGGCTTAATGTATAAGCTGGCAGTGAACAAGCTGAGTCACCAGAGTGAACGCCCGCTTGTTCAATGTGCTCCATAATGCCGCCAATCAGTACCATTTCGCCGTCACAGATAGCATCAACATCCACTTCAATCGCATCATCAAGGAAACGGTCGAGTAAGACTGGCGCATCGTTAGAAACGCTCACTGCATTTTGGAAGTAACGACGCAGGTCAACTTCGTCATAGACGATTTCCATTGCACGGCCACCGAGGACATAAGATGGGCGAACCACCAGCGGATAACCGATGCCTGCCGCTTTTTCTACAGCCTGTTCGATGGTTGCTACCGTCGCATTTTTTGGCTGCTTCAAGTTTAAGCGGTTAACGGCTTGTTGGAAACGTTCACGGTCTTCTGCACGGTCGATAGCATCTGGGCTAGTCCCAATGATAGGAACTCCCGCCGCTTCCAGCGCACGCGCTAATTTCAGTGGTGTCTGTCCACCATACTGGACAATCACGCCTTGAGGCTGTTCAATGCGGACGATTTCTAGTACATCTTCCAGCGTTACCGATTCAAAATATAAGCGGTCTGAAGTGTCGTAGTCGGTAGAGACTGTTTCTGGGTTACAGTTCACCATGATGGTTTCGTAACCATCTTCACGCAGCGCTAGAGAAGCATGTACGCAGCAGTAGTCAAATTCGATACCTTGACCGATACGGTTTGGACCACCGCCTAACACCATGATTTTTGGCTTGTCGTTATTCGGGTTGGATTCACACTCTTCTTCATAAGTGGAATACATATACGCGGTATCTGTGGCAAATTCAGCGGCACAGGTATCCACTCGCTTATAGACTGGGTGTAAATCATAGCCTTGGCGTAATTTACGTAGTTCTGTTTCAGAAACACCCACTAAGCTCGCTAAACGTGCATCCGCGAAACCTTTACGTTTTAGGTGGCGTAAAAATTCTTTGTTCAGGCCATTAATGCCTAGCTCTGCCACTTCATTTTCTAAACGTACCAGCTCTTCGATTTGCACTAAGAACCAGCGGTCGATATTGGTCAGGTTAAAAATACCGTCGACCGATAAGCCAGCGCGGAATGCATCCGCGATGTACCAAATACGGTCAGAGCCAGCATCTTTCAATTCACGACGAATGCGAGTTAATGATTCAGGGTCATCTTGGCTCACTTTCGGGTCGAAACCTGTTGCGCCCACTTCCAAGCCACGCAGTGCTTTTTGCATAGATTCTTGGAAAGTACGGCCAATCGCCATCACTTCACCAACCGATTTCATTTGCGTGGTTAGACGGTCGTTGCTACCTGCAAATTTTTCGAAGTTAAAGCGAGGAATTTTTGTCACAACATAGTCGATTGATGGCTCAAATGATGCTGGGGTACGGCCACCAGTAATGTCATTCATTAACTCATCGAGGGTGTAGCCCACTGCCAGTTTCGCGGCGATTTTAGCAATTGGGAAGCCCGTTGCTTTTGATGCTAGTGCTGATGAGCGAGATACGCGAGGGTTCATTTCGATAACAATTAAGCGACCATCTTTTGGGTTAACCGCAAATTGAACGTTAGAACCACCAGTCTCTACCCCAATCTCACGCAATACTGCCATCGAGGCATCACGCATGATTTGGTATTCTTTATCAGTCAGCGTTTGCGCAGGCGCTACGGTGATAGAGTCGCCAGTGTGGATCCCCATCGCATCAAAGTTTTCAATTGAGCAGACGATAATGCAGTTGTCTTTTTTATCGCGGACAACTTCCATTTCATACTCTTTCCAGCCAATCAGTGACTCATCGATTAATAATTCGTTGGTTGGAGATAAATCTAAACCGCGAGTACAAATTTCTTCAAACTCTTCACGGTTATAGGCGATACCGCCGCCACTTCCACCCATGGTAAATGATGGACGGATAATACAAGGGAAGCCAACGTCGTCAGCGACGGCATAAGCTTCTTCCATTGTGTGGGCAATACCTGAACGCGCAGTGCCTAAGCCAATTTTTTTCATCGCTTTATCGAAGCGTTGACGGTCTTCAGCTTTATCAATCGCATCGGCTGTTGCACCAATCATGGTGACGCCAAATTCAGCCAGTACACCTTTACGCTCAAGTTCCAGCGCACAGTTTAGGGCTGTTTGCCCTCCCATGGTCGGTAATACCGCATCTGGGCGCTCTTTTTCAATAATTTTGCGTACGACTTCCCAGTGAATCGGTTCGATGTAGGTAGCATCTGCCATTTCAGGATCAGTCATGATGGTAGCAGGGTTAGAGTTCACCAAAATAACTCGGTAACCTTCTTCTCTCAGCGCTTTACACGCTTGTGCACCAGAGTAGTCAAATTCACATGCTTGACCGATAACAATTGGACCCGCACCTAAGATCAGAATGCTTTTTATATCTGTACGTTTTGCCATTTCTCTGCTCCCCGATTATTTTGCGTTTTGACGTGGTGTGTTTTGACGATATTCATTTATTAAATCAATGAAGTGGTCAAAAAGACCGGCTGCATCATGAGGACCAGAACTCGCTTCTGGGTGACCTTGGAAACTGAATGCAGGTTTATCTGTGCGGTGGATACCTTGCAAGGTTCCATCAAACAGAGATTTATGCGTCACACGTAATGTATCGGGTAATGTCGACTCATCTACCGCAAAACCGTGGTTTTGAGCGGTGATCATCACAACATCTTTGTCTAAATCTTTAACTGGGTGGTTGGCGCCGTGGTGACCAAACTTCATTTTCACCGTGTTAGCACCGCTGGCTAACGCCAGTAATTGGTGACCTAAACAGATTCCGAATACCGGAATCTCAGTCTTCAGAAACTCTTGAATGGCGTTAATGGCATAGTCACAAGGTGCTGGGTCGCCTGGGCCGTTAGATAAGAAAATACCATCTGGGTTCATGGCTAAAACGGTTTCTGCTGGAGTCGTTGCAGGAACCACCGTCAAGCGGCAACCACGGTCAACTAACATGCGCAGAATATTACGTTTGGCACCAAAATCATAAGCAACCACATGTAATGGTAATTCATCGGCCTTCGTTGCTGCGGGTTGCCCTTCATCTAGATTCCAAGAGCGTTGAGTCCAGCTATAAATTTCTTTGGTGCAGACTTCTTTGGCTAAATCCAGACCATTTAATCCCGTAAAGCCACGCGCTTTTTCTAGTGCTAATGCGACATCAGGATTGTCACCGGCAATGATGCAACCATTTTGCGCACCTTTTTCTCTCAACAGGCGGGTTAATTTACGTGTGTCGATATCTGCAATAGCCACCACATTGTGACGTTTTAGATATTCAGACAATCCTTCCTGACCACGAAAGTTACTGTAGATTAATGGTAAGTCACGAATGATGAGGCCTTGAGCATGTACTTTAGGAGATTCTTCGTCATCAGCATTAGTGCCGACATTACCAATATGGGGATAAGTGAGAGTAACAATTTGGCGGGAATAGGAAGGGTCGGTAATTATTTCTTGATATCCGGTCATTGAAGTATTGAAAACGACTTCTCCAATAGCGGCCCCTTCAGCACCTATGGCGCGCCCGTGGAATTGGGTTCCGTCTTCCAGAACCAATATAGCTGACTTAATCAAAACACCCTCCGGAGAATAATCAATCACGTTTTTTGCATATTAATTCAGATTTTGCGATCTAAATCAATGCCAAAATGAGTTTTTAAGCAGATTTTTGGCAAATTGCGCGCATTCTAATGATGAGATAGGGTCTTGTCTAGAAAAAAATGCTTTTTTTTCACATTTACCTTACTTTTTTACTTTATTACCTACTTTTTAGTCGAGAAGGCAATGAAATAACTATTCATAGGTAGAAAAGCAAACGATTAATAGCAAAGAAAAGTTAAAAATGATGATAACGCAGTCAGAAGTGAATCCAAAGTTAAATTTTCAATGAAAAACAATGGAAATAAAACACAAAACAACAACAAACAATAAACTCAATAAAAAATAAATTCATAACACTTAAAAAAAGCATCATTAAATAATGATGCTTGATTTTATTATGATTTTTATTTAAAAAAATTATAAAACATCAAGATTTAAGACATCTTTCATATTATATAACCCATTATTTTTAGCACTAATCCATGAAGATGCTTTAATTGCACCTTTAGCAAACGTCATACGGCTAGAAGCCTTATGGCTTATCTCTACACGCTCACCAATATCAGCAAACATCGCCGTATGCTCACCAACAATATCACCAGCACGTACAGTAGCAAAACCAATCGTGCCCGGTTCGCGCTCTCCGGTATAGCCTTCTCGTGCATACACTGCACACTCATTCAGATCTTTTCCTAATGCATCCGCGATAGATTCACCCATCGCTAATGCAGTGCCTGAAGGAGCATCAACTTTATGGCGATGATGAGCTTCAATAATTTCAATATCAGTGTAATCTCCCATTACTTTCGCCGCTTTTTCCAGTAATTTCAGCACCAAGTTCACACCAACACTGAAGTTGGCAGCGAACACAATCGGAATAACTTTTGCTGCATCAGCAATGGCTTGCTTGCCTTGTTCATCAAACCCTGTTGTACCGATTACCATGCCTTTTTGGTGTGTTTTGCAAAATGCTAAATGTTGTAATGTGCCTTCGGGACGTGTGAAATCAATCAAAACATCAAAGTCATCAACGACAGAATCTAGCCCACCGACAACCTTAATTCCGATTTGACCAATACCCGCCAATTCCCCCGCATCTGTTCCTATTAGCGATGAGCCTTCACGCTCAAGAGCCGCGCCTAATTGAACACCTTCTTGTTCTTGCACTGCCTGAATTAATTGGCGTCCCATACGACCACCTGCACCGACAATCGCAACACGTACCATTGAATCTGCCATTTTTGATCCTTGAATAATAAATTGGGCGATAACTAAGACTAAATCATAGTTACACCTTAAAGAATCTTGTATCGAGACGCCAGCAATAATCAGGGGGTATTAATAAAAGCGTAGAAAGGGAAATGATTATCAGAAAAATTTGTATCGTAGGGGATAAAATGAGGAAATAGAGCGTGATAGCCATGCTTAACAATGGCTATCACTTTATTAATTTTTTAAATTAGCTAATTTCTTTGACGTCGACGCGTAACTCTTTCGGTACTTCAAATACGATATTCTCTTCGCGCCCTTGCAGCTCGACAACAGAATCAGCACCTAACGCTTTCAAACGATCAATAACTTGGCGAACTAAAATATCTGGCGCGGATGCCCCTGCTGTTAAGCCAATAATTTGCTTACCCACTAACCAGTCAGTCTGGATATCTTCTGCACCGTCAATTAAGAAAGCCGCTTTTCCCATTCGGGATGCTAGCTCTGCCAAACGGTTAGAATTCGAGGAGTTTTTCGATCCCACAACCAGAACGATATCCGCTTTTTCAGCTAACTCACGCGCCGCTTCTTGGCGGTTAGTCGTTGCATAGCAAATATCATCTTTGCGTGGTCCGACAATGTTCGGGAAACGGCGAGTTAAAGCGTCGATCACATCGGAGGTATCATCCACCGAAAGCGTGGTTTGGGTCATAAAACACAGGTTATTTTCATCTTTTACCTGTAAATGCCAAACATCGTCAGGGCTTTCCACGAGATACATTCCCCCTTCAGGGTTACTGTATTGCCCCATGGTGCCTTCGACTTCTGGGTGACCCGCATGCCCAATTAAAATGGCTTCTTTGCCTTTACGGCTCGCTCTTGCCACTTCCATATGGACTTTTGTCACTAATGGGCAAGTCGCATCAAACAACATGGTTAAATCACGTGAACGAGCTTCTTGGCGGATAGCTTGAGAAACGCCGTGAGCAGAGAAGATTAAAATCGAGCCATCTGGGACTTCTGAAATATCTTCAATGAAAATAGCGCCGCGCTGACGTAAATCATCCACCACATAGCGGTTATGTACCACTTCATGACGCACATAAATTGGTGCGCCATAAATTTCTAACGCACGCTCAACAATACTGATTGCACGGTCAACACCCGCACAAAATCCACGAGGATTAGCCATTAATATTTGCATGTTGACTCTCCAATTGTGGGTCTATTTCGATAACTTCAATTTCAAACGTAATCTGCTGTTCAGCCAGTGGATGGTTAAAATCAACCGTAATAGATTCCCCTTCAATGGACTTTACAACACCCGGCATTTCACTGCCATTCATTGAAGTAAACAGCATGATAGTGCCAATTTCAGGAATGCCTGTATCCATAAAATCACGTAATGAAAAGTATTGCATTAGATCTGGATTATGCTTCCCAAATACCGTATCCCCAGCCAAAGAGAATGTCTTCTTGTCACCAACTGAAAGCCCAATTAATTGCGCTTCCAATTCGGGGGATAGAGAATCATTGCCGAGGACAAATAACGCAGGTTTTCCTTGTGCAAGAGAAGAATCCGCCGTTGAGCCGTCTTCCAATTTCAAAGTGAAATGCAGTAAAACAGAACTCTGCGGCTGTATTTGAGTAGACATATCTAAACCTATTTTCTGTCATAAAATTCAGCCCGGCTATATCCGGGCTGTGATTATTAATGTGCAATATCAGGTTTTTAGTAACCTATCGCGCTATCTGCTCTATTTGGTGTCTTCTTGCTTGGGTTTCTCAGGCAAAAAGCCTTCAAATATGACTAATGCTGCGCCAATACAAATCGCCATATCCGCTAGATTGAAAGTCGGCCAATGCCAGTCGCCGACATAAAAATCAATATAATCGACAACAAAGCCATGGACGAGTCGGTCAAATAAATTACCGATTGCTCCCCCGATAATCAATGCATAAGCAATGTTGCTGAGGCGTTTTTTAACACTTTGACGATACATCATCACCATTAAGATGATAGAAATCGCAATCGCAATTCCAGCAAAGAACCAACGTTGCCAGCCGCCTTTATCCGCCAGAAAACTAAATGCGGCTCCAAAGTTTTGAGCATACATAATGTTAAAAAACGGAATCACTGGATGTGCTTCATACAGAACCAGGTCTTTTAAGACTAAATGCTTAATCCCTAAATCTGCGATGATAATCACAACCGTTAGCCACAGCCAACGCAAACCCGTAGAACAAATAGGTGTTTTCATTAAGCAAACTTACGCAATTCACCGTTACCGGCTACGTTAGTCACACAGCGACCACAAATATCTGGTTGTTCAGCCACTGCACCAATATCACTAGCATAGTGCCAGCAACGAGGGCATTTTTCACCCGCTGCTTTATTAAAGGTAATTTTCAGACCTTTCAGTTCGCTCTGCTGTGCATCTGCTGGAGCCGTTGCAATATCAGCAACATTCGCTTGAGATGTTAGCAATGCGAAACGCAGTTCATCACCTAAACTATTCAGCTTCGCTGCCAGTTCTGGATCTGCGTATAAGGTCACAGAGGCTTCCAGAGAACCACCAATGTGTTTATCTGTACGCGCTTGTTCCAGAACCTTGTTCACTTCGTCACGAACCGCTAATAAGTCAGCCCAGAAGTTATCATTCATCGCTTCAGAAGCATCTAAACCAAATAAAGCGTCGTACCATTCTTCAGTGAGAACAAACTGTGAACGCTTACCTGGCAATTCTCTCCAGATTTCATCCGATGTGAAGGACAGAACTGGCGCGATCCAACGAACTAACGCTTCCACGATATGGAACAGTGCCGTCTGGCAGCTACGACGAGCTAAGCCATCACTTTTCGCAGTGTACTGACGGTCTTTGATAATATCGAGGTAGAATGAGCCCATTTCGATCGAACAGAAATGCATTAAACGTTGGATAACGCCTAAGAAATCATACTCATCATACGCTTTTGTAATCTCTTTTTGAGCCTCAAGCGCACGACCTACCGCCCAACGATCTAACACCACCATATCTTCTGGTTTCACCATATCAGTTTCTGGATTGAAACCATTTAAGTTTGCCAGTAAGAAACGTGCGGTGTTACGAATACGGCGGTAAGAATCTGCTGCACGTTTTAAGATTTCATCAGAAACGGCGATTTCGCCAGTATAATCTGTTGATGCAACCCAAAGACGTAAGATATCCGCACCCAGTTTGTTCATGACTTCTTGTGGGCTCACTGTGTTGCCTAAAGACTTAGACATCTTACGGCCTTGGCCATCTACAGTGAAACCATGAGTCAATACTTGGCGATAAGGCGCTTTACCTTTCATCGCGGTAGACAGCATCAATGAAGACATGAACCAGCCGCGATGCTGGTCTGAACCTTCCAGATACATATCTGCGGAATTCCCGTGGAATTCTGGACGCGCATCAACCACAGCAAAGTGGGTCGATCCTGAATCGAACCATACGTCTAACGTATCTGGAACTTTGCGATAGCTTTCCGCATCTGCGCCTAACAACTCAGCAGCGTCAAGATCCCACCATGCTTGAATACCATCGACTTCAACACGCTTAGCAACCTCTTCCATTAACTCTAAGGTACGTGGGTGCAGTTCTTCGGTGTCTTTGTGTACGAATAACGACATTGGGGTACCCCAAGTACGTTGACGAGAAATACACCAATCCGGGCGGTTTTCAACCATTGATTCAATACGGGCGCGCCCCCAACCAGGGATCCACTGAACGATATCAATTTCTTTCAGAGATTGTTTACGCAGACCGTTTTTATCCATGCCGATAAACCATTGTGGTGTCGCACGGAAAATAACGGGCGTCTTGTGGCGCCAGCAACATGGATAGCTGTGAGAAATAGCTTTTTTGTACATCAGTAAGCCTTTCTCATTTAAAATATCCAGCACCACATCGTTGGCTTTAAAAATAAATAAGCCATCTAATGTTGGGTAGGTATTGGGTAAGAAACAACCATCTGGACCCACTGGGTTTGCGGTTTCTAAACCATATTTTTGACCGACCACATAGTCTTCAGGGCCATGACCCGGTGCAGTATGAACCGCACCAGTACCCGCATCTAACGTCACGTGGTCACCTAAAATTGCAGGTACATCAAAGCCCATAAATGGATGTTCGAAGCGCAATAATTCTAATGCGCGGCCTTCACATTCACCCAATACAGCCCATGACTCAATACCGACCGTTTTCATCACATCTTCAACAAGGTCAGTTGCCAGAATGACTAAATCACCATTGGCATCGACCAGAGAGTATTTGAATTCTGGATTCAACGAAATCGCACGGTTTGCTGGCAAGGTCCAAGGCGTTGTCGTCCAGATCACTAAAGATGGGACTTTATCACTAGCAACACCAAATTTTTCGCATACCGCTTTGCTATCTACCGCAGGGAAGCGAACATAGATAGATGGCGACGTTTTGTCGTAATACTCAACTTCAGCTTCTGCCAGTGAAGAACCACATGCGGTACACCAGTGAACAGGTTTTGCTCCTTTCACTAAGTGGCCGTTGGCGATAGTTTTTGCTAATGCGCGGATGATGTTCGCTTCGGTTTTAAAATCCATGGTCAGGTAAGGTTTATCCCACTCACCTAACACACCTAAACGGATAAAATCAGCTTTTTGCCCTTCGATTTGCTCTTTAGCATATTCACGGCATTTCGCACGAAATTCAGCGGCGGAAACTTTTTCCCCTGGTTTACCCACGATTTGTTCAACTTTGTGTTCAATAGGTAAGCCATGGCAATCCCAACCAGGGATGTATGGGGAATCAAAGCCCGCCAGCCCTTTGGATTTAATAATAATATCTTTGAGAATTTTGTTTACTGAGTGACCAATATGAATACTGCCGTTCGCATACGGAGGACCGTCGTGCAGAATAAACGTCTTCTTGCCCGATTTTGCTTTACGGATTGCCTGATACAAACCTTCTTTGTACCAGCGCTCTAACATCTGTGGTTCGCGTTTAGCGAGATCGCCACGCATTGGGAACCCTGTTTCTGGTAGATTCAGGGTATTTTTATAGTCACTCATCGATTCTCAGTTCCAATTTTCCGCTAAATTATCTGATTCCAATTGCTGCGAGGTATTCCCTTGCGGCAACTACATCATTAGCAATTTGCTCCTTCAGCGCGTCTAGGGAAGCAAACCGCTGTTCATCACGTAATTTTTTACGTAACACTACGTCAATATGACGCCCATATAGATCCATGTTGGCATCAATAAGATGGACTTCTAACTGGGTACCTTTTCCAGATACCGTTGGGCGTGTGCCAATATTTGCCACACCCGGTAGAGGCTTATCGCCTAAACCATGAACTTCTACAGCATACACGCCAGTCACTGGTGTGACTAAACGTTTTAACGGTAGGTTTGCTGTCGGAAAACCTATCGTGCGACCAAGTTGATTACCATGAACAACACGACCGCTAATGCAGTACGTGTGACCTAATAAATTTTCGGCTAATACGAGGTTATTTTCTTGGATCGCTTTGCGAATTGCCGTACTGCTAATGCGTATACCTGAATCACAGAAGCTTTCAGTATCTGCAACCTCAAAGCCGAGCCTTTCACCTGCTTGCTGCAAAAAGGTGAAATCTCCCATGCGATTTTTTCCGAATCTAAAATCATCACCAATCGCAAGGTATTTAACCCCAAGTTTGTCGACCAGTAAGTCAGACACGAAAGCTTCAGGCGTTAGTGAAGCAAAATGCTGGTTAAACTCGACACACAATAGGTAATCCACCCCGCTATCAGCAAGGTATTTTACTTTATCTCTCAGGCGAGTTAATCGAGCAGGCGCCTTATCCCCTGTAAAAAACTCAAGAGGTTGTGGCTCGAAAATCATCACAACAGTAGGTAGTCCTAACTGCTTGCCTTTGAGCTTCAAATTTTGAAGTAACACTTGGTGTCCGCGATGAACACCATCAAAATTACCAATAGTCAGCACGCAACCATGATGGTACGAGCGGATATTCTGTATACCGCGAATTAGCTCCATAACAGGCTCAATACCGAGGAAATTGCAGGATTATACCTTGTACGACGCATAAGGTTAACCTAAGTTCGTAAAAGCTTTCATTAAACCCTATTTTTTTGATTTCTACACTATTTAATCAAATGATTTTACACTGTTCAGCCAGCATTCGCACGAGGCGGGCTCACTAATCACATCTGAGTAGAGTGGGATATCAAAAAGTTGGGATAACCAGTGGGTTATCAATACAACAAATTTCCGCTGAGGTCTCTAAAAATATTCAATTTTTATCGTTTTATCCTCAGCGATTTTACTTGAAACCATGCGCAGTACAAAAAACAGGCAAAATATGGGTAAATTCGAGCTTGTTGACCTATTGATATCCCTAAAAAAATTTATTCACCAAAAATGATTTGCATTATCTGCCATCAATTATGCTTTTTTTCATGCTAAGATCTGTATTCTTCTAATATTTACTGATAGAATCTTGCACCATTCACAACGCATGTTGACATCGAAGTACACGATGTTTATTTGCACAAATCCATTGACAAATGAAGGGCGACAGGGCATATTCCTCGACCTTTGAATTGTCCTCATAGAATACATTTGGGAGTTGGACCTTGGCTAATATCAAATCAGCTAAGAAACGTGCCGTTCAGTCAGAGAAACGTCGCCAGCACAATGCTAGCCGTCGCTCTATGGTACGTACTTTTATCAAGAAAGTTTACCTTGCTATCGCTGCTGGCGATAAAGAAGCTGCACAGAAAGCATTCAATGACATGCAACCGCTTGTTGATCGCCATGCTAGTAAAGGCTTGATCCACAAAAACAAAGCAGCACGTCATAAAGCTAACTTAGTTGCTCAAATCAAAGCAATGTAATTTCGCTTCTTGATTACTAAAAAAACCGGCTTAGGCCGGTTTTTTTGTCTGCTAGACTTTTTGTTCGAGACTATCAAAAGGTGTTGAGAACAAATCAGAGAAGTCTTTATTACAGACTCGTTGTACCGCCGGATGTTGGATCATTCTTTCGGCAAAAATCACATAATACTCTTCTTTTACGCTGTCTAACCGCCCTATTTCCTCAACTTCATTGTCTGCAAAAATATCTAATGCGTATAAAGATGGTGCAACAAATATTGCATTGTGATACATCCCAAATGCTTTCATTAGCGCCGCATCATCAAATTCGCCAAGTACTTCAACTTGTAAGTTTTGATTACGTATCCACGTTAGCAGGTGACGACCTAGCATAGAACGGCGCCCCGGAATTAATAGTCGACGCTCTTCAAGGCATTCTGGGAAAGGTTTCTTCGGCACAGGCTGACGACAGAAAAAGCTTACGCTACACTCCCCTAATTTAACCGAGAACAGCCCTTCTTGCTGTGAAGAGTCCACTGGGCAGTCAGATAAAATCATATCCAATTTATGTTGGCTAAGCTGCTCCAGTAGGAGTTCATGGGTCGATTCAAAACAGCGCAAATGAATTTGCTCATGCTCCACAACTGCCGTTTCTAATACTCGACTCACCAAACGTTTCGATAATGCATCAGCAACGCCCACATCAAACAATAGGTTAGATTCCCGACTATAGTTAACGATATCGAGCATCTCTTGGCTGAGCATAAACATTTTATCCGCATAACGGAAAATCAATTGCCCTAGTTCTGAAGGTACTAAACCACGCCCTTGGCGTTTAAACAATTTACCGCCCAAACGCTCTTCAAGGGCTTTTATCTGCCCTGTGATAGTTTGTGGAGTCAGATAAAGTGCTTCTGCTGCCCCAACGACAGAACCTTCTTTACAGACATGCCAAAAATAGTAAAGATGGTTAAAATTTAGATGTGAAACCCGCATATCGATTCCTTTTGTATCGCCAATAATTGTCGTAGTACATACTGACCATACGATTTACCTGTTCCCATCATTCAGGAGTTATAAAGTTAAAATACCCGCAGTAAAGTACTTATACCACGGGTATATCATAGATGATTGACTCGGAAATTCTTACTAATAATTACGCTTTAGATGTTAATTCATCATCTGATTGAGTCACCTTTGGTTTTGGCAAGACAATCCTTAACATCACATAGCCTAACAATGCCGCAGTGGTAGAACCAATTAAAATTCCCAGTCTAGAGTATGTACTATACACCTCATCTAACCCTTCAAAGGCTAGACCAGTGATAAATATAGACATGGTAAAACCGATCCCACAAAGTACAGATACTGCGAATACTTGCTTCAAGTTAATCGACTCCGGTAATTTCGCCAATCCTACTTTTACCGAAATCCAACTAAATAAGAAAATACCGATCGGTTTGCCGAAAATTAACCCAGCAGCAACGCCTAAAGGTAATGGACTCATTAATCCATCAAAAGTCACTCCATTCAGTTGAACACCTGAATTGGCAAATGCGAATATCGGTAAAATTAAATAAACCACCCAAGGGTGAAGCATGTGCTCCAGTTCTTCTGAAGGTTTAGTACCATTCGTTCCACGCAATGGAATTAAGAAACCGACGATCACACCCGCTAACGTAGCATGTACACCTGACTTCAAGATACATACCCATAAGATAAGCCCAATGACAAGATAAGCCGCCGTATTTTCCACTCGACGCCAGTTCATCAAAATCAGGATCGCCACACATAATGCCGCCAGCCCCAACGCAATCATGGAGACCGAATTTGTATAAAAGAACGCTATAATTACGATAACACCTAGGTCATCAATAATCGCTAACGCCAGTAGAAACACTTTTAATTGAGTTGGTACTCTTTTACCTAATAGCGCCATCACACCCAGTGCAAATGCAATATCCGTTGCAGCTGGAATTGCCCAACCTTGACGAGTTACGTCATCTGCACCATTAAATGCAAGATAAACTAACGCCGGGGCCAACATTCCGCCTAAAGCTGCAATAGCTGGAAATATCGCTTGGTCACGCCCCGCGAGGGATCCTTCCAATAATTCACGCTTTACTTCAAGACCAACAACTAAGAAAAAAACAGCCATAAGGAAATCATTAATCCATAAAATTAATGGCTTATCTAATTCTAGTGAAGATATTTTAATTGCTACCGGAATATCTAAAAATTGCTGGTAAGCCCCTTGTAATGGCGAGTTAGCCATTATCAATGCGACTATGGCAGCAATAATCAGGAGTAGCCCTCCTGCTGCTTCTAATTTTAAAAATTTACGAATAATTGCTGTCATATGTATAACCTCAAAAAATGTTTTTGAATGTTAATAGTATGCTAATCATTAATTCGTAAAAAATCGTTTATTTATGCATTAATGATCGTTTTTTCCGAATCATTAGTATTTAAGATCACAACAAATGATAATAAATCGTTAATTTCACTATAGACAATTATTCTAAAAACAAACAATAAATTTACTTAGTAAAGCGCTTTAAAAATTCAATTTTTTTAGGGACTAATAAGACGGTATCAATTTTTGAACAGTAAAAATAATCGTTTATTTTTGTTTTCGAAGCGCTTCGCAAAAATAGAATCAAAGTTCAATATCGAAGAGCTTAAGCTTCACAAAAAAATCGAATTAATGAATACTGAATGGATTGTTAGGCCATCGGCTCCCTGTTTATATTATGTCCTTATCTATTCTGATTTCTGTGCTGCTCGCCGCTTTTTGCCATGCAAGCTGGAATGCTCTCGTTAAATTTGGTAATGACCGCTTTTTTGGCTTGGTGATGATTGCCGTTTTTTCCGGCATACTCACTATCCCTGCACTCTTTTGGTTTGGATTGCCAGCCCCAGAAGCAGTTCCATGGCTTGTTCTATCCGTTCTTTTTCATCTCGGTTATATCTACTTTTTAAGTCAAGCTTATAACCATGGAGACCTCAGCCAGATATATCCCATATCTAGGGGGTCAGCACCTTTAATTACTGCGCTATTGAGTGTTGTTCTCTTTCATGAAGTTCTACCCATTTTAAGTTTTGTAGGAATTCTATTGATTATTTCCGGCGTGGTGGCTATTGCCTTTGCTGGTAGAAAATTTTCCTTAAATATTAAAGGGAAAGCCCTTATTTTTGCTTTATGTACCGCATTTTTCACCGCCTGCTATACCCTATCGGATGGATATGGAGCAAGAGCCAGCCAAGATCCTGTCACCTATACTTTGTGGTTATTTTTACTTAATGGACTCATTCTTGCTGTTCCCGGTGCCATTAAATACCGCAGTTCATTATTAGATGGGTTTCAGCAATACTGGCGTTCCGGGTTATTAGGTGGGTTAATGCAGCTAATCAGCTATGGAATCGCTATTTGGGCGATGAGCCAAGCCCCCATCGTCTTGGTTGCTGCAATTCGGGAAACCAGTGTGTTATTTGCTATGTTTCTTTCTATTGTGTTTCTCAAAGAGAAATTTAATTTAATGCGAGTCTTCGCTTGTATTGTTATTTTACTTGGCGTTTTACTCGCTAAATTAGCCAGTTAATATCATCACTGGAAAATCAATTTTCTTGTTAGAATCATTTATCGTCGTTCGAGAAATTTAGCGTTTATTGTCATTTAATTATGAGGTGAGAATGTCCCTTTTAAGATCCTTAATTGCCATGTCTATTGTGGCAACGCCTTTGTCAGCATTTTCCGCACCTACAATTACGCCAACACCCGCAGATTTAATGATTGTTGATGGCACCGTGCTCACCATGGACAAAGATAATCAAGTCATTGAACAAGGTACGGTCGTTATTAATAAAAATAAGATTGTTGCCGTTGGTGGCCCTGAGTTAGTCAGCCAATATACCGCTAAAAAACAATTAAATGTGGCTGGAGATATAGTCATGCCAGGGCTAATCAATACCCATACCCACGCCTCGATGACCGTTTTTAGATCATTAGCCGATGATGTTCCTGACCGTTTACATCGATATATATTTCCATTAGAAAGCAAAATGGTTTCCCGAGATATGGTTCGAATTGGGGCTAATTTAGCTAACGTCGAAATGGTAAAAGGGGGCGTAACGACCTACGTGGATATGTATTATTTTGAAGATGAAGTTGCCAAAACCGTCGATAAAATTGGCTTACGTGCCATTCTTGGTGAGTCAGTGATTAAATTCCCAGTTGCTGATGCTAAAAATGCAGATGAAGGTATCAATTATGCCGTCAATTTTATTCAGCAATATAAAGATCACCCTCGGATCACCCCCGCTTTTGCACCACATGCGCCGTATACTAATACCACTGAGCACTTACAAAAAATTGCGAAATTATCCCAAGAGCTTAATGTTCCTGTCATGATCCACTTAGCCGAAACCGATAGAGAGCAAGAAGAAATAGCAAAGCGCACTGGAGGAAAAAGCCCAGTTCAATATATGGCGGATATCGGTGCCTTGAACAATAAAGTCATTGCAGCTCATGCCATTATGGTGGATGAAAAAGATCTCGATTTATTAAAACAGTATGATGTTGGAGTCGCTCATAATATCAGTGCAAACACCAAGTCAGCCAAAGGAGTTTCCCCTGTCACACGTATGTTAGAAAAAGGGATTCGCGTAGGCTTAGGCACCGATGGGCCTATGTCGAGTAATACCTTAACTACCATGAATGAACTTAATCTTGTTGGGAAAATTCACAAGCTCGAAAATAAAGATAGATCGGCTATGCCACCGATTACCGTTGTTGAACTGGCAACTAAAGGATCAGCTAAAGCTATTCATATGGAAGATAAATTAGGTTCGCTCGAAGTCGGTAAATTAGCCGACATTATTGTTGTCGATACTAAATCCCCAAATATGGTACCGATGTACAGCCCATATGCAGCTCTCGTGTATGGTGCTAATGGCTCTAATGTTCGCCATACCATTGTAGATGGAAATATTTTAATGGAAGAACGTAACGTTCTTACCGTGGATGAAAAAGCCATTATCAAAGATGCTCAGCAGTTTGCTGATAACGTTCGCCAAACTGTCATTGCAAGTGGCGAAAGTGTGAAATAAAAAAATGGCTGATCCCGTTTTTCGCAGGATCAGCCATTATCTGTACTTAATGATAAACCAATTATTTACTGGTTAAGTCATCAAAGAATTTTTTTACGCCATCTAAAAAGCGTTTTGAGCGGGGGCTGTTTTTCTCGCCCCCCGTACCGCCTAATGATTCGCCAAACTCTTTGAGTAACTCTTTCTGTTTCTCATTCAGTTTAACTGGTGTTTCAACGACAATGTGGCACATCAAGTCACCTTGCATACCACCACGCACTGATTTCACACCCTTACCTTTCATACGGAAGGTCTTGCCTGTTTGAGTTTCGGCAGGGATTTTCAGCTTCACGCGGCCATCAAGAGTTGGCACTTCAATTTCACCGCCCAGTGCCGCTACTGCGAAGTTAATTGGAACTTCACAGTGCAAGTTATTACCATCACGTTCAAAAATATCGTGAGGCAATACATGCATCTGAACAAATAAATCTCCCGCAGGTGCTCCATTTGCGCCAGCTTCACCCTCACCAGATAAGCGAACGCGGTCACCGGTATCAACTCCCGCAGGGATTTTAACAGACAAGGTTTTGTATTTTTCAACACGCCCTTGACCATGGCATTTGTTGCACGGATCTTTGATAACTTTTCCACGACCGTGACAAGTTGGGCAAGGTTGCTGTACCGAGAAGAAACCTTGGCGCATATGAACTTGTCCCATACCGTGACAAGTTGAACACGTATCAGCGCTAGTTCCCGGTTTTGCACCACTACCATGGCATACATCACAACTTTCTAATGTTGGGATACGGATCTCTTTGGTCACTCCACGGACTGCTTCTTCAAGAGTCAGTTCCATGTTGTATTGTAGATCTGAACCACGGCTTTGGCGTTGTTGTCTGCGACCGCCTCCAAAAATATCACCGAAGATGTCACCAAAAATATCACTATTGAAGTCGCCGCCGCCGAAACCGCCACCGCCGCCACCCATGCCGCCTTGCTCAAATGCCGCATGCCCATATTGGTCATAAGCCGCACGTTTTTGCTCGTCGGATAGAATTTCGTAAGCTTCTTTTATCTCTTTAAATTTAGCTTCAGATTCATCTTTATTATCCTGATTACGGTCAGGGTGATGTTTCATTGCTAAGCGCTTATACGCTCGCTTAATATCTTTATCTGTCGCATTTCTTTCGAGGCCTAAAACCTCATAAAAGTCTCTTTTAGCCATTTATTTTTCCCTTAACATGCAGACACGGGCGCAGAGTTCCCTCAACGCCCGTGTCCGGTATCAGTAACCATTATTTTCGATAGTCACTGCGCCCGCTAAGGGCCTTATTTTTTGTCTTTATCGTTAACTTCTTCGAATTCAGCGTCGACGACATCGTCATCTTTTTTAGCATCTGCACCCGCTGCGCCGCCCGCTTGAGCTTGCTGCTGTGCAATTTCTAAAAGTTTAGCTGATGCAGTTACCAGCGCTTGGATTTTCGCTTCGATATCTGCTTTATCTTCACCTTTAGTCGCGACTTCTAGTTCAGAAGTTGCTTTTTCGATGTTCGCTTTATCTTCAGCTGGTAATTTATCGCCCGCTTCTTCGATTTGTTTACGAGTACCGTGAATCAGTTGGTCTGCTTGGTTACGAGTCTGTACTAACTCTTCAAATTTACGGTCTGCTTCAGCATTCGCTTCTGCATCACGAACCATTTTCGCAATTTCTTCTTCGTTCAGACCAGAAGATGCCTTGATGGTGATGTTCTGCTCACGACCACTATTTTTGTCTTTTGCAGAAACGTGCAAGATACCATCAGCATCGATATCGAATGTGACTTCGATTTGAGGCATACCGCGTGGAGCTGCTTGAATGCCATCTAAGTTAAACTGACCCAACGATTTGTTATCTGCCGCACGTTTACGTTCACCTTGCAACACATGAATAGTTACTGCTGCTTGGTTATCTTCTGCGGTTGAGAACACTTGGCTATGTTTTGTTGGGATGGTGGTGTTTTTCGAAATTAACGAAGTCATCACGCCACCCATGGTTTCGATACCTAAAGACAGTGGAGTTACGTCAAGTAACAGAACGTCTTTAACATCACCCGCTAAAACACCACCTTGTACAGCCGCACCAATCGCTACCGCTTCATCAGGGTTAACATCTTTACGTGGTTCTTTGCCGAAGAAATCAGCAACCGCTTTTTGTACCATTGGCATACGAGTCTGACCACCAACTAAGATAACGTCGTTGATGTCGCCTACGCTTAAGCCAGCGTCCTGCAGAGCAACTTTAACTGGCTCCATAGAACGTTTAACTAAATCTTCTACCAGTGACTCCAGTTTTGCTCGGGTCACTTTGATATTCATGTGTTTTGGACCTGACGCATCTGCAGTGATGTATGGCAGGTTAACGTCTGTTTGTTGAGCAGAAGACAGCTCAATTTTTGCTTTTTCAGCAGCTTCTTTCAGACGTTGCATTGCCAGTGGATCATTGCGCAGATCAAAACCTTGTTCTTTCTTAAACTCTTCAACTAAATAGTTGATTAAACGAGTATCAAAGTCTTCACCACCTAAGTGAGTATCACCGTTGGTTGCCAGAACTTCATACGTTTTTTCGCCATCAACTTCATCGATTTCGATGATTGATAAGTCAAATGTACCACCACCTAAGTCGTAAACCGCGATAGTACGGTTGCCAACTTCTCTATCTAAACCATAAGCCAGTGCAGCAGCAGTTGGTTCGTTGATGATACGTTTTACTTCTAAACCTGCGATACGACCCGCATCTTTTGTTGCTTGACGCTGAGCATCGTTAAAATAAGCAGGAACAGTAATTACTGCTTCAGTAACTGGTTCGCCCAGATAGTCTTCCGCGGTTTTCTTCATTTTTTTCAGAACTTCAGCTGAAACTTGTGGCGGAGCCATTTTTTGCCCTTTCACATCTAACCATGCATCGCCATTATCTGCTGCGATGATTTTATATGGCATGATAGACACGTCACGCTGAACTTCTTCATCTTGGAAACGACGACCAATTAAACGTTTGATCGCAAATAATGTATTTTCTGGGTTAGTCACAGCCTGACGTTTTGCTGGCTGACCAACTAAAATTTCACCATCCTGTGTATAAGCGATGATGGAAGGAGTAGTTCTATCGCCTTCGCTGTTCTCAAGAACACGCGCAGTAGTACCATCCATAATTGCAACGCATGAGTTAGTTGTACCTAAGTCGATACCAATAATTTTACCCATATCAAACGCCTCCAAAGGAATTCTTTTTAATTAATTTCGATATCAATCTATATAAGGCTCAATATTTCATTTTCAAGGGAGTTTTTACTTCAACCTTGATTTTTTTTGTAACCTTAATTTTTTTGCAACTCACAATAATTCGGATTGATAACTGTTGATGACATAAAGATGGGGTCACAAATTCATTCATCAAGGGGGGGATTAAAAAATTTTTACATTTAATACAAAAAAACCAGTCTTTCGATCATTGTTTCGACAATTAAAACTGAGTATCATGCGCGTCCCCATACTATGGGATTTCAAACATTCATCATATCTATTTGATTTTTAAAAATTTTACCAGAGGTTATATGCAATCTAGTTCGCTTGCCAATCCAGGCCCACTTGGTTTATTGGGCTTTGGTATGACAACAATCCTGCTGAACATCCACAACGCAGGCTTTTTCCCTCTATCATCCGTTATTTTAAGTATGGGAATTTTTTACGGTGGTATTGCCCAAGTGATCGCTGGACTTATTGAATATAAGAAAGGAAATACTTTTGGCGCAACCGCATTTACCTCTTATGGTTTTTTCTGGATTGCTTTAGTTGGTCTACTGTTTTTACCAACCATGGGCTTAGCAGAAGCAACTGACCCCGCATTTTTAGGGATATTCCTGCTGCTCTGGGGAGTTTTTACCTTCTTTATGTTTTTAGGTACCTTTAAAGCTAATTTAGTGCTGCAATTTGTCTTCGGCAGCCTAACCGTGCTATTTGCACTATTAGCGATCGGTAATCTGACTAACAATGCGGCTCTGTTACAATTCGCTGGTTATGAAGGGATTATTTGTGGTGCGAGTGCCTTTTATTTAGCAATGGCAGAAATTTTAAATGAGCAATATGGCAAAACGATTCTGCCAATTGGTCAACGTAGCTAATTAATAGACTCTATACTGTTGACACTATCAGGCGGGCAAAAATCCGCCTGATTTTTTAGATAGATATTATTCCGCAGTACGTATTGCAGATTTAGGTCTGAATGCTTTAACAATCGCTGGGTCAGTCTCGATATATGGACCATCCAAGAGTTGGATGCAGTATGGCACACTCGCGAAAATACCGGATACCACGACATTCCCTTCTTTATCTTTAAGCCCTTCCAAGGTTTCAGCAATCGCTTTTGGCTGCCCCGGTAAGTTTAAAATCAGTGACTGATTGCGGATCACGCCGACTTGGCGAGATAAAATAGCCGTTGGTACGAATTTAAGGCTAATCTGGCGCATCTGTTCACCAAAGCCAGGCATTTCACGGTCAGCAATAGCCAATGTCGCATCTGGGGTGACATCACGACGCGCGGGACCCGTTCCGCCAGTTGTCAGCACTAAGTGACAGGAAAATTCATCCACCAGCTCACACAACGTTTGTTCTATCATGATTTGCTCATCTGGGATCAAACGGGTTTCTATACGAAAAGGCGTGGTTAGGGTTTTCGTCAACCACTCTTCCAGTGCTGGAATACCTTTATCTTCATAAATTCCTCCTGAAGCACGATCAGAAACCGATACCAGACCTATGCGCAACTCATTCATACAAACCTCAAAATTAATTATCGAAACTGTTTATTTAGCAGGGGAATTCCCCGCTAATAACAATAAACACGGTGCATCATACCATGATGGAGAACAGCTGACAGCGGGACTTTTGTGTGAAAATGTGGAATTGGGAGTTTAATCAATGAAAAAAAGGCAGAAAAAAACCCAGCCAATTTAGCTGGGTTTTCTAGAAAATGAACGATTACAGCAACGCTGCGATCATCTTTTCTAATTTTTCTTGGTCAACAGCGAACTTACGGATACCGTCAGACAGTTTATCCACTGCCATTGGATCTTGGTTGTGCTGCCAGTAGAACTCAGCTTCGGTCAATTTAGCACCCGGCTCTTGAGTTTTACCTTCATCTTTCAGTTTACGAACCAATTCACCTTGTGACTCAGACAGCTCTTTCAGCAAAGCTGGAGAGATGGTTAGACGGTCACAACCTGCCAGTTCAATGATTTCACCAACGTTACGGAAACTCGCGCCCATTACCACAGTTTTGTAGCCGTGAGCTTTGTAATAGTTGTAGATTTCAGTGACGGAAACCACACCTGGATCTTCTTGAGCAGCATACTCTTTTTTATCTGTATTTGCTTTATACCAGTCGAGGATACGACCTACGAATGGAGAGATCAGGTAAACACCTGCTTCCGCACAAGCACGCGCTTGAGCAAAAGAGAATAATAACGTTAAGTTACAGTTAATGCCTTCCTTTTCCAGTTTTTCCGCAGCGCGGATACCCTGCCAAGTAGAGGCTAATTTGATCAGAATACGGTCATTGCTGATACCGGCTTCATTATACATTTTCATCAGTCGACGAGCTTTAGTAATACAAGCTTCTTCGTCATAAGAAAGACGCGCATCAACTTCAGTAGAGATACGACCCGGAACTAATTTCAGGATTTCCAGACCGATATTGACAGCCAGTTTGTCGCAAGCATCAACAACTTGTTGTTCACGATTATCACTTTGCTTACGAGCCCACTCTACCGCATCATCGATTAATTTACGGTATTCAGGAATTTGTGCAGCATTTAAAATTAGCGATGGGTTAGTTGTCGCATCTTGTGGCTTGTACAGCTTCATCGCTTCGATGTCGCCAGTATCGGCAACAACAGTTGTTAGACTACGTAAGGAGGTTAGTTTGTCGGTCATTTCTTTAATCTCGTTGTTATACCCGTCATATTTCAAGTTGTAGGGGTGTTGGCTACGTTTATGAACCACCATTCTACAACTTAAACTACTTTGCGTATTATTAAGGAATTGAGGCTAGCGCCGCACCGTCTCATGATAATATCACGCATCCAAGTTGCTGCAAGCGAGGAAATCTCTTGGAAAGCAACTATTTGATCAGCAATCGTTTTCGCAGCAGAATTTAAAACTGAATCCATTTAGCCCATATAACTTATTGAACCAGTAGAGCAGACAATAAAAATGGAATCTACTTATTGCAGCAATTCGCCATTCTAATTAATTTTTTGCTACAGTAGGCAATAATTCTACTTTAACAAGGGTCAAGTTATGCTGATTACTATTTCACCTGCCAAAACATTAGACTACGAAAGCCCACTTGCCACTCAGTTATATACTCAACCCGAATTACTCAGTGAGTCTGAAAAGTTGATCAAAGAGTGTCGAAAATTAACACCCGCCGATATCGCTAGCTTAATGAAAATCAGCGATAAACTCGCAGGGTTAAATGCGGCTCGTTTTGGTGAATGGCAACCCAACTTTACCCCAGGAAATGCTCGACAAGCTATTTTGGCATTTAAAGGCGATGTCTATACTGGCATGCAAGCTGAAACTTTTTCTCAAGCAGACTTTGAATTTGCTCAGCAGCATTTGCGTATGTTGTCAGGTTTATATGGTGTTTTACGTCCATTGGATTTAATGCAGCCTTATCGTTTAGAGATGGGGATTCGCCTTAAAAATAGCCGCGGTAAAGATTTATATGAATTCTGGGGTAATATAATTACTCAACATTTAAATGAAGCATTAGCGGCTCAAGGGGATAATATCCTAGTGAACTTAGCTTCCGATGAATATTTTAAATCTGTAAATATCAAAAAGTTAGACGGCGAAATTATTAAACCGGTCTTTTTGGATGAAAAAAATGGCAAATATAAAGTTATCAGTTTTTATGCAAAAAAAGCCCGAGGCTTGATGAGCCGCTTTATTATCCAAAATAAATTAACCCAATCAAAACAACTATCTGACTTTAATTTAGAAGGCTATCAGTTTGATGAGCAGCAATCTAAAGGCAATGAGCTAGTTTTTACTCGCGCAGAGCAAATCTAATATTTACGCTTATGAGGTGTTTAACACACCCCATAAGCGCCATACTCAACATCAGACATAATATTTCAAATCCTCATCACATTTTGTTGAAAAAATAATCGTTTCAGTGACTTTATAGCATTCATTCCTCAGTGCCCTTGAGACCTTTATGCCAATATTTGGTGAGATCTTTATCATCAATTTTTGGAGGTGAACAATGCCGTATCTCGCATCGTCACATCGTTATACTGATATGGAATATCGCCATTGTGGACGCAGTGGATTAAAACTCCCACTAATCTCGTTAGGACTTTGGCATAATTTTGGCGACAATAAGCCCATTGATAATTGTCGAGAAATGCTACGGCATGCCTTTGACCATGGGATCACGCATTTTGATCTCGCCAATAATTATGGTCCACCACCCGGCTCCGCAGAGCAACAATTTGGACGGGTCCTTCAACAAGACTTTCTGCCTTATCGAGATGAAATGGTGATCTCCACAAAAGCGGGTTACACCATGTGGGAAGGTCCTTATGGGGATTGGGGAAGTAAAAAATATTTAGTCTCTAGCCTTAATCAGAGTCTGAAAAGGCTCGGTTTAGAGTATGTTGATATTTTTTATCATCATCGACCCGACCCACAAACTCCCCTCGAAGAAACCATGAGCGCTTTAGATCTCCTAGTGCGCCAAGGTAAAGCACTCTATGTTGGCATTTCTAATTATCCCGCAGAAACCGCCGAAGAAGCGATCAATATCTTGCGACAACTTGGAACCCCCTGCCTAATTCATCAACCAAAATACTCAATGCTGGAACGCACCCCTGAAGAGGGATTATTAGATTTGCTTGAGGAAGAGGGGGTTGGTTCAATTGCCTATTCCCCCCTTGCTGGCGGTATTTTAACTGATCGCTATCTTAACGGGATCCCCGTAGATTCTCGGGCAGCGAGCAACCCTTCACTCCCGCCAGAGAGATTAACCTCCAATGTCCTCGCTAAAGTCAAAAAGCTGAATGAATTAGCCTTAATTCGTGGGCAAAAACTGAGCCAAATGTCCCTTGCGTGGCTGCTGCGCCATGACCGGATTACATCCGTATTAATCGGAGCCAGCCGCATTAGCCAAATCGATGATGCTCTCGGAATGATGGAAAATCGTGATTTCAGTCAGGAAGAGTTAAAAACTATCGAATTAATTTTAGATGACTCCATATAATTTCTAATATTACTCAATTCTCTCTTGAATAAATTTAGTCAAGAGAGAGTTATTATTCGACTATTTAATTTTCAATATAAACATCTGAATAAAATAATATATTATTATTTTATATTCACCATCTACAAATTAGATCCATTAATTCCTCAACAACATTCTTTTATTCTTTAAATGAGTCAATTACACTTTCCTTGCAGTTTAATCAATCCACTTAATAATGAGGTATGTATATGCAAAAATTATCTATTACATTATTCACATTACTATTTCCTTTATCTATTCTCGCTTCTACTGTTCAAGTTAATGACATTACTCCAACCACTGAGTATCTTTTGAATAATGGAGGTAATGGCGGCAATGGAGGGCACGGCGGTAACGGGGGTAGCGGTGGCCATGGTGGAAATGGTGGCAACGGTGGTAATGGCGGTAACGGAAATTAAATAAAGACAATTATTTCCCCCTTTATCATGGGGGAATGGAGCATACTATGACGAATTACTCTTTATTTTCATTTTTTTCTATTCTATCTTTTTCTATTATATCAACCTCAAGTTACTCTAATAATATTATTAACAATCAAATATATTCACCTCATTTAAATAAGCAAAATATTAATGATGATAAATCAATTTTGAACCTTTGCTTACCTTTTCACTGTCGAGATACTTATTTTCATTTCTCGTACAATGGAAATAATGGAACAAACGGACAGCATGGAAATACCAGTCAAGGGGGTAGAGGCGGCGACGGTCAACAAGGAGGGAATGGAGGCAATGGCGGAAATCATGGTCATGGCAATCATGGAGGACATGCAACACCAGGCAGCAATGGTAATGGTGGAAATGGGGGAAATGGCGGTATTAGCGGTGGCGATGGTGGCCACGGTGGAAATGGTGATGGCTTAGGTAATGGCGGCAACGGTGGGAATGGTTCCATCGATGGTAACGGAGGAAATGGAGGTCACGGCGGATATAATGGCGGGCATGGGGGCAATGGCGGTGATGCATCTGGTAGTGGCAATGGTGGCAGTGGTGGCAATTCAGGCCCTGGAGGGCAACCCGGTAAAGGCGGGAAAGGAGGCCCTAACGGAGGACAAAATGGTTCTGATGGAACCGATTCATAAGCGTAAAGATCACGGCATAAAAAACGGAAGCCTCAGCTTCCGTTATAAACATCAATATTAATTATTGCTTTGGCGCTAGTTTCATTAAAAATTCACGCAGCTGAGCGAAATCAGAAGGTAAAAAATGCGATAATAGCGGTAAATCTGCACGTTCCGCTAATTCTTTAGGCAATGGAATTTGTTTGTTTAAGATAGCTTCAACGCTCTCTTTAAACTTCGCTGGGTGAGCTGTTCCTAAGAATAAGCCATATTCACCATCTTGCAGTTGATCACGCAGAACACGATAAGCGACTGCGGCATGAGGCTCAGATAAATACCCTTTTTTATCTAATTCACGTACCGTTTCTCTAGTCACTTCATCATTGACTACCCCATGACCCAGCTCGTCTAATGACCAACCTTTACGACGGAATAGCTCTTCAATTCGTGGCCAGTTATTTGGTTGGCTCACATCCATCGCATTCGATAAAGTAGCGACCGTTTGATGTGGTGTCCATTTGCCATCCTCTAAATAACGAGGAACAGTATCATTGACATTCGTCGCCGCAATAAAGCGCTTAACCGGTAATCCCATCGATTTCGCGAGTAATCCCGCTGTTAGATCCCCAAAGTTACCACTTGGTACCGAAATCACCAATTGATCCCGTTTCTCTGCTGGGATTTGAGCGACAGCTTCAAAATAGTAGCAAATTTGCGCTAATAAACGACTAATATTGATTGAGTTCGCAGAGTTTAGATACAACGCTTTTTTCAATTCTTCATCATCGAAAGCGTGCTTCACTAATGCCTGGCACGCATCGAAATCATCTTTGATAGCCACTGTGTGGATATTTTTACCCAGTGTACAGAACAGTTTTTCTTGTAGTGGGCTGATTTTTCCTTCCGGATACAGGATCACGACTTGAACATTGTCCACACCATAGAAAGCATGAGCAACTGCTGCGCCAGTATCACCCGAAGTTGCCGTTAGGATAGTCACTGGCGCCCCGCCTGCAACTTGTGCTAACGCTTGCGCCATAAAACGCCCGCCAAAATCTTTAAACGCTAACGTTGGCCCATGATATAGCTCTAACGTAGCCACATCATCTTCCACTTTAGATACCGGGGCAGGAAATGCGAAAGCATCTTTAATACGAGCCTGTAGCTGTTCTGCTGGAATTTCATCGCCGATAAATGCACTTAAAATTCGGCTACTGCGAGTAACAAAATCCAGTTTTAATAATTCATCTATTTCACTCGCACTAAAAGCGGGTAAATCTTGCGGGAAAAACAGACCTTGCTGCTTACCTAAACCTTGTTTCACGGCTTGCGCGAAGCTGACTTGTTCATTGTTATCTTTTAAATTATACAGTTTCATCGTTTACCCTATTGTCCTTGCACCGACCAGATCTAAATGGCAGATATGCACAAAGCCTTCATCATTTTGAATGTAATGTTGTTTTAGGTACTCCACCATTTCTTGCGCGATTTTTATATCATCGCTAATGGTGAACAAGGTTGGACCTGAACCTGAAATTCCACAGGCTAGCGCCCCAATTTGTTTAGCATGCTCACGAGCTTGAGCAAAACCCGGCAGTAATTGAGTTCGGTATGGCTCGGCAACCACATCTTTGATCATTGTGAGCGCCAATTCTGGCTGGTTAGTATGGCAAGCGTGGATAAAGCCTGATAAATATCGCCCATGGTTCACAATGTCATGGCGAGAATAGCTATCTGGTAAAATGGCGCGCGCTTCCGCAGTGGAGACTTTAATCCCCGGATAAGCCATTACCCAATACCAATTTTTAAAGGCAGGAACCGGCTGCGAAATAATGCCATTTTGCTCTATAATCAGCTGTAAGCCGCCGAGGTAGCAAGGTGCAACATTATCATAATGAATACTTCCTGAAATGCGTCCTTCCAAGACCCCCATCATCCCAAGCAGTTCAGTTTGGTCAAACGGTTTACCTGCAAATTCATTGAGCGCCATCAGTGCGGCAACCACTGAACATGCACTTGATCCCAAGCCAGAACCAATGGGCATATTTTTTTCGAGAACCATTGCCACATTCAGTTTTTTACCAAGACGCTCACAAAACAGTTCCCAACATTGATAAACAATGTTGTGTTCCATTTTCTTTGGCAGCTTGCTAACGAATCGACCTTGATTGGTTAATGAAAAAGTATCCGCCGCTTCAATACTGACACAGTCACCTAATAATGAGCCATCAATAGGTGAAACTGCCGCGCCAAGCACATCAAACCCAACGCTCACATTCCCAATTGAAGCAGGTGCATAAACTTTAATCACTTCTTAAACTCCCAATTTCCATGATAGGGTACGCAGCATATCCGCAAATACACCCGCCGCAGTTACATCATTACCGGCACCATAGCCTCTTAACACTAAAGGAATTGGCTGGTAATAGCGCGTATAGAATGCCAGTGCGTTTTCGCCATTTTTCACTTTAAACAGTGGGTCGTTACCATCAACGGCGACAATTTTCACCTGACAGCGACCTTCTTCGATAAGACCGACATAGCGTAACACTTTTTCTTCTGCCTCTGCGGCTTTTATGCGCTCAGCAAATGGGGCATCTAGCTGGGGTAAACGTGCCATAAATTCAGTCACGTTACCTGAACTGTCAAAATCAGCGGGTAATACTGATTCAATTTCAATATCTTCCAGTTCTAATTTATATCCCGCTTCACGGGCAAGAATTAATAATTTACGTGCTACATCCATACCGGATAAATCATCACGAGGATCCGGCTCTGTAAAGCCTTTCTCTTTTGCCAATGTTGTCGCTTCAGACAATGACATGCCTTCGTCTAACTTACCGAAAATAAACGAAAGGGAGCCAGACAAAATACCGCTGAAATGAACCAGCTCATCCCCAGCATTGAGTAAGTTTTGAAGATTCTCGATTACCGGTAAACCTGCGCCAACGTTAGTGTCATATAAGAATTTACGTTTAGAATTCTCTGATGCTTCACGTAGCTGATGGTAATAATCCATCGACAATGTGTTGGCTTTTTTATTCGGCGTCACAACGTTAAAACCATCTTTTAAGAAATTAACATACTGCTCAGCAATTTCTTGATTTGATGTACAGTCGATAATTACTGGATTCAAGAAGTGATATTCACGCTCTAAGCGGATCAAGCGGCTAAGACTAAATGGCTCTTTTGCTTCAGCGAGTTCCGCTTTCCAGTTATCTAAATCAATACCTTGCATATTAGTTAGCATCGCTCTTGAGTTCGCGATACCGCACACACGCAGGTCAATATGTTTCTGTTTTAGCCATTGTTGCTGGCGATGAATCTGCTCAATCAGCGCATTACCAACCCCACCGACACCCACTATAAAGGCCTCGATCACTTGTTCTGCATTGAAGAGCATTTGGTGACATAAGCGTACCGCCGTTGTCGCTGATTCATTGGCAATAACCGCGGAAATAGAGCGCTCAGAGGACCCCTGAGCAATCGCCACGATATTAATATTGCCACGAGTCAATGCTGAGAAGAAACGCGCTGAAATACCTTTTAGCGTACGCATACCGTCACCCACAACGGAGATGATAGCCAGTTGCTCCATCACATCTAATGGGTCTAATACCCCATCCTTCAGCTCTAAATAAAACTCTTCTTCTAGCGCAGTACGTGCTCGTCGAAGTTCATTTTGTGGCACACAGAAACTGATACTGTATTCTGAGGACGATTGGGTGATCAGTACCACGGAGATTCCTTTACGCGACATGACTGAGAAAATACGCGCAGCCATACCCACCATGCCTTTCATTCCCGGACCGGAGACGTTGATCATCGCCATATTATTCAGGTTAGTGATCCCTTTAACTGGGGTACTGACATCCGTTTGTCCATCCCCAATTAACGTTCCCGGAGCACTCGGATTAGTGGTGTTTTTGATCAAGCAAGGAATTTGGAACTGAGCAATCGGTGCAATAGTGCGAGGATGAAGAACTTTCGCGCCGAAATATGAAAGCTCCATCGCTTCTTGGTACGACATTCCCTTGAGTAATCTTGCATCAGGCACTAAACGTGGGTCACAGGTATAAACACCATCAACATCAGTCCAAATCTCACAGCAATCAGCGCGTAAGCACGCCGCTAATACCGCCGCAGAATAGTCAGAGCCGTTACGCCCTAAAACCACGAGTTCACCTTTATCATTCCCTGCGGTGAAACCTGCCATCAAGATAAAATGGTCTTTTGGTATATTTAATTCTGCAATCCGTTTTGTTGATTCATTGATGTCAACTGTGGATTCTAAATAGTGACCTTTTGCAAGCAAGCTTTCGACTGGGTTTATCACAGTAACTTTGTGACCACGTGCTTTTAAAACAGATTCCATGATGGCAATAGAGAGTTTTTCACCACGACAGATAATTGCGGCGTTAATGCTGTCAGGACATTGTCCAAGAAGAGTAATACCATGCAGTACTTGTTTAATTTGCGCGAATTCGTGTTCAGTTAGTTTTTTTAACTTGTCATATTCGAAGCCGGGTAGCTTATCTTTCAAGCCCTTTAACAGATTAGCAAAAATCATTTCTGCATCATTCACATGCGTGATGACATCCTGACCCGCGACTGTTTTTTCAATCATTGCAACGAGATGGTTAGTGATTTTTGCTGGTGCAGATAGCACCAGAGCCACTTGCCCATCAGCTAATTTGCTTTCAGCGATGTCAGCAACGTTCAGTACTCGTTCGTCATTTGCAACCGAAGTACCGCCAAATTTAAGCACACGCATGGTATTTCTCTCCTGAATTAACACCAAAAAAAAGCCCACATCTTTTTGGATGCGGGCTTTTTCATTTTTATTTTTTGGATGCGTCAGCCCGCCCCGTTTCCTGTGGTTACGGTGGTGGTGGTAATAATCGTAGTCAGGCTGATGTTACGCATAAATTCTGTCTGTCTCATTGGGAACATTTAGTTTCTCCCTATACGGTTAAAGTAATTGTTGAAAAATGTCAAATTTATTTGCTCTAACTCGCATAATTCCGCCCTTTCGCTAGATTAAAGATCACCTAGCTTTAGGGAATATTCCTGTATAAAAACAGACAAAAGCTCCATAATCCAGAAATAAAAACCAATTACCATTGAGTTGTCAGATTTAAATATTATTTCAATAGCGGATGCATTTATTGTTCAATAAACAATCAAATTCTAATTATTGATATCTGTCATTGCTAGCTCAGAGGTAATCAAAATATTGAGATAAACACGGTTTTGAAAATCCATGTTTATCTTGAATTATTTTTCATCAATATTGATGCCAACCATAAAATCACCTTACCAAGTCACAAATCAATTCCATTAATTGATGACTCAATAGCCATAAAATTTATTATAAAGAAGAAAATAGAATTCAGATATTTCTTAATTAATTTGTTAATTTTTTGTAAAATAAAAGGGAATAATTCAAAGTGAATAGGTGTAATTCCCTAGTTTGAGTTATAAAAAACCAGAATTGCTATTTTTACGCGATTTTAGATTAATAAAATTGATTTTACTCTTCCTTATTTTTAGAAAAAAAATTACAGTAAAAAAACGTTCCTTCAACCACTTTAAGTTAAATTTCAGCAGTGAGCACCCCATAACTATGCGGGCTCTCATCCATATACTCATGAAATAAAAACATTATCTATTTTTAAAACTATTATTTTTTATCTCAATTCGATACCTCAGAGTAATCTAAATTTGGTATAATTCTCTACCTAACAATCTTTGTTAACGTGCTACAATTGATTTTGATATGTATCAACAAAAGTTAGTTTTTTAGGTGGTAAATGCAGTATTAGCTGTTATATTGCTGTTAACAGCCCAATATTGGGAAAGTGCTTTAATTTTGGTAGGTTTTACTATCTTATGCTTAACGGATAGGCAGCTTTAAATCACTGATAAATGTAAAGACAAATTTATACTCATGAACGTGATTTTCCAGATAATCATACCAACAACCACCTAACTGGAAACGGCTTGTGAGTTCAGTATTTTTATTTTAATACTTTAGGTAGCAAATATGCAGACCCCACACATTTTGATCGTTGAAGACGAAATTGTCACACGTAATACGCTGAAAAGTATTTTTGAAGCGGAAGGTTATGTGGTCCATGAAGCCACTGATGGCGAAGAGATGAATAACGTTCTCTCTGAGCATGACATCAATTTAGTTATCATGGACATCAACTTACCAGGTAAAAACGGTTTACTGCTAGCTCGTGAATTACGTGAGCAAGAAAGTATCGCATTGATGTTTTTAACTGGTCGTGACAATGAAGTCGATAAAATTCTTGGTCTTGAAATTGGTGCTGATGACTATATCACCAAGCCATTCAACCCACGTGAACTGACTATCCGTGCACGCAATTTATTGTCTCGTACAATGAATTTAGTCGGTGGCACAGAAGAACGTCGCCTCGTTGAGAGTTATAAATTTAATGGCTGGGAATTAGATATCAATAGCCGTTCATTAGTTAGCCCTGCTGGCGAGCACTACAAATTACCACGTAGTGAGTTCCGTGCAATGCTACACTTCTGTGAAAACCCAGGCAAAATTCAGACTCGCGCTGACTTACTGAAGAAAATGACCGGCCGTGAATTAAAACCACACGATAGAACGGTCGATGTGACTATCCGTCGTATCCGTAAGCATTTTGAATCAACACCGGATACCCCAGAAATCATCGCAACCATCCACGGTGAAGGTTACCGTTTTTGTGGTGATTTAGACGAATAATCGTCACTTAATATCAGTATCTTGATTTAATGAAACCGTAGTCATTCATGACTACGGTTTTTTTATAAAACATTATCTTAAAGTACCCTTTTTTATTGATTCAGTTATATTTTTTAGAATCACCTAGCGATATATTCCCTTAAATATCCAAAATAAGCTTAGCTTAGACATTGAGGGGATAATATGGGGTTCGTTGTCGATGAAAGAAATAAGCTAGTTGAGGTAGATCACTCTCATAATCATTTTTGCATTACTACTGCAATTGGAAACCCTACAACAACTCTATTGGATAATAACTTAAAAGTTACCTCTATTTTTGCAAGAACAAAAAGTAGAAGAAACAAACATGTCAGAAAACCTATTGGGGATAATAACCCCATGCTTTACGCCTTAAAAGGCCTACACCAGGTCAGAGCTACACGACGTTCAATAATAGATTTGAATCAAAGCTATCGACAAATATTGCCAAAATTTCTCGCCGCTGGTTTTGTATGGGATTGGCTTATTCCATTACCATCATCTAGTAATTTAACAGCTTTATTTGCTAAAAAAGTAATCAAACATTCAGGAATTGGTGAGTATCATCACGACATAATAATAAAAAATAGCGCACAACATACACTTGATAGCCTTTATAATTTGCCCATAAGATCGTCCGAACGCTCCGCCTTACATGAGGATATTAAACGATTTATTTCATTTAACTCACCCAAAACACCTTTTGAAATAAAATCAATTACTCGGGTCAAGTTAAGAAAATATATTAACCCGCTAACTTGGGGAAATATACCCAGCAATATATCTGTCCCCTGCAATATTTTACTTGTTGATGACATGGTAACAACAGGTACCTCATTGATGGCTGCATTTAAGTTACTAAAACAACGATATCCAATCGTTAATATTGAGGCTCTCACCTTATTTGGCTCAAGTAAAAAATAATAATTGCCTCTAATAGTCATAATCGATAGGATACCCATAAGAGCTGGTATGAGCGACCCTGCTCTATAAATTATCGAACGTCGCCCGCGCTGCGCGTGTGTAGCCAGACCGTAAGGGTCAGAAATCACATCCTTAGAGAGCGGATAAGGCAACTAACAGGTTGTAAAAATGTCGTTTCACATTGCACAATCAAAAGGCACTGTAAAAAGTGCCTTTTGCATTTATATTGCTACCAAGGCATAACTGGCACTGCACTCAATGCATTTTTTGGTGAGCCATCAATCATTTTATCCGAATACGTCAAGTAGATTAACGCATTGCGTTTTGGATCATAGAAACGCACCACTTGCAGCTTTTTGAAGACTAATGAAGTTCTCTTTTGGAAAACGACCTGCCCTTTCTGTGGGTTACGTTTTACACGATCAGTCAATTCGATGGGGCCTACTTGCTGGCAAGAAATTGCGGCGTCCGACGTATCTTCGGCTAAGCCTAAACCGCCTTTAATTCCACCTGTTTTAGAACGACTTAAATAGCACGTTACATTATCTACATCGGGGTCATCAAAAGCTTCGACGACGATTTTATGATCTGGGCCGAATACTTTAAATACCGTATCCACTGAGCCAATTTCTTCAGCCACCGTGGCAAAAGAGAATGTCGATAGTAATGATGCGATAGCGAGTTTTTTTATGGCATCGCCTAAGGCGTAATTTTTTAATCTAGAAAAACGCATTCTGTATTCCCTTTTCAGCTTAATTAACTACAGCATCTTAATATAATAAAAATGATGATCACTCTGTTTTGTAACTAAATCTTAAATACACCGCATTTACTATAAACGAAAAAGATAACTTGTTATAGAATAGCGAATCATTGATAACTCATATCAGTCCTGTGAGTCGTATTGCTTGGGGATATCCATGGATCAAACTAATATTATTCGCGATCTTCTTCGCTGGATAGATGATAACCTTGATAAACCATTATCATTAGATAATGTTGCCGCTAAAGCGGGGTATTCAAAGTGGCATTTACAGAGAATGTTCAAGGATGTAACCGATCAAGCTATCGGTGCTTATATTCGCGCAAGACGCCTGTCCCGAGCGGCTGTAGCACTGCGCCTAACCAGCCGTCCCATCCTTGATATTGCATTACAGTACCGATTTGATTCACAACAGACATTCACTCGTGCATTTAAAAAACAATTTAACCTAACTCCGGCATTTTATCGCCGCACTGAAGAGTGGTGTGCCGCAGGTATCTGTCCACCTATCTTGTTGAATGATCACCATCCTCTGAATTATGAATTTGTGCAGATACCGGAACAATCATTGGTTGGTTTAGAACAAAGCTGTTCCTACGCCTTAGAGGAGTGGTCAACAGCCTGTTCGCAAATGCGTCAATCATTCTGGCGCTATTACCTAGAACATACCACCAGCGTAGCATCTGAAGTCTTTGGCTTACATCACGCTATTCACAATGCTGAAAAAGAAGATGAGCAGACCGTGTTTTATACCACAGCGGTCAAACCTGAAGATGCAAGTTTCAATAATACGCAATACAGCCATATCACCATTCCCGCAGGGGAATATGTGAAGTTCAATTTCAGTGGTGAAGCAAATAGAGAAAGATTACAAGAATTTTTGTATCAGATTTATGGTATCTATCTGCCGAAGCTAAACCTAACTCGTCGCCCTGGCTATGATATTGAGCATTACAAAATTAAAGATGTTGAGATTGATGATGTGAGCAATAGTGATCCGAAAACCCATATTGATGCATTCAGCTATTATGTACCTATCAAAATAGATAGCACACAGTACGCACAATAAAATAGGTCTTTTTGGTGATTGAGGCGTTTTCTATGAAAACGCCTTTTTTATACCATTAACCCTGCTGCTCATCTAAGGCAGGCTGCGTTAAATGGGTTACCTCTCCCGCCGTTTCTACGATCCAGCCATTGGCTAACCATGGGCTATTTTGGTAATCCACTCGAGAAAGGGAGCAATTACGCAATCGTAAACGACGCGGTGAATTAGCAGGAACCCCTAAGATACGACTTAATAAAGTACTTAGCGCTAAACCGTGGCTAACCAGCAATGGGCGGCTATCTTCAGGTAATTCAAGGCAACGATTCAATGCTGCAAACATGCGCGTAAACAATTCATCCATTGATTCACCATTAGGAATACGTCCGCCATCAGCGCCATTGATCAAGCTCTGACGCCATTGCTCCTCCTGCTCGGTGAGTGAATCAATCTCTCTCTGTTCTAATACGCCCATATTTAGTTCACGTAAACGCGGTTCTGTGATAATTTCACAACCGCAAACATCCGCAATAATTTGTGCAGTTTCGCGTGTGCGTCCCATATCACTAGTGATAATATGGGTAATACCTTCTGATTTGACCCGATTGGCGACTTGTTCCGCCTGTTTACGACCAAGAGCCGTCAGAGGGCTATCTGATTGACCCTGTATGCGACGAGCAACGTTCCATTCAGTTTCGCCATGGCGAACAAGATAAACCTGTAACATAGATGTGTTCCGTTATTACTGTGCAAAGTATGTGTTCAAAGGAAAATAATTAATGTACCAAGTTATAGCTGCAACGACTAATCCTGCCAAAATTAAAGCAATTCATCTTGCTTTCGATGCTGTTTTTGGACCAGGCAGTTATCAAATTGAAGATATTAATGTCGATAGCAGCGTTCCACAGCAACCTATCGGTAATAATGAAACCCGTACAGGTGCAAGACAACGAGTGATGGCATCGAGACAAGTTCGCCCAGAAGCTGACTTTTGGGTCGGTATTGAAGCTGGCGTCGAAGATGATATGACATTCGCTTGGATTGTTATCGAACACAGCCAAATTCGTGGAGAATCTCGTTCTGCCAGTATCATGATCCCAGAAAAAATTCTTGCGGGGATCCGTGAAGGGCGTGAGCTTGGCGACGAAATGGCATTCTTAACCGGTATTGATAATATCAAGCAACAAGGTGGCGCTATTGGCTTTTTCACCAATGGCGTTCTGACGCGCACCAGTGTTTATCAACAAGCCTTAATACTTGCCTTAGTTCCTATTAAGCACGAAATTTATAAAGAGCTAAACCAGATAGACGATTAATTATACCCGAAACAATTTAAAATGCATGCAGGGCTCTCAATCATTGGGAGCCCTGCTTTTTGGTTAAATAAGACTAAAGTAATTTCGACTCTAGCCACTCTTTGACCGGAATCGGTGCTGATTTCAAACTATTCGACCCACGAGTAATGGTTGCGATCCCAACACCTAACTCATTTTTTAACTCTCGTTGGCTCATTTCACCTCGCATCAACTCTTGCACTATCCTCACTCGAGTTCCTAGCGCTGTCCGTTCATCCGGAGTGAGTAATAGCTGAAGAATTGAATGCTGTATATTTTGTTCAAATGCCATTTGCAGCAGTTCCACAAAACGTTGCCAATCTGCATTCTCATCGGCGGTTAATGCCGGATCAGGGGTATATTCTACAGTCATCGCCTTACCTTCCATACTATTAAACTAGTACAAATAATAGCACAGAACGCTATCCGTCATAGTTAAAAATAAAATAAGAATCAGTATTTCATATTCCATTCAGAAGCAGATAACACATTCCCTTTCTCCCCTAAGAAATGCTTATAAAATAAATCATAAGACAGTACATTTTTCACATAGCCACGGGTCTCGGAGAATGGAATACTTTCTACGAATGCAATTGCATCAATACGCCCTGCACTGTTACCTAACCAACGATTCACTCGTGATGGCCCCGCATTATAAGCCGCACTGGCTAAAATACGGTTATTACCAAACTGTTGATAAACATCATCTAAGTAGGCAGTTCCGAGTTCAATATTCATGACTGGGTTAGTCAGTTGGCTGGTATTCACATAGTTGCTAATACCTTGCTTTTTCGCAGTATGTTTTGCTGTTGCTGGCATCAACTGCATTAAGCCCGTTGCGCCCACAGGAGATTGTGCTTGAGGGTTCCATGCGCTTTCTTGACGAGCAATCGCCATTGCATAACTTTTCTGGATGCTTTTATCACGAGTATAAGTATTAAATTGCTTTTCCCATGCAAGAGGGAATCGCTCTTCCAGATGATCCCACAACTTCGCCGTGATCGTGGCTTGAACGCTGAGATCTGCCCATTTATTGTTAAAGGCATAGCGCGCTAACTGCTCCTGCTGATTAGCAGACATCGAAGAGACTAAATTAATCCATTCGGAACGCGCAAGATTATCCATTTCCCAATACATCAATTCACGTACACGCTGAATTTGCGGCATATTATGAATACTTTCATCCGGTTGTACGGCTTTATTCACATACACGGGATAATCCATTTTCAGCTGCTGAGCCGCAACCATTGGATAAAAACCACGTTTTGACGTTAACTGGCGCAGTAGTGTTTCCCCTTCTGCGGTTTTACCTTGATCAATTAATGTCATCGCCTGCCAATATTGCCACTCTTCCTTATTTTTCACTTCATTAGGAAGTTGCTTCAACCACGTTGCGACGCCCGCTTTGTCACCTTGCCCCAAGGCCAAGCGCACGCGGCGCTCTTTTAAGGTTGCTGAATTCGTTTCACGGATAGTTTCATCACGCCACATTGCCTGCTCAGGGGTTACATCCCCCATGTATTGCCATGCTACGCTATCTTTGAGTTGCTGGGTTTCTGCCATATTCATTTTCTGGGCAGAACTAATTCCCGCTAAAGCGGCACGCGCTTCATCCGGTGATTGACGTGCAAAGCGACTAAAACCCGCTATCGTCGCTTGGCGAGTAAAATCTGTTGGTGTGAGGTTTTTGGCGAATGCCACTACCGATGCCGGATCATTTTGCAATTTAACCAACGCATCTGCGACCGTTTTATAGCTGTTCGGAAGACGCTTAGCAAGGTAAGTTGCGGTTGACGTATTTCCTTCTTTGATCGCTAAATGAATGCGCGCCAAAATCATATCGGTCGATAGGTAGCCTTCCCTTTCCCACTCATTAAATAATTTGTCGCAGGAAGCTGGCATCGAATGGCCATTGAGCCATAATTTTTCAGCACCTTGCCACGCAACTTGTTTATTTCCCGTTGCCCAATTTGCAAAATAGAAATTACATTGCGCTTCTGCTGGTTGAGGAGCTTCAGGGCTAAATTCCAGTAATGATTTCCACTCTTGGCGACGTGCTAACTCATTCACAAAACGGTTTTTGAGTGTTTTTGCGGCAGGTAACGTCGGATAGGTATTAATGAATTCTTGAGCTTGTCTTGGGGAGATAATATCCAAATCTTGGGACAGCTCACGGTAAATCAAATAGGGATAGAGTGGATAATCCTGTAAGGTTGGTAACAATCGTTCTACTTCATCCATTTTATTGGCATCCCAAGCGAGCTTAATCGCTTGATAACGTTCACGTTGTGCCTGTAAAGAATCCGCCCAAACTGTTGTGGATACTAACAGCATCGTCACTGGAACTGCCGCTAACCAACCTTTCATATTTACCCGCTCCATCGCTTAAATCCTGTTAGAGATAAACCTCAAACATACCCAAAGCATCAATTACATGTATCAATAATATTAATGCTACCTAAAGTTTTCAGCCAGTGACAGTGGAGATTTCTTGAATTTATCGAGTTTACAATACTTTTACACTCATTAGTGCGGGGGGGCGGGGCGGTTGAAGGCGCTAGAAAAACCAACATCATCACGCCAACAAAATGTGTTGGCGTGAATTATAGGGATATTTATCTGTATTCCCGTTCTAGAAATAATACCTAGATTGCTATTTAGCCAAATTGAAGTTCGCCTTTATTATACGTTAGGTTCGGAAGATGAGCCGTTGAATCAGCTCTCATGCTATTTTCACTCAATAATTTATTCAATGATTGCAGGTCTCCATATACTGAAGAAGAGTGGTGGAGATGGAGACTGACATCGACATCACATTTTGCAAACCCTTTGTCTTCTCTCACTTTTTCAATTCCATTATTTATCGTATTAAAAGCCACTAACATTCTAATATAGTGGTCTCTATCATTAGCGTTCTTCCCCGGTTTGAATTCCCCGCGAACACTATCCGTTCCTTCATTGATAAACTGATAAACCGAATTTCGAATCTCAAATAAATCATCAACAATTTTATCTATTTTGCTACTTAATTGATTTCGTTGTTCCTTATTCGATATTGAATAAGCATTAATCATACTATCCACTTCATTTTGTTGTGATGAATCCAATAAGTGATAAGCATTTAATTCATTCACTGTCGTTGAAGAATTAAAGCCATTGGTTTTTGTATTGCCTTGAGTGGATACATCGCTAAAATCAATTAAATCAGAATGACGATGAGAAATATTAGCTGAAAACATATTAATTCCTTTTACGCAGATTTATTTCAGTATAAAAACACAATGATAAGTAAATGAGTCCATATTTTTATAACGCTAATAAACCATGCTTAAAACATGCTATTTATCCCGTTATCGCTCCCATCTTAAACGAGTTAATGATTACTAAATTGCACGAAACGCCATCCTTTGCGTCATAAACAATCTCATGGTTTGATCGCAACAACAGACAAAATTTTGATCGATATGGCACTCTCATATGGGAAATTATTGACTTAGGTACAAGAACAATTACAGTTAGGCACAAATGATTTTACTGTCTATGGGAATTCCCCCTCTGAGCACATAAGTTGCCAGGTTGAAGTACTAAAATGCTAAAGTTAGCGATAAATGTCCCTGATATGTCTCATAGATGAAAAATATTTAATTTTTTCTTATAAAACAAAAGGTAAGATAAATTGGCTCAATACGTCTACAGCATGTATCGAGTGGGAAAAATTGTTCCACCGAAACGTCATATTTTAAAAAACATCTCTCTGAGCTTCTTTCCTGGAGCTAAAATTGGTGTTTTAGGTCTTAACGGTGCTGGTAAATCCACCTTACTGCGCATTATGGCGGGTATTGATACGGATATTGAAGGGGAAGCACGTCCTCAGCCAGGCATTAAAATTGGTTATCTGCCACAAGAACCAAAACTGAACCTTGAGCACACTGTACGTGAAGCGGTTGAAGAAGCCGTAGGTGAAGTGAAACAAGCATTAAACCGTCTTGATGAGGTTTATGCTCTGTATGCCGATCCTGATGCGGATTTTGATAAATTAGCCAAAGAGCAAGGTGAGCTAGAAGCAATTATCGCCGCTCATGATGGCCATAATTTGGATAACCAACTTGAGCGTGCCGCGGATGCATTACGCTTACCAGCTTGGGATGCCAAAATTGAAAACCTCTCTGGTGGTGAACGCCGCCGAGTGGCAATTTGCCGCCTACTGTTAGAAAAACCTGACATGTTGCTACTCGATGAACCGACTAACCACTTGGATGCTGAATCCGTAGCTTGGTTAGAGCGCTTCCTGCATGACTACGAGGGCACCGTTGTGGCAATTACCCATGACCGTTACTTCCTCGATAACGTCGCAGGCTGGATCCTCGAACTTGACCGTGGTGAAGGTATTCCTTGGGAAGGTAACTACTCTTCTTGGTTGGAACAAAAAGATGAGCGTCTGGCGCAAGAAGCGTCAACTGAAGCTGCTCGTCGTAAATCCATCGAGAAAGAACTTGAGTGGATCCGTCAAAATCCTAAAGGCCGCCAATCGAAAGGTAAAGCGCGTCTGGCTCGCTTTGAAGAACTTAACAGCGTCGAATACCAAAAACGTAACGAAACCAGCGAGCTGTTTATTCCACCTGGACCACGTCTGGGTGACAAAGTACTCGAAATTGAAAACCTGAGTAAATCTTATGGGGATCGTGTACTGATCGACAACCTGAGCTTCTCGATCCCGAAAGGGGCGATCGTGGGGATCATCGGTCCGAACGGTGCGGGTAAATCAACCCTATTCCGCATGATTTCAGGTCAAGAACAACCGGATTCTGGCTCAATCACGTTGGGTGATACCGTGAAGATTGCTTCCGTGGATCAGTTCCGTGATGCGATGGATGATAGCAAAACTGTATGGGAAGAGATTTCCAATGGTCAAGATATCATGCGTATCGGTAACTTTGAGATCCCAAGCCGTGCTTATGTTGGTCGCTTTAACTTTAAAGGCATTGACCAAGGTAAACGTGTCGGTGAGCTATCTGGTGGTGAGCGTGGTCGTTTACATCTGGCAAAACTGCTGCAAGTTGGCGGTAACATGCTGCTCCTCGATGAACCAACCAATGACCTTGATGTTGAAACTTTACGCGCACTGGAAAACGCCCTGTTAGAATTCCCAGGCTGTGCAATGGTTATTTCCCATGACCGTTGGTTCCTTGACCGTATCGCGACTCACATCATCGATTACCAAGATGAAGGCAACATTACCTTCTTCGAAGGTAACTTCTCTGAGTACGAAGATTACAAGAAACGTACTTTAGGTGCTGATGCGTTGCAACCACATCGTATCAAGTATAAAAAGATGACTAAATAGTCCCTTTTTATGATCAAAAAACGGCACCTTTGGGTGCCGTTTTTTTAATTACATTGAGTTATCTAGCATCAGTAATTGCTGAACTAACGAAACACACTCTAAGAAACGTGAGTCATAGTCTGAGGATTCCACATGGACAAAATCAATACTGTTTTTCTTCAGCATCTCAATCAATAAAGTTTGAAACTCCATGCGGTCTTTATCACTGCCTAAACTACGTAACCCATCCGCCACCCACGGCGTATTATTCTCCAGCACAATCACCAAATCAAAACGATACTCGTCAATCAATGCCTGCACGAAAGGGTGCTCTTTACCCTCATAACGCAGACAAAATGCTTGAGTGGTGACAAAATCCGTATCAATGAAGGCCACTTTGTTCGCATACTTCACTGCAAAATCAATATACTGGGCATGCCCTAACGCAATTTTATCGTAATCAGAATATTGCAGCGCCATCTCATCACCACCCAAATGGCTGAAGACATAATCGCGCCCATACTCCCACGCACTGGTAGTATTAAAAATATTCGCCAGCTTATTCACTAGCGTTGATTTCCCGCTAGATTCGCCACCTAAAATTGCCACTTTACGTACAAAGAAAGGCTTCACTTCGGTTGGAATATATTCCCAATAACGGAATGGCGCCTGACGAATTTGATTTCCACTGATATTCATAAAGGTGCGTTCAGGATCAATCAAGATAGTTTCGATCCCAAGGTGTTTTTTATAACGTTGAACATCATTTGACTCACCAGAATAGATAAAGCTAGGATGAATATTGTGCTTTTTCATAAAGCCTTTCATTCCTTCGCTCCACACTTCCCAACCGTGAGGATAAGGCTCAATTCCTTGCTCATCAAATGAGTGAATATGAATATTTTTTTGATACTTAAAGGTTTGTAGCAACCAGCGCAGTCGGTCACTCACGGTAGGCTGTTGAGACATGGAGCTATTCACAAATAGCTCTTTATCGCGAGGCTCGTCGTGACATAAAATTACATGCAGCTCATCAACTTGGCTACAAGCTCGCTGAATCAAATAAATGTGCCCCGTATGTAACGGATAAAATTTACCGAATACCACGCCAATCGTTTTTTGTTGGATGGGATACTCCAAGCCTAAGAAACGATGAAGTGCAGCAATTTTTTGAGCACTCGGACTTTTGATTTTGTCATTAATTAACTGGCTGAGATACCCTTTGGTCATCTCTGTTGCATCAGCCACTTGCTGTAATGTATAACCAGCACCCTTGATGGCACTTTTTAGATAATCAAATTCAGCCATATTATTTGTCCTTTCGCTTTTATTCCCTTTTTAACAGAGAATCTTTTCTCTCGCTATCGCATCATTATCTAAATGATCCGTGTTGTCGCTAGGCGCAAGCAACAGCGCGGAGCATGACGATAATTTAGAGCTCATCGAGAATACTTAACGCATCCGCTAACTTCTTCACCCCATACACTTTCATATCAGCCGGTAATTTTTTTGGCATATTGGCATGGGGAACGATAGCGCGTTTGAAACCATGTTTTGCCGCTTCTGAAATACGTTCTTGCCCACTCGGTACAGGGCGGATTTCTCCTGCCAGTCCAACTTCACCAAACACCACTAAATCGCGAGGTAAAGGACGGTCTCGGAAACTCGACACTAAAGATAATAGCAACGCAAGGTCAGCGCTGGTTTCCGTCACTTTGACGCCACCGACCACATTCACAAACACATCTTGGTCGGACATTTGTAGCCCGCCATGACGATGCAGCACCGCCAGCAAAATAGCCAAACGGTTTTGTTCTAAACCGACGGCAACACGGCGTGGATTGGACATCATAGAATGGTCGACAAGGGCTTGAATTTCGACCAGTAATGGGCGCGTACCTTCCCACACTACCATCACCGAGCTACCAGACGTCACTTCATCTCCACGACTTAAAAAGATAGCGGATGGGTTGCTGACCTCTTTTAAGCCTTGTTCGGTCATGGCAAATACGCCCAGCTCATTGACGGCACCAAAGCGGTTTTTGTGGCTGCGTAAGGTACGAAAACGGTTATCCGCATCACCATCGAGCATAATCGAACAGTCAATGCAGTGTTCAAGGACTTTAGGTCCCGCCAGTGAGCCATCTTTGGTGACATGACCGACCATGATGATCGCCACGCCGCGAGTTTTGGCAAAGCGAGTCAGATAGGCGGCGGTTTCACGCACTTGCGCGACGCTACCCGGCGAGGATTGGATATCCGCCATATGCATGACCTGAATGGAGTCGATCACCATCAATTTAGGCTGTTCTTGCTCAGCAGTCAGGCAGATTTGTTCAATACTGGTTTCCGACAACATATTCAGTGAATCTGTTGGTAACCCTAAACGGTGAGCACGCATCGCGACTTGCTGTAGGGATTCCTCCCCAGTCACATACAGGGTTTTCATTTCTCGGGATAGCAAGCACATGGTTTGCAGCAATAGGGTACTTTTACCTGCCCCCGGGCTTCCCCCGATCAAAATTGCACTTCCCGGTACTACCCCTCCCCCCAACACGCGGTCAAATTCTTTAAATCTCGTGGTAAAACGCGGCAGTTCTTCGAGGCTAATTTCAGACAGTTTTTGGACTTTACTGACGCCAGCCGCATTTCCTGCATACCCCGTCAGCCTATCTGCACGAGCCGCCGCCGTCGATGCCAAGCGCACTTCCGTAATGGTATTCCATGCATTACAGGCACTACACTGCCCTTGCCAGCGCGGATAATCCGCCCCACACTCATTACACACAAATGCCCTTTTTGCACCTTTCGCCACAGCAACTCCTTAATCACCCAATAAAAATATTTAGCGCTTTATTTTTAAATCTTTAATTCTTTGAC
>NZ_JAMPNQ010000010.1:0-45384 GCF_028479445.1 Providencia sp. PROV210
CTAAATAGTTCGGCGTTGTAGGTAGGCGGCAATTGAGGATATTCCTAGGAGCATACATAAGTATGTGACTAGGATAGCCGAAAGAAGCCAACACCCCTACAATCCGAAATATGACGAAAATTAGCGTTCCTCGTGCTTGAGCCCCCCGCTCAGGACACACAAAACCCCCATGAGATCCGCATGCTTAATCCCCACTTTCGCCCTCGCATACACTTTCGGCTTCGCATGATACGCAATTCCCAACCCTGCTTTTCTGAGCATTTTGAGGTCGTTTGCTCCATCACCAATAGCCACAGTCTGTTCCAGTGGAATGTCTAATTTTTCAGCCAGTTTTACGAGGGTTTGTGCTTTGTATTTGGCATCCACGATAGGGCCTTTAACTTTCCCCGTCAGTTTGCCATTTTTCACTTCGAGTTGGTTAGCCACGGCCGCGACCAGTTTTAAGCGTTGGCGCAAGTTATCCGCGAAGAAAGTGAAGCCGCCGGACGCAATCGCAATATGCCAATCCATCGCTTGGAGTTTGCGAACCAAGCTGGTCAATCCGGGCATCAGTGGCAAGGTTTCAAGGACTTGATCGAGGATTGCAGCATCTGCACCTTCGAGAAGTGCAACACGAGCACGCAGACTTTCTGTAAAGTCTAGCTCACCTTGCATCGCCCGCTCAGTCACTTCAGAAACTTGTTCACCCACACCGACTAGTCGAGCAATTTCATCAATACACTCGATTTGGATCGCCGTAGAATCCATATCCATCAGCAAGATCCCAGGAGATCGTAAACGCGGAATTTTACCTAATGGCACCACATCCAATTGACTATCATCGGCAAGTTTTTTAATTCTAGGAGTAATGCTGCCGGCGATGCGGACAACTTGATAGTCATCAATGCGCCAAGAAGAGACGATCACAATAGCGATCCCTAAACGCTGCTGGAAATCACTGATCCGGGCTTTATCTAAACCACGGCCATATAATAACCACCCTGTGTCCCCTGCACGATAATCTAATGGCATCACTTCTTCACCACTTAGTGAAAGTGGTAAACCCGGCCATTTCTGGATTTCATCGGGCAGATAACAATAGGTCAAACTCGTTGACATGAAAATTAGCTCCTGTAGTGGATACAAACTTTTGTGGGCACAACCTTTTTTTTGTAATGTATACCCTGAATAAAATTACTATACTTAGATTTTCCAGCACGTTATCGTTTTGCTATTCACGCCATTGCGGTCAAACAGACAAAGAGCACCATTAATCTTATGAAACTCCCGTTTAGGCTACACAAAACCGTTATTATCGTTATTTGCGTTGCACTGGTAACCTTGCTGATGCATGGGGTTTCATACTTGGGCTATAGCCAAAATCAAAATCGAGTGGAACAATTTAAGCAATTAACTCAGGTATTAGCTGAGCAAGTGGCATTCAGCTTATCCGATTATATGGTTCCCGGCAGCAAAGATTTTAATTTAGAACGAATTAATGCCAATCTTAATCATCTCGCCCGAGATAAATATATTTTAGATGCGAGTTTATATACTGCCGCAGGCGTGCTAGTCACTCAAGTCGGTGAGCCTACAACCGTCAAAGAAAGGTTGGCTATCGATAGCAATGTCGCACTGCAAAATTTTCAATATCAGCTAGTCGTCCCCGTTCAAGGGGAAAAAGAACCGAAAGGCTATTTACGCCTAACTATCGATACTGAATTGCTCATCGCAGATACTCAACAAACCGATAACAGCACAAATATTATGCGCACTTTTATATTATTAGCATTGTGCATCGGATTTATCTTGGCAAATACGTTATTCCGTTTGAAGAAAAAGAAAGGTCAGCAGCAGCCGTTAATTGTCACGCCAGAAGAGAATGATGAAAGTGATAATGGCAAGGGAGCCGTACAACAAAACAGCCCCCCACTAAAAACACCGAATAAACGTCCTCACGGAAAACGCCGTAAGGAACCGAGTGCACATCGTTCCAGACGAGTGGTAAAAAAACACGTCAATAAACCAGAAAATTAATCGAAAAAAACAACCCATTTATTCTCTAGATTGACGTCGTATCGAACACGATCGGCGCAATTAGCTCCACTTTTCCTTCAACAAGTAACGTTTCTGGTGGTACAGGGAATGGCGCTGCTCGCTGGATAGTCGCCATTGCCTCTTTATCCAGAATCTTAGTTCCTGATGAGTTAATCAAACTCGCACTCACCAGCCCGCCATGGTTATCAACGATAATTTTTACCTGCGATACTCCTGTAGAACGAAAACGCAATGCCGCTCTTGGGTAACGCTTGGATTTTGCTAGTCGCTGATGGACTTCACTTTGCCATCCTTGATGGCCGCTCACCGCTGCCGCAGCATTGCTGGAAAAATTAGCGCTGTTATTCGATGCACTACCGGATGTCGGCACGGAAGTCACCATTGATTCTTGAGGGGAAACCGGCGCGTCTTCCAACACTTTTTTCTCTTGGATTTGTTGCTTTTTCGGTGGACGTTTTTTCTCGGTAACTCGGGTTAACGTTCCATTATCTACGAGGGGAGTTTGGGGTAATTTTTCTACTTTTTCAACGACTTCAGGTTGAATTTCCTCACGCGTCGCCATCTGCTGTTTTGGGGCGTTATTCACCTCAGGCTCATTCTGCTGTTCAAGCTGATATAGCCCCAGCTGCAAAGAGATTGCAGGTGGCAAAACCCCAGTTCTCGGAAGATTCGACGTGAACCATCCAATAAAAATCATTGCGAGTGTTCCATGGAAAACAAGACTAACAAATAAACCGCCCAGAGGACGAAAAATTGGGCGATCCAGCTGACCCATACTGCTGTTCATATTTTGCCTCACATCTTTATTTTTCGCCGATTATAGGCATAATACAAATCAAAATGATATTCATTATTATTAATAAAATAACAATAGTAACTACAAGGTATTGATTTATTTTACAAAGTAAATTTGAGCAAATAATTTGAACTCTTTCACTTTTGACACCAGAAAATGACTATCGATAAATCCCTTGCCCGCAAGATTAGTGGGGCGTACCAATCAACCCATAGCCAGCTTGTGCGATTTTTCCGCAATCGGCTAGGTAATAGTAACGATGCGGATGATTTATCACAGGATGTGTTTACACTATGGCTGAACCGTAAAGCGGAGGATCCCGTCAAAGAGAGCCGCGCTTATCTGTTCAAAATTGCCAGTAATGTGTTAATTGACCATTGGCGACGTAATCAGCAACAAAATCAATCAGCGACTTCGATTGATGATGTCGCTCATGAGCATAGTTTCGAGCAAACTGCGGCAGATCCCAGTGAAATATTGGAACATCAGCAACGTATTACGCAGTTAAGTGAAGCCATTGATCTCTTGCCTCCTCGTCGTCGAGAAGCGTTTTTGCTGTATCGCTTTGATGGCTTATCTCAAAGTGAGATTGCTGAACGGATGGAAATTTCTATCAGTATGGTTGAAAAACATATTGCTGCGGCATTAGTTCACTGTAAAAAACACCTTGAAGATCAGGGCAATAATAAGTAATGGCAGACTCAAAAACTCAGCAACTGGATGAACAACAGCGCATCGATGAAGACGCGGCGCTGTGGTTTACTCGCGTACATAGCCAGCGGCTTAGCGACCAGCAATCTCAGCAATTCAAAGCTTGGCTACAAGCTTCGAAAGCTCATGCTGATGCTTTTGAATCTATCGCCGGAATTTGGCAAGATTTTGATGAAATGCCACGTCCGACGAGTACTGATATCACGATACCCAAACGCCAACTTTCTTTTTTTTGGAAGCCAATGGGTCATCTTGTTGCCGCCTGTTTTATTGCCGCCGTACTCTTTTTACCCTATAGCCACCTACCGTCCATGTTATTAAATAACATGACATTAGCCGCCACTGATTCCCCTAAAGAAGTCACTCTATCCGATGGCTCACGACTGTTTCTTAATCACAATACTCGAATCCGCGTCGCCTATGAGACCCAAGTTCGCCAAGTGTATTTAGACCAAGGCACCGCTTACTTTAAGGTAAAGTCGAATCCTTATCGTCCATTTATTGTTCAAGCGGATCAACGGCGGATCCAAGTGGTAGGAACTGAATTCGAAGTCAATAAACAAGGGCAGCAAGTCGCGGTAAATGTCAGCCAAGGTATCGTCACCTTTCAAAGCCAAAAAGAGGCTAAACCGGTATTTTTACTCGCTGGGCAAAGTGCCGTAAGTCCGAAAGTTGATGGCCAAATCGCGTTACGTAACGTTAATCCCCAAGATGTGGCGAGATGGCGTTACGGTGAACTGGTTTTTGTGGATAAACCGCTTTCTGATGTTCTTGCAGAATTAAAAACCTATTCAAGTTTCAATGTTGAACTTTCGCCAAGCACATTAGCCGATCGAAAAATCTCTGGTCGAATAAATCTCCAGCGTCCTGAAGCCTTTTTTCAGGCTCTTCCCTCATTGCTTCCTGTACAAGTTGTCTATCAAGACAAAACTAATCTATTGATTATTCAGAATAAATAAAAATAACTGAAAAATATTTTCATTTGCAGGTGAGGATAATTCTCATTTCACCCTCTTCTTAAGTAGCTTCATTTTTTATTGAACATTTTATCGCACACTTTTTGTGCAGCTTAAGAATAAGGGATATCCATGGCAATTCAATTCACAATCGGCCGATTTAAACCGATTGCGCTGTCAGTGGCGGTCGCTAGCGCCTTAGTCAGCCAATCAGTTATCGCTCAAGAACTTACGTTTTCACTACCCGAACAAGGGCTTGCTAGTTCCATTGAGCAAATTAGCCGTCAAGGGCAAGTTGCACTGTTATACGATAAGGGGCAGCTTAACGGCTTACGCGCCCCCGCATTATCAGGGACTTATTCTCCGCAAACCGCATTACAAAAAATCCTCATTGGTAGCGGGTTAGAATTAGTCAATGAAAATGGCATGTTAGTGATCCGCCCGCAGAATTTAAACCAAGGCACATTGGTTCTGCCCGAAACCCAAGTTTCTGGCGCGGTGCAAAATCACCCATCAATGGATGTGATGTCGGCACCACAATATGTCACCGCAGAAGAAATTAGCCAAAAAAACACCGGTGACGGCAACATCACAGATTTAATGAAAACCAACCCTGCGGTGCAATTTGCCAATAACGATAGTAACTCCATGAACCAAGGGGAAATCAAGCCTTCCCGTATTTCTATTCACGGTTCGAGCAGCTACCAAAATGCCTATCGCCTTGATGGCGTCAGTTTCAATAATGACTTTGACCCTGCCGATAATGGCTTAGGGGAAACGGCAACGAAGCTCAGCAGTAGCGATCAAGGGATCTACATTGATAGCCGCTTGATTGATAGCATGGCAGTCTACGATAACAATATTCCTGTGGAATTTGGTGGTTTTACTGGGGGCACCGTTGAAGTAAATAGCCGCCGCTGGCAAGGTGAAAATAGCGCCCATGCCTATTATCGCTTGACCCGCTCTGGCTGGAATAATCTGTTCCACGATTCAACCCAAGCCATTGATACCAGCAAGAATGACACCGCAAACCCTGCTCGTTTCCAGAATCGCTATGATAAAAATGATTTTGGTGGTTGGTTTGAACTGGGTGTCACCGAAAATTCTGGGGTGGTATTCTCCGCATCACGCCGTAGCTCGACAATCCCGATGACCGTGACGGGAGGAACAGGCGTCACACTGAATGGTAATGGGGAATTAGAAGAAATTTATTCCGCTGAAGGTACCCGTAAACAACGCCGAGATTCAGATAACTTTTTCCTCAAGTACAGCATGAATCTTTCCCCACGAGATTCTGTCGACTTATCAATAAACTATGCCAAATATGATAGCTATCTTTTTGCTAGCTCCGTACTGAACTCTGGCTATGACAGCACCCATGATGGTCTTGGCTTTACCGGTGTTTTCAAACACGAATATGACATTGGTAAATTAGAGTTAACGGCAAGTACTCAAGATCTCAAAGACGATCGTAAAAACGACCAAACAGACTATGTTGAGTTACTGGATTATAGTGACTGGAAAAATCCTCAATCATTACGTAGTGGTGGTCAAGGGGATCTCACGACAGAACAGAGATTGCATTCGGCAAAAGCCGCCCTGCGTTTCAATCCAATCATTGATGGTTTAGGAATTACTCACCAGCCGACAATCGGTTCAGAGATCGCTTACACCAAAGGAACTTATAAACGAGATAAAGATTATTATCGTTACCGTTTTGTTGGAAATGCCGATAATCTTCAATGGGTTGGTTCAGCCCAAAATATTACTCGTTTCCAAGCTGGTACGCACTCAGCTGATTATACAAACTACGCGATTTTCCTCGATGATAATCTTCAGTACGGCAAACTAACCCTACGCCCAGGATTGCGTTTAGATCGCGATGATTTTGTTAACCGTACCAACATCGCACCTCGTCTTTCAGGAACTTATGATTTATTTGGAGATCAAAAAACTCAGCTGATTGCAGGAGCTAACCGTTATTATGGTCGCTCAATGCTGACCTATGCTCTGTATGGTGCACAAAACGCTGGTATGCAAAACTGCCTTTTCATGTGCGATGTTGACCCAAGTAAAAACGAATGGAACGATGCCCGTGACTACGAAGGGATTGATTCACTTAAAACACCTTACAATGATGAGTTAACCCTCGCACTGCAACAAGAAGTTTTATCTACGACTTGGCGTTTACAGTATGTTCATCGTGAAGGCTACGATGAAGTTCGTTCCCGTACAAAATATAATACTCGAGATGCCGATAAACGTAGTATCCGTATGTATGATAATGGTGGTCGTAGTTCCCACGATACAGTGACTTTATCTGTTAAAAATAGCCAACCTTGGGAATGGGCAGAAGCCTCCCATGTGATGAACGCATCCTTTACTTGGCAACAAAGCGAAAGTAATACCCCAAAAGACACGGGTTATAACGCTTACGATCCAGCAAATAAAGTCAATCTCAATAAAGTCTGGTACGACGGAAAAGTTATCGATTCATCGAAGCTCCCATCCACTAGCTTTAACTCACCAATCAAGTTGAATCTCGAACTAACCAGTGTGTGGGATGAATATAATGTGACATGGTACAACCGCCTGCAATGGTGGGGGTCACGTGACCAAGCTGTTCGTTATGACAACACGTATTACAACGATGCTGAATATGGGCAACTGCGTAAATACACCAAACAAAACTTCGCCAGCAAATATACATGGGATACCCGCTTAGGCTGGAAACCTAACTTCGCTTACGGTTTTGGTTTCTCCGTTGAGGTTAATAATATATTGAATAATAAGAATATTGCAGACCGCTTTATGTTCGATGACCGCGAACTTAAATCCTATGATCCTGGCCGTCAATTCTGGCTACAAGTGAATTACGACTTATAAGTTACCGCAATGAGCAATGTCAAAAACCATAACCAAGAAATAGTGCGATGAAGACTATTAAACAATTTTTCTATTTAGTAACACCTTTTTGGGGGCAGCGTGCTGCCCTTTTGTGCTGGCTATTACTGTTTGCCTCACTGGGATTAACACTCTCCTCCGTCTGGTTCAATGTCAAAATGAACATGTGGAATGGTGACTTTTATAACGCTCTGCAAAAGTTAGATGGACAAGCACTTTACGGGCTATTGCAGTATTTTGTTATTTTAGTCAGTGGGCTAATTTTTGTGGTCGTCATGGGCTCTTACCTCAAGCAGATGCTTATTATCCGCTGGCGTAAAGGTATGACCGAACAAGTTTTGAGTCGTTGGTTATCCAGTAATAGTAAACACTATATGCTGAGATTAGCCTCCCAAGAACCTGATAACCCAGACCAACGTATCGCGGAAGATATCCGCTTACTGATTGAGTCCACCTTGAATTTGCTGGTAACGTTCCTGCACTCCATGCTAACACTAATCTCCTTTGCCGCCATTTTATGGACGCTATCTGGCAGCCTCTCGTTTAGTTTCGCAGACAGTGTTTGGACCATTCCCGGCTATATGTTCTGGGCATGTATTATTTATACTATCTTCGGGATCGCTCTAACCCAGCTGATTGGTTATCCATTACGTCGTTTGCATATGGATAAACAGCGTCGTGAAGCCGATTATCGTAGTAGTTTAATTAACTGCCGCCAGCATGGTGATGCCATCGCCGGACAGCGGGGTGAGAATCAAGATCGTAAAGAATTAATGGGTCGTTTCAGCGAAATCATCCGTAACTGGAACCAGCTAATTCGCTGTGAACGTAACCTTTCGTTTTATACCGTTGGCTATCAGCAAGTGACCGCATTAGCCCCTGTATTACTGGCACTGCCAAAATTTTTGGCAGGGGAAATTATGCTTGGTGGACTGATGCAATTACGCCAAGCATTCTCCAGCGTTGCCACATCATTAGGCTGGTTTATTTTTGCCTATAAAGAAATTGCCGCATGGCAAGCAACCGTTGCTCGTCTATATAATTTCGTGGTTTTACTGGAGCATGATAAAACCCCTGAAGTCACTATTGAAGAAAATCAATCACCACTCAAGGCGACCGTTAGCTTATTTACCGCAGACCATCGCCCTCTATTGGATAACGTTTCTCTCAATGTCAAAACTGGCGAATTAGTGCTAGTTTCCGGTCGCTCAGGGATTGGCAAATCGACCTTACTACGAACGTTAAGCGGTCATTGGCCATTCTTTCATGGCGATATCACGCGAACTCACAACGTAATGTGGCTACCTCAGCGCCTCTATCTCCCCGTCAGTCGTCTCGATAACTTGTTAGCGTATCCACAAGATGCCAGTAAATTTTCACAGGCTGAATTGCAACATGCGTTGAGCCTCGTTGGATTAGAAAAGCTTCACCATCAGCTCGCCTTAGAAACGGACTGGAATAACCGCTTATCGGGCGGTGAGCAGCAACGGGTGATGTTTGCCCGACTGTTACTCAACCGACCAAAACTGATGTTATTGGATGAAACCACGTCTGCATTAGATGAAAACAGCGCGTTAGCCCTGCTACAACTGCTGAAAAACCAGCTCCCTGAAAGCAGCATTGTGTTAGTGAGTCATCAACGCTTTGTCGGTCAGCTCGCTGATCAACATGTTGATTTAACTGAGTCCCGCAATGATGCCCCTTTAATGACAGGAACCCCTGAATATGTTTCGTAAAATTACTTTAGCTGCCGCTGTTGCCCTGCTGCTTGGTGGCTGTGCTGGCAATATGTCGCCAAAAAATCATGGGCAACAGTTGTTGCCTGTTCGCCAAGACTTACAACATTATCAACTCGATAATGGCTTACAAGTTTACTTGCTACAACGAGACCAGCCGGGTGTCGAACTGCGTTTATTAGTCAACGCGGGGTCGTTACAAGAAACTGAGCAGCAGCTAGGATTAGCGCACTTTACTGAGCACATGGCATTCAAAGGTACTAAACATTTCCCGGGAACCACTGGCTTTAAACAGTTGGAGCAACAGGGACTGAAATTAGGAAGCCATGTGAATGCAATCACCAGCTTAAACAGCACGTTGTACAAACTATCGTTACCTAATGCAACACCAGCGCAAGTGACCAGTGGATTGCAGGTCATGGCTGATTGGGCGGCGAATATGACCTTCGATACAGATGCTTTTGAAAAAGAGCGCCCTGTGATTATCGAAGAGTGGCGTTTACGCCAAGGAATGGGCTACCGCATCAATGACAGCTTAGAAAAATTACGCTACCACGGTAGCCGCTATGCCGAACGCAATCCGATTGGTTCACTCGATGTGGTTCGCCAAGCCCCCATTGAACAAGCTAAAAACTATTACCAAACGTGGTATCAGCCTCAACGTATGAGCTTATTGATTATTGGGGACTTTAATTCTTCGTCAGTTCGCAATGAGGTTAACACCTTATTCGCACTTCCGAAGCCAGAAAAAATTTCCCAAGATTCACCGGAGTGGAAGCGCTTTACCGATTCTAATAATATGTTAGTTCAAGGGATTTTTGATAAAGAGCAAGGAGCGCGTTATGTTCAGTTTGCTCTGCAAAAAAATGTCTCTGCGCCGCTAAATACTCGCCAAGGTCAAGCTGAAGATTTGATGGATAATTTATGGTTAACCATCCTAAATCAACGTTTTTCTGTGATGGTGGATAATGGCATTCTGCCGTCTATCAGTATCAATGAGCAGGGATCAATGCTGGATAATCAACGTCTCCAGCAACTCATGATTATCCATCCAAAAGGCAATGATTATGCGGGAGCCACTGAAGTGTTATTCACGGAGTTGCAGCGTCTTGCCACAGAGCCAGTGACTCAGCAAGAATTAGACACAGCAAAACAAGCTATGCTGAAAAAACTCAGCCAACAAGCAGGTTCCGAACAACGTTACAGTAATGACTATATGGCTGGGCAACTGACCACCGCACTCGAATATGAGATGCCAATGTGGAATAAGCGCCAGCAATTAGATAACAGTTACCAGTTAACAAAAGATATCAAGCCACAAGATTTACAACGTCACGTTGCAACACTTTTGCAGGTTGCCTCTCCACGTTTAGCGTTAATTGGCCCTGATACCGATGCCAACAGTGTTAATAAAGCCACCTTTAGCGAACAATGGCAGAAAATTCGCCAAACCTCTCCGGGTCCTTTTGCCTTACGATCTCAGGCGATTAATTTGCAATTACCCGCAGTTACTAAAGGCTCAATTGCACAAGAATCTGACTTACTGATCGCCAAAACAGAGCAATGGATATTAAGTAATGGAATCAAGGTTATTGTTAAATCAGATAAAAATCTGAAAGATGATATTCAATTCAATTTACAGTTACCCGGTGGACGCTCCTTAGAAACCCCACAAACCGCAGGTTTAACCGATTGGGCGTTAAAACTCCCCGAAACCAGTGGTTATGGTAGCTATAGTGCTCGTGATCTAGCCTTGCTCGCAAAACAAAATCAAATTAGTGTGCGACCATACAGTGAGCTACTGACTCACGGTTATCGCGGTAAAACGCCAGTCGATAATTTAGAAACTGCACTAAAACTTCTTAACTTAAAACTAACTGCTCCACAATTTAGTGGTGCAAAGTTAGAACAACAGAAACAAGCATTTGAATTAAATCTGGCAAAAACGCCTGTTGAACGCACTTTCCTCGATCATATTAATCAGCAAAGTTATCAGCACGGCGAGCTATTAGTGATTTCACCACAAGGTGCTTGGAAGCAATTCACCGCCCAACAATTGCAGCAAGCTAACCGCCAATTATTAACGTCGACGGCAGATATGACGTTGGTGATCACCGGAGCCATGAATGCCCGTGAACTGAAACCTTTGTTAGAACAATGGGTTGCTTCTATCTCAGCTCATGATGGTAAGTTGGTATGGCGTAACCAAGGGATCATGCCAAAGATGGAGAGCTTTAATCAGCAATATCCCATCAGTAGCAGCGATAAAAGCATGGTCAGCATTCAATTTGCCGCACCAGCCCAGTGGTCACAGCAAGATCAATTAGCCATGCAGTTAATTGATACGATTGTTAGCCAGCGTTTACGTGGGGAACTACGTGAGAAAGCGAGCGGTATCTATGCCCTTGGATTCTCTCAAATGTTAGCAAAAAGACCGCAACCTTATTATATGGGACGCTTGAATTTTACTACCTCTCCAGAGCGCGCTTCTGAGATGGTACAAATCGCCCAAAAAACGGTGGAAAAAATTCGTCAATCCGGTGTGACAGAGAAAGAGTTAACTGAAGCCAAAAATATCTGGCTCACGGAAAATTCGCAGGTAACAGACAGCTCAAGTTATTGGACTGAAGCGTTAGCTCAAGTGGCAGCGGATGATAAACAGTTCCAACGTATCACTCAAGAGCAAGCAATTATTGAAAAGCTCAGTACTCAAGATATTAACCGGCTTACTAAGCAATATTTAGGTCAAAACCAGAAAGTATTTATGATGACCCCGTAGTGAGATAAAAACAGCCAACCACGGGAAAAAATACCTGTGGTTGGCTAAATTATTCGCTATATTTTCTTCGAGAATCAAATCATAGCATTAGTAAATTTCTGGCTGCTAACTTAATATTTTCTGCTGATAAACTTAATTTATCTATCAAATAGTTACCTACTTGTTTTTTACTTAAAAAATTACCTTCAGTTTTTATTAATTTCGTTACGTAATGTATTCTGATTGTTAATTCATCAGGAATAATCATATTCTCCAATTTATTGATATGCTCTGACACTTTATTTATTTCTTTACTAGAAATATGCAAACTTTCCAGATTTGCTAATAAAATGGTTTTGATGATATTTAAAGATGGAAAATACTCTTCCGGCTCACTGATTTTTCTGACTACATTTTTTTGTGGTGATTCAAGAGTAACTAATTGAGGTTTTACCTCTTCTCGGCGATTGACTTCACATAGTTTATTATTAAGCCCACTTATAATCTTATTATGTGACTTTGCTTTTAACTGGTTATCCACTACAATGTTTTGGATATCCTCTATAATTTTCACTGCCTCTATTTTTGTTTTACCATCAATAACTCTATCAACTCTTGAAATGATTTCATTAACTGTTTTATTCGAAACTGTATCATTATCTTTTTTTATTATGACGATATCTTCAAGTGTATGTTCAGGTTGAATATGACTAATATTTTTTTTATTCAAACTAGTTAGTGAGCTATATAATTTTTCCGTTTTATGCGAAAAATTGTAATTTGCTTCACTTTGATTGGCTAAAGTAGTCTTAGGCTTAGCCAATGCCTCCGCTCCCATATTTGATATACACATAGGAATACTTAATACTTTATCAATTTTACTAGCGACACCATGATTTTTAAAACTAAACAATTCACTCCTTGCAGATTCTATTTGAATTTTAAAATCGTATTCTGAATAGGAATTTTTCATACCAATGATAATTTCACTTATTTTCCTTAATGATTTATCGGTAATTTTTTCATTATTCTTTTTTTTAGCAACAGCATCTATTAATGATGTTTTTCCTGTAATTCTACTACTAAAAATATTCATTAAATTATTCACCACTATTCCCTTATACGTTTTTCTCTGAAGTGAAATAATATATATAAAGAAAAGTAGCTGGATATCAGATATCGCTGCTCATTAGTATTATTGAATAAACAAATTTTCTCTATTGACAGTCAATTTCATTAATGTGATTACTATATGTTATAAACACCAGGAGAATTTTATGAATGACGTAATAATACGTAGAGCGACATTGGAAGATGTACCTGCGATAACTCAAATGCATGCGGACTATTCAACCTATGCTAACACTTTACAGCTTCCTTACCCAACGACCAAAACATGGGAGGTTCGATTAGGCGCGAATGATCCTCTAGTAACACAATTTGTTGCGACAATTTGTGAGGATGCTGTAGGGTTACTGGTCATTCACCAGCCACCACAAATCCGCCGCCGTCACGTTGCGACTTTTGGGATCACCGTGAGTGAGTCTCATCAAGGCAAAGGAATTGGCTCGCAATTAATGCAAGTGATGGTGGATTACTGTGACAATTGGCTCAATATCCATCGCATTGAATGTGAGGTTTTTGCCGCCAACGGCAGCGGTGTTGGGCTATATGAAAAATTTGGATTTACGCAGGAAGGCATCATGCGTGATTATGCATTCCGTGATGGTAAATATGTAGATGCGATCATGATGAGTCGAATTAGACAAAAAAATTGATGTTATTCCCTCGAAAAATGCCACTCAAAAGTGGCTTTTTTCGATCACACACCAACCAAACTACGCAATGGAATACCAAATTGACAATGTAAGCGGCGGATCATCGGAAGTGTTAACTTACGTTTTCCATTAAGAATTTCATATACTCTATTAGCTTTACCAATCGCAGGCTCTAAATCCTTTACAGTTAAACCCTGCTGCTCCATTCTGAATTTAATTGCTTCAATAGGATCCGGCGCCTCAATCGGGTAATGCCGTTTTTCATACTCTTCTATTAATAAACACATGACTTCAAAATAATCGCCTTCGGGGCTATTTATTTCAGGTTCATTATCAAACATTGGAGAAATAGCTTTCAATGCAGCTTCATAGTCTTGTTCGGTTCTGATGGGTTTAATCTTCATAATCATGATAGTAACTCCACCGTTTCTGCATCAATTTCATCATATTGTTCATGAGTACCTACGAACTTAACAAATATCCATCCACGCTGATATGCAATCGCCACAATCAATCGGTAACTATTTCCTTTTATATTAAAAACCACACGCTTATTTTTTAAAATACTCGCGTTTCGGTACATTCCTTTGATATCTGCGGGTGTTTTCCATGCAGCTTTTACAGCTTCATCGACCCAAGCTCTCAATGGCTGCTCCGTTTCAGGGTATCGACCCCAAAAATCTTTCAGAGTTTTTATGGATATAATTTTCATATCCAGATTTATAGTCCCACTCTGGGATGAAGTCAAATTATAGTCCCATTTTAGGACTAACTTCAAGCAGTAATCAAATACAAAAAAAATGCCACTCAAAAGTGGCATTTAATCTTTAGATTTAAACTCTAATAAACGATTATTTATCGCCTAGCAGAACTGAATCCAGTGCGATTTCAATCATTTCGTTGAACGTAGTTTGACGCTCATCTGAAGTGGTTTGTTCGCCAGTTTTGATATGGTCAGAGACGGTACAGATAGTCAGTGCGCGTGCGCCAAACTCAGCAGCGACACCGTAAATACCCGCAGCTTCCATTTCCACACCCAAAATGCCGTATTTTTCCATCACTTTGAACATGTCTGGATCTGGAGAATAGAACAGATCCGCAGAGAATAAGTTACCCACACGAACATTAACATTTTTCGCTTTTGCTGCTTCAACTGCGTTATGCACTAAGTCATAATCTGCAATTGCTGCAAAGTCATGGTCTTTGAAACGCTGACGGTTTACTTTCGAGTCTGTGCATGCGCCCATACCGATAACAACGTCACGCAGTTTGACATCATCCATGACTGCGCCACATGAACCAACACGGATCAGGACTTTAACGCCGAAATCAGTGATTAATTCTTTTGCGTAGATTGAACATGAAGGGATACCCATGCCGTGACCCATCACCGAAATCTTACGGCCTTTATAAGTCCCAGTGAAACCTAACATGCCACGAACGTTGTTCACTTGGCGAACGTCTTGAAGGAATGTTTCTGCAATGTACTTCGCGCGCAGTGGGTCGCCCGGCATCAATACGACGTCAGCAAAATCACCCATTTCTGCATTAATATGTGGAGTAGCCATTATTATTCCCTTTTAATCATCAAAATTATTAAAAATAAATAAGGTGGTTACCCACCTTATTATTAAATCACAATGTCACCAGCTTAAAACATTGGCTTGCCGTATTCCATTGGTGATAAATCAAAATATTTCGCGACGGTTTGGCCAATATCTGCGAAAGTTTCACGGTGGCCTAATGAACCAGGTTTTACTTTTGGACCATAGACCAGAACAGGAATGTGCTCGCGAGTATGGTCAGTGCCCGGCCAAGTTGGGTCGCAACCGTGGTCAGCCGTTAAAATTAGAATGTCGTCTTCTTTGACCAGTTTCAGCATTTCAGGTAAGCGGCTATCGAATAATTCGAGGGCAGCAGCATAACCAGCAACATCACGGCGATGACCATAAGCAGAGTCGAAATCAACAAAGTTAGTGAAAACGATAGTATCGTCTCCCGCAATTTTCATCTCTTCTAATGTCGCATCAAACAGTGCATTGATGCCGGTCGCTTTGATTTTTTTGGTGATACCTACATGTGCATAGATATCAGCAATTTTACCGATAGAAACCACTTCACCTTGTTTTTCATCGACTAATTTTTTCAAAACTGTTGGTGCTGGTGGCTCAACAGCTAAGTCATGACGGTTACCCGTACGCTCAAAATTACCCGCTTTGTCACCAACAAATGGACGCGCAATAACACGACCGATGTTGTAACCGCCTTTGGTTAATTCTTCACGCGCGATTTCGCACAGTTCATACAGTTTGTCTAAACCGTAAGTTTCTTCGTGGCACGCAATTTGGAATACAGAGTCAGCAGAGGTGTAGAAAATCGGTTTGCCGGTTTTCATGTGTTCTTCACCCAGCTGGTCAAGAATGACAGTACCAGATGAGTGGCAGTTACCTAAATAACCCGGTAAGTTAGCTTTTTCTACCAGCGTATCCAGTAGTTCTTGTGGGAAGCTGTTTTCGTGTTTCTCGAAATAGCCCCAATCAAATAGCACGGGTACACCCGCGATTTCCCAGTGACCTGACGGTGTATCTTTACCAGAAGAAAGTTCACTGGCATAACCGTATGCACCGATGATTTCCGCGTTAGGATCCAGACCCGCAGGGAATGTTCCGCTCGATTCTTCCCCTGCTTTACCTAATCCTAATTTTGTTAAGTTAGGCAGGTGTAATGGACCTTTACGGCCTTTATCAGCTTCTCCGCGAGCACAAGCTTCTGCAATATGGCCAAGTGTATTCGAACCTACATCACCGAATTTGTGGGCATCGCCCGCTGCGCCGATCCCAAAGGAATCCAATACCATAATAAATGTGCGTTTCATGTTTATTCTCCTGCGATACAGTTTATCTGTTCATCGCGTCAATCTACCCGCACTCTTCAATGAAAAATGCGGGTATCGGTTTATTCACTAATTTGACGATAGACCATTGGCGTTGCTTCCGGAGCTTTATCCCCAATAACCATAGCAGCGCGGACTTCTTTCGCCGCTTCTTCCCATGATTTTTCGTTATTGGCATGAATAATCGCTAATGGGGTTTGGGTATCAACTTTGCTACCTAATGCTGCGATCTCACTTAAACCAACACTATAATCAATGGAGTCTGTCGCTTTGCGGCGTCCACCACCTAACGTTACCACAGACATCCCCAACGCACGTGTATCCATTTGTGTGATAATGCCCGCTTGAGATGCGTAAACCGCTTTGCTCAGTACTGCTGTTGGCAGATATTTGTTGTAGTTTTCAACAAAATCTTTAGGTCCATTCTGAGCTGCAACCATACGGCCAAAGACTTCTGCCGCTTGACCATTATCCAGAACGGCTTGTAATTTTTGACGAGCTTCATCGCGGTTAGCCGCCAATTTTCCAGACACTAGCATTTCTACGCACAGTGCCATAGTCACTTCGAATAGACGTGGATTACGATATTCGCCAGTGAGGAACTGAACAGCTTCTCGAACTTCAACGGCGTTACCTGCGCTGGATGCCAGCACTTCGTTCATGTCGGTTAACAACGCAGTTGTATTGCAGCCAGCACCATTTGCCACTTGAACAATTGACTCAGCAAGCTGCTCCGATTTTTCATAGGTTGGCATAAATGCACCAGAACCTACTTTCACGTCCATGACTAACGCATCCAAACCTTCGGCTAATTTTTTCCCTAAGATAGACGCTGTAATCAATGGGATAGAGTCTACGGTTGCCGTGATATCACGAGTTGCATAGAAGCGTTTATCCGCAGGCGCTAAGGAGTTGGTTTGGCCAATAATCGCCACACCCACATTTTTGATGATATCGCGGAAGCGTTCATCATCAGGGAAAATATCAAAGCCTGGAATGGCTTCTAATTTATCTAATGTTCCACCCGTGTGGCCTAAACCACGTCCTGAAATCATTGGAACATAACCACCGCAAGCCGCAACCATCGGACCTAACATTAGTGAAGTCACGTCACCTACGCCACCGGTAGAATGCTTATCAACTAATGGACCATTCAGGTTTAATGATTTCCAATTCAATACGCTTCCTGAATCACGCATCGCTAATGTTAGCGCAACACGTTCCGGGGTCGTCATATCATTGAAATAGATCGTCATCGCCAGTGCAGCAATTTGACCTTCAGAAACGGTGTTATCACGTACGCCATTAATAAAGAAGCGGATTTCTTCTTCACTTAACACCTTGCCATCACGCTTTTTACGGATAATTTCTTGAGCTAGAAACACAATAGGCTCCTTAATTCACATTGAATTCTTAGGCTAAAGAGTTATGGCTATCACTCAACTTTCGTTGAGCAATAGTCTGATATAACTCGTCACTGCGATTATTAATAGCTGCTGGTTGATTTTTTAACGTCAAAACCCAGTGTATTTAATAAATTCGCTAATAGGCTTGATGCACCAAAACGGAAATGGCGCGCATCAGCCCAATCATCGCCTAAGATTTTGCTTGCTAAGGCTAAATATTGTGCTGCTTCTTCAGCGGTACGAACACCACCAGCAGGTTTAAAACCAACGCTCTTAGCAACGCCCATATCATGAATAACTTGCATCATGATTTCAGCACTTTCGAGGGTGGCATTAACAGGCACTTTACCTGTTGAAGTTTTGATAAAGTCGGCACCTGCTTTGATGGAAATTTCAGATGCTTTGCGGATCAGTGCCGCGTCTTTTAATTCACCCGTTTCAATGATTACTTTCAGCAATACATTGGAAGCTGCACAAGCTTCTTTACAGGCTTTCACTAAATCATAACCGATTTGTTCATTGCCTGCCATCAGCGCACGATAAGGGAATACCACATCAACTTCATCCGCACCATAAGCAATCGCCGCTTTGGTTTCTGCCAATGCGATATCGATATCGTCATTACCATGAGGGAAGTTGGTGACCGTTGCGATACGGATGTCAGGAGTACCTTGCTCACGTAATGTTTTACGTGCAATAGGAATAAAACGAGGATAAATACAAATTGCGGCGGTATTACCTGCTGGGCTTTTTGCTTGATGACATAATGCAATCACTTTGGCATCTGTGTCGTCATCATTCAATGTGGTTAAATCCATCAGGGTCAGTGCGCGTTGCGCAGCTGCTTTTAAATCAGTCATATAACTCTCCAACGATGTTAATTCTATCAGAACGATACGTTCTTTGTTGGCGAGCGGGCTTGTTCCATAAAGATGCTAGTTGGGAATTTCCAAACACAGCAGCTGAGATCCTTCTCACCGCACGGTGCCCTAGAGTAACTTGACTCTAAGAACTATCAGTTCCGTGGCAACTTACTTGTACCTATTTGACCATGAAACCGGGTTGTTTTATGCGCTACAAATCACATTTATCGACTGAACGTTACATTATTTAATATATTATTGTGAAGATTATCACAATAGTCTGGATTTTGAATTACTCTTTCTCAGCCAATAATTCGTTGCTGATTATCTCATCTTAAATGGATTACGTTAAGAATAGTTGAAAAAGTAAGAATCACGATAAAAAACAGAAAAAGAATATCGCAAAAGAAAATGACAGCGGAAAGACAGATCGTCTTTCCGCGCCAAAATGGAGGAATTATAGTGCAGTCATTGCCGTCAATGTTAAGAAGAATCCAGCAATCGTTGCGCTCATTAAGTTAGATAATGTACCTGCCATAACGGCTTTCATTCCTAAACGGGCAACGTCACTACGACGATTTGGTGCCATTCCACCTAAACCACCAAGCAGGATTGCAACAGAAGACAAGTTGGCAAATCCACACAGGGCAAAAGAAATAATCGCTTTAGTATGATCAGACAGGACTTGTTTGCCTGCTGCGATTACATCCGCATCCGCCTTCATATATTCACCGAAATTCATGAAAGCAACGAATTCGTTCACTACCACTTTTTGTCCGATGAAAGAGCCCGCTATCGTTGCTTCGCTCCATGGCACACCAATCAAATAAGCAATTGGAGCAAATAACCACCCCAATAATAATTCAAGGGATAACTGTGGATAGTTAAACCATCCGCCAACACCACCTAAAATGCCGTTAATCAGTGCAATCAATGCAATGAAAGCCAGTAGCATCGCACCCACGTTCATGGCCAATTGCATACCTGATGCAGCGCCGGATGCCGCCGCATCAATAATATTTGTAGGGCGGTCTTCTTCGGCAATTAAATCAATAGCATTAACATTGTCTTTAGCGACTTCAGTCTCTGGCACCATTAACTTAGCAAATAATAAACCACCTGGCGCCGCCATAAAGGAGGCTGCAATCAGATATTCCATCGGTACACCCATTTGGGCATATCCCGCTAATACAGAACCTGCGACTGATGCTAAACCACCACACATAATGGCAAATAATTCAGACGTGGTCATGGTTGCAATATAGGGACGAACAACCAGAGGCGCTTCTGTTTGACCAACGAAAATATTCGCAGTTGCAGAGAGTGATTCAGTTCTTGAAGTACCCAGTACTTTTTGCAAACCACCACCTAAAACTTTGATGACCAGTTGCATGATGCCTAAGTAATACAGAACCGCAATTAATGATGAAAAGAATACAATGATAGGCAATACACGAAATGCAAATATAAAACCGCCACCACCAAACAGCTCGAACATCTTCTCGGAAACCAGCCCACCAAAGATGAAGCTCATTCCATCTTGACCATAGCCGATGACTTTAGAAACAGCATCAGATATGCCTTGTAATACGCTACGACCCGCAGGTACATACAGGACAAATGCCCCAACCGCTAACTGGATTAAAAAAGCACCGCCAACGGTACGAAGTCTAATCGCTCGACGATTGCTGGAGAAGAGAACGGCTATCGCAATAAGCACCGCCATCCCAACAATACTCATAATGAGTTGCATGGAAGTATCCCTGTTCACTTAATTCTAGGTTAATGTATAAAGAAACTCGCTAGAGTCCTTGAATCTTAGTTCGATGATTATAACCAGTCATCATTAATAACTCGCAACATTCATCACAAATACAAAGTGAAATAAGTAACATAAATTCAAATCTTGTGATGAAAATCACAATTAAGAGTCAGTTTAGTCTGGAATAGCATTTCTGATATAGCTGAGGGAAGTAAAAACTGAATGGCTTTTAGTTGGAATAACAATAAAATAGATAAGTAAAAATAATTAATTAATGAATTTAAATCTAATTTAGATTAAATAAAATTTTGCTATTGTTGTAAAGTTGTTGCGCTATTTCATCCGGTGATTCGTGGCGAAGTTCACATAATGCACGAAAAACCCACTGAATGCGTTCGGGTCTATTTGGTTCTCCTTGAAAACCGGATACTGGCATATCAGGTGCATCCGTTTCAAAAACTAAACAATTCAAGGGTAATTGCGCCATTACTTGCCGAGTTTTATTCGCCCTTTCATAGGTAATCGTTCCTCCGACACCAATGTAATAACCTAATTTCACGAAACTTTGTGCTTGTGACAAGCTACCGGAAAAACCATGCACGACTCCACGAGCTGGCACTTCATGTCGACGTAACATAGCGACTAATTGATCGTGGGATTTACGTGAATGTAAAATGACGGGAAGATCAAATTGTTTAGCGAGTTTTAATTGTCTCTGAAGCAGTGTTTGTTGCAATTCAAATAAAGGGTCTTGCATGTATAAATCCAACCCTATTTCCCCAATAGCGACACATTTTTGACTTGATTGTTTTAAATAAGAAACCAATTCGTCAAATTGAAACTCTTGGAATTGATTTAAATACAGTGGATGAAACCCCATTGCAGCATGTAACTGAGAATATTGATGAGCAAGCGCCCATACACGCTGAAAATTATCCGCACTCACCGAGGGGATAATAATATCAGTTATTCCAGCTTGTTTAGCCAATTCGAGATTTTCAGGGTATGAATCACTGAATGGGGGAAAATCAAAATGGCAATGGGTATCAATAAAACGAGGGCTATGCATCATGAAGTTGATTATCCGGCATGACTGGAGCGCCAAACGTTTCAATGCAATTTTCCACTAATTCTTCAGCGAGGACGTCTTCTTTATGAGCCATTTCTAATGACCGCTTGTGAGATGCAAAACGACTAAAATGGGCATCATTACTCGCAAAATGTTGAGCCAATGTCGCCACGAAATAGCGTCCACAACGCCGACCGACATGATAGTCCTGATTTAATGCACTAATTTTGCTGCCTAAAGCACTGCTTTTTAGTGGAGTTGGTGGATATATTTCAAAAATTTGGACACCATCAGGTGGATTTTCAATAAATTCTTGAGTTCGACGGTAGCTTTTTAAATGTACTTTCAGCATGGCAGCCATCCGTTGTAAAGCGCTGCTATCCCCCTCCAACCAACGAGTCATGCGTTTTAACCACTCAGGGGTAAAATACATTTGTGAAGGGACAGTACGAATAACCACAATCGTATCAGCGCCTCGATGATAAGCTTCCTCGACTGGAACTGCCGCACTAATTCCCCCGTCATGGTACAAACGACCATCAAGCTCAACACCCGTGCGATAAAAACCGGGAATCGCACTGGAAGCACGGATCATATCGAGCCATGAATCCGCATTAGGCTGCAAAAATTCAGCTGAAAAATCATCGCTACGGCTAGCCCCCATATAGAATTCTCGGCCAGAATTGAGTAATTCCAGCCCTGCATCCATGTTCAGTGGAAATTCTTTCGCCGTCGTAGAGATTAACCAATCTAAATCAATCAAATGACCGCCACGAATAAATCGTAATGGGTTAAAAAATTCTGAGTTAGTGGTGTATCGAGTGATCACTCGTCGGGCATATCCAGCCTGACCACAGATATAAGCAGAAAGATTTTGAGCTCCCGCAGACGTACCAATCATCAAATCGAAAGGGTTAAAGTTTTCGATTAGGAATTCATCCAGAACACCAGCAGTAAAGATCCCTCGCTGTCCCCCACCTTCACAAATAAGGGCAGTTTTACCTGAATTGATCTCATCAAAAAATGCGAGCGGCTCAATTGTGCCTAACGTGACTGGAACATGTTTTCCCATACTAACCCTTTTTGCCATTGGCGTATTTGCAACCAAACCCACGAAATAATGTGTTGATTGGTTTTCATTGAACTCTTTTCAGCGGGATAAAGAATGGCAAAATGAGCTTTCTAATGAAAGCTCATTTTTAGACAAATTACTTATTGGTAAGTACTAAGCCATTTTGTACAGATTTAACCCCTTTTGCGCTGGCGGCAATCTGTGTAATTTGATTGATTGTGTCACTAGATTTAATAAAGCCTGATAAGTAAACCACACCATTAACGGTTTTTACCGAGACGCTATTACTCGGGATCCCACTGGTACTCAGTAATTTACTTTTAATGTCAGCGGTAATCGCAGAATCATCGATATAGGTATCGGTGCTTTTCACACCGCTAGAGATGGCATTTCCCGTATCTTTGCCCGCTATCTCAACTGTTTTACCCGCACTATCCCATGTTTCTGACGCTTGTTTTTTCAATGCGCTATCGGATGATGAGCTACATGCAAATAATGCCCAACTCAACCCAATGACACCCAAAGAACGTAAGATGGCGATCTTTTTCATTGGAACCTTCCTCTTGCTATGATTATCAGACTAACGATGTTATAGCCTAAGTAAAAAACAGACAAAGATAAAGCCAAATAATAGGTTAATCAGTCTATTTCATAAGCAATTTGAATATTAGCAGAAAAACATTCTTAATCTGATGATTTAAAAAGGGTGCTTGTATCACCAGCCTCAACAGAAATGAGAAATGTGGGGGAAAGTTCCCCCACCAGACTACTCAGTGCAAGATAGAGTAGCTTGAACCGCCGTATTTCCACTGATCACGCTAAAAGAACACAGCCTATCGCGCATCAATAATGAAAGCCCTAAAACCGTGATACACACGGCTATCAGCCCCATCAGGAGTTGTTGAGGTTTGAGAAACTGCCTCGGGTTAATGGTAAAACATAACTCGGGGCTTTCGTCTTTTTGGCTCTTGGCAAATGCTTGAACCAAAATGATCCAAGCACCCACCGCCATCATAGCAAGAATATGCTAACAATCCGCCATGAAATATCATTATCAGATTGAATTTATTGATTATTTAGTGATTTAACTAACGGGAATAACTCATGTCATTGAGTGAATAATTTCGATATGAGAAAGGGCGCTTGTATCACCAGCCTCAACAAAAATGAGAAATGTGGGGGAAAGCTCCCCCACCAGACTACTCAGTGCAAGATAGAGTAGCTTGAACCGCCGTATTTCCACTGATCACGCTAAAAGAACACAACCTATCGCGCATCAATAATGAAAGCCCTAAAACCGTGATACACACGGCTATCAGCCCCATCAGGGTAAACTTGGTCATTCCTCTTGACTCCTGTATATAAAGGAGACAGAATCAAGTTGTTGAGCGTGAGACTGCCTCGGGTTAATGGTAAAACATAACTCGGGGCTTTCGTCTTTTTGGCTCTTGCAAATGCTTGAACCAAAATGATCCAAGCACCCACCACCATCATAGCAAGAATATGCTAACAATCCGCCATGAAGTGGCATTATCAGATTGAATTCATTAACTATTTAGCGATTTGAATAAAAAAATAGCTCATATTACTGAGCCACTTTGAATGGGATGAATTAATAGAACGGTTGTGAATTAGTGTTCCCGTGTCTTCCTGAATCTAACTTCAGGATAACGTTCACTCGTTAGATTTAAATTTACCATCGTTGGTGCGATATACGATAAATTATCGCCGCCATCTAACGCCAAGTTTTGTTCATTTTTGCGTTTAAATTCTTCGAATTTCTTCACATCATCACATTCAACCCAACGCGCTGTAGAAACGTTCACCGTTTCATAAATTGCTTCAACGTTATATTCGCTTTTCAAGCGAGAAACTACCACGTCAAACTGCAGCACACCAACCGCACCTACAATCAAATCATTGTTGGTTAATGGGCGGAATACCTGTACAGCACCCTCTTCGGATAACTGAACCAGACCTTTTAATAGCTGTTTCTGTTTTAACGGATCACGTAAGCGGATACGACGGAATAGCTCAGGAGCAAAGTTAGGGATACCCGTGAATTTCAGATCTTCACCTTGAGTAAAGGTATCACCAATCTGAATAGTGCCATGGTTATGCAAGCCAATAATATCCCCAGCATAAGCATGCTCAACTTGAGAACGATCACCCGCCATAAAGGTCAGAGCATCTGAGATCACCACATCTTTCTTAGTTCGCACTTGGCGTAGTTTCATTCCTTTTTCATAGGTACCTGAAACAATACGCATAAAAGCAACACGGTCGCGATGTTTTGGATCCATATTTGCCTGAATTTTAAAAACGAACCCAGTAAATTTCTCTTCTGTCGCTTCTACTTCACGTACATCTGTTTTACGCGCTTGTGGTGCTGGAGCCCATTTAACTAAACCATCGAGCATGTGGTCAACACCAAAGTTACCGAGTGCTGTACCAAAGAAAACAGGGGTCAATTCACCCTCAAGGAAAGCATCATGGTCAAACTCATGAGAAGCTCCTTGAACAAGTTCTAATTCTTCACGAAGTTGTGAAGCAAGATCTTCACCAACAGCGGCATCCAGTTCTGGATTATTAAGCCCTTTAACAATGCGAACTTCTTGGATAGTGTGACCTTGACCTGTTTGATACAGAATGGTTTCGTCACGCAGTAAATGATAAACCCCTTTGAATAATTTACCGCAACCAATTGGCCATGTGATTGGGCAACAAGCTATTTTTAGCTCATTTTCCACTTCATCCAATAGCTCCATTGGGTCACGAATATCACGGTCTAATTTATTCATGAATGTCAAAATTGGCGTATCACGTAAACGGGTGACTTCCATTAATTTGCGTGTACGATCCTCGACCCCTTTACCTGAGTCAATGACCATCAAGCAACAGTCAACAGCGGTTAATGTCCGATAAGTATCTTCAGAGAAGTCTTCATGTCCAGGGGTATCAAGGAGGTTTACCAAGCAATCGTTATAAGGAAATTGCATCACAGAAGTTGTGATCGAAATACCACGCTGCTTTTCCATTTCCATCCAGTCTGATTTAGCGTGTTGGTTCGAACCACGCCCTTTTACTGTTCCTGCGCGTTGGATCGCGTTTCCAAACAGTAATACTTTTTCAGTAATGGTCGTTTTACCCGCATCGGGGTGAGAAATAATAGCAAACGTTCTGCGTGTGCTAACTTCATGAAGAAAATTCTGATCTGTCATTTAACCGTTCTTTTCGTTTATATCCAGATTTGTATTGGCATCGGGAAGAGGCTCTAGGTAGCTCTAAGCGCAGCAAATCCGTCTTGTTGATCGTAATTGGCGGTTATTTTCGCAGATCTTGGGGTTATAAACAATCAGAGCCTGCCATGTTCAGGTCTTCATTCCTTTGAAGACCCTTTATCAAAATTATTTCAACTGTGATACTAGTTGAGCAATTGACTGTCCCAGATCCTGTGTACTGGCATTTCCGCCCATATCACGCGTTAAATGACGACGTTCACGAATAGCCATTTCTACTGCGGTCATTATCGTGTCATGCATCTCTTGGCAACCTAAATGCTGCATCATCATCGCCGCAGCCCAAATGGTCCCTATAGGGTTAGCAATATTTTGCCCTGCAATATCTGGTGCGGAGCCATGAACTGGTTCAAACATGGATGGGAATTGTTTTTCAGGGTTAATATTTGCGGATGGGGCAATCGCAATAGTTCCCGTGCAAGCAGGACCTAAATCGGAAAGAATATCGCCAAATAAATTAGAACCAACAATCACATCGTAAAACTCCGGCATTCTCACTAAATTAGCCGCAAAAATATCGATATGGAATTGATCAACTTTGACATCCGGATACTGTTTAGCCATCTCAGCGACACGGCTATCCCAATAAGGCATTGAGTGAAATAAGCCATTAGATTTGGTTGCCGAACTTAAATGTTTTTTATCGCGAGAACGGGCAAGTTCGAAAGCATATTTTAAAATACGGTCAGTGCCTTTACGGGTAAAAATACTTTGCTGGGATACCATTTCATCTTCAGTACCTTCATATTGAATCCCACCAATAGCCGAGTATTCCCCTTCAACATTTTCACGTACCACATAGAAATCAATATCACCCGGTTTTTTATCGGCTAATGGGCATTTAATACCGTCAAATAAACGGACAGGACGCAGATTAACATATTGATTAAATGCACGGCGAATTGGCAGTAATAAACCCCATAATGAAATGTGATCAGGAACGCCGGGAAAGCCTACGGCACCAAGAAAAATAGCATCAAATTTTTTGAGTTGTTCTAAACCATCCTCAGGCATCATTCGCCCCGTTCGATGGTAGGTTTCACATGACCAGTCAAAGTGGGTGAAGTTTAATTTTATATCATGCTTTTTCGCTGCTGCTTCTAAAACGCGTAAACCTTCTGGGATCACTTCCGTACCGATACCATCGCCCGGTATCACCGCTATATTGAACTGTGTCATTCGCAACGCCTCTTATTATTGTGTCTTCATATGCTCCAATACAAAAAACCACGAATCACAATAAATTGCTACATCGTGGTTTCTTTTTTAAATCTATTTGACGGAATAATTTATTATGCTTTCTGGCTAAACATATCTTCACTAAATAATGTTAGTGCCAATACCAACGCATCTTCTCGACCTGTTTTTGTTGGATAATAATCTTTGCGCACCGTTGCTTGTTGAAAACCTAATTTATCATATAAATGAATAGCGGAAGCATTCGATTCCCGAACCTCTAGCCACAGGGTCATGATCCCTTTTTTTATCAGATCATCAATTAATTTTTCTAAGAGTTGCCGACCATAACCATGTCCTTGAAAATCAGGATGGATAGCGATATTAAATAAAGTTGCCTCATCCAGAACATACTGGGTTATCGCGTACCCAATGATTTGATTATTAACCGAAATTTTTAAATTATGATATTTCTCACCTTGATTGCCATAAAAAACACGTTCAGTCCATGGAAAATCATGGCTTAGTTTCTCAATTAAGAAGGCAGTGGCGAGGTCAGATTGCTTTAGTGTTGAAATTTTCATCATATTGATAAATCTGTTTCCATAGCGCCTGTTTAGCATGACTGCTTGCTATCAGTTCAGATAAAACAGGAGAAATAAATGTGAATTTTGAACCCTCGGGATGAATTTCATTTCCTAATACCCAACAAGGAATTGTTATTGGTGTTGGGATTAACTTTAACTGCTCAGAATTAATACACACCATATCCGTCTCATCGATATCCATGGTGAAAAAAATATCTTTTAACAGTTGGCTGTTTAAATCGAGGTTCTCATCAGTAATAATAATAAGCTTAGTCGACTCGGGAATACGAACACCTCGTTCACCACGTAACACAGCCGGATTTCTCACCATCCATTGAGTAATCCCCATTTGTTCTAAAAGTCTGTCACGTCGTGTCATTGCTTTTTCCCGTCGTTATTTTACGACCACATCTTATCAAAGGGGATTAATAGCGCCAACAGAGCAATGCTATTTATCTTTTTTCTGGTAAGGTAGCGACCGTGGTTAATTATCATTTTAGGAGATAGACAGGATATGTCATTACTGACACCCGCCAGCGAAGTTATTGAACGTCATTTAGAGCACTTTACAGATCGTCATGTTATCTTGGCTGGTGACATTCAGGATGAACTGGGCGCTACCCTTGAAGCCGCCAGTGTGCGTGTTCTGACTAATCAGTATCATCGCTGGAAAAATTTACAACCCACCTTAGGTGACAATGTTGTATTTGCGACAACGGTACCCGCTGAATTTATCCAACCTTGCGATACCTTAATTTATTTCTGGCCAAAGAATAAACAAGAAGCTGCTTTCCAACTGGATGACCTTTGTACCCACCTTGCTGTGGGCAGCCAGATCTTTGTTGTTGGTGAAAATCGCAGCGGCGTTAAGAGTGCCGACGCGATTATGGAAGGCATCTCAACATTACAAAAAATTGATTCTGCACGCCGTTGTGGGCTCTATCACGGTGAAGTAGAGCATCCAACCGAATTTAATATTAGTCGCTGGTGGCGTAATTATCAGCTCGATAATGTGGTTGTTAATGCACTACCGGGCGTATTCAGCAACAGCGAGTTAGATATTGGCAGCGATTTACTCTTGTCCACCCTAACTGAGCCTATGAATGGCAATGTCCTGGACCTGGCTTGTGGTAATGGTGTACTTGCAGCCGTTGTTGGCTCACAAAATCCGAATGTGACCTTAACACTCAGTGATGTGAGTTCCGCAGCCCTAGATTCAGCAACGGCCACTCTCGCAGCGAATAAACTGACTGGAAAAATTATTCCTAGTGATGTCTACTCAGAGATTAATGACAAGTTTGATTGGATCATTTCGAATCCGCCATTCCACGATGGAATCAATACAAGTTATAACGCAGTAGAAACCTTAATTTCACACGCACCTAAGTACCTGAAAAAAGGTGGTCGCTTGCGAATTGTCGCAAATGCATTCCTACCTTACCCAGACTTACTGGACAAAGCATTTGGTGGTCATGTCGTGTTAGCTAAAACCGGTAAATTCAAAGTTTACGAAGCCATTAAACGTTAATTTACGTTAGCTGTTTATCGCATTTTAACGGTCAGCTTTATCCGCTGGCCGTTTTTTCATCAAATGAAAATTGAGCGATAAAAAATTATTGACGCCAGCAGAAATTAGCCTAAAATCCGCACCGTACTATTGATGCATGAGCAATTATGCAAAAGAGTTAGTATTGCGAGGGTGGCGGAATTGGTAGACGCGCTAGCTTCAGGTGTTAGTGTCCTATGGACGTGGGGGTTCAAGTCCCCCCTTTCGCACCACTTACTCTTCATAATTTCAATTATCTAGGCGTTGACTTCTCTTCGCTATCCGTATCACATAGTTGTCTATGTTCAACGGAATAGCCGCGCTTGTCGCCTTAATCTAATTGAAATTCTTTTGAGTAAGAACGCTTATTTCATAATTTCAATTATCTAGGCGTTGACTCAGAAACAAGCATCAATAGAAAGAATTTTGACAGTATTTGCGAGGGTGGCGGAATTGGTAGACGCGCTAGCTTCAGGTGTTAGTGTCCTATGGACGTGGGGGTTCAAGTCCCCCCTTTCGCACCACTGTTAATATTCGTAGCCCGCTTTAAACTTCAATGTATTCCGCTCTAAATTTAGCTTCTCAAAATAAATGCTAATAAGAAACAAGCCAAAGATAAAACCGCAGGAATAATCAACAAGCGTCGAGAGCCTCGATTAAATAACATACCTGCCGTTGCAATCATCAGTGTGACCATCAATACCCTTAAAGGGTCAACACCCATATTACTCAACAGATAAATAATACTGAGTAAAACTACCGCAAAGACGCCCCACAAACCAGCGCCGATACGTCGCAACCCAGTTGCTTTTGATACGCTAGTTCCCATAACGCCTCCGAAATCACAAATGATAATGATTATCAATCATATCTTTGTTTCTGTAAAAATCAATCAGATTTTTATGGGGTATTTCGCTAAGAAAAAATGATGACAGGGAAAAACAAAAAATTCTCCGTAACATCCTGTCACGGAGAATTTTTAACTACGGGGTTGGTTTATTGCTTCAGTCCCATTGCATCGCGCATGGTAAAGAACAAATCTGTTTGGTCGGTTAGACCCATTACATTGGCAGCATGTGGACCGTATGCGGCAACACGCAATTGAGCACCAGTATGCTCTTGTGAATCTTCTTCCTCAGAGTTACCGTAGTTCACTACCATCACTGAACCATCTTTGGTGATCAGTGCCTGAGTTAAACCCGATGATTTAGTCCCTTCAGGAATAATTTGGCTAGAATGCGAGTGGTCAGCCGTCACGATGACTAGCGTATCGCCATGTTTCTTCGCAAAATCTAAGCCAACTTGAACCGCTTGGTCTAATGAAATTGTCTCACCGATTTGTCCGCATGGATTCGCTTTATGATCCTGCTTATCGATAGATGCGCTTTCAACTTGTAGGAAGAAACCATTCGGATTCACTTGCAACAAATCAATCGCTTTTTGCGTCATCTGAGCCAATGTTGGTGCATTCGGGTCGAGTTTAGCGTTTGGTTTACACTCTAACGGCGGGTTATTCAAGTTGCCATGATACGTGGCTTTTGGACCTTCTAATGCAATGGTCATGTTACCATCATGGAACAGGCCTAATACTGGCTTATCTTGATTGGCTTCTTTGATTGCATCTAAAGATTTCGCATCACGAACGATACTAAAACCACGTTCGGTTGCCTGTTGTTCTAATGTTTTTCCTTTGTAATCACCGGCTTTAGCTTCCTGCTTAAAGCTCTTCGCGCCACCGCCTAGCGTAACATCAGCACGCGTAATTAATAGCTGTTCAGAGATAGAACCACGACCGCCATTTTCTAAAGCATTTGTCGCACATTTCTCACTAGTCTCTTCCGGACCGTAACATTTACGCGCTGTGACGTGAGAAAATTGTGCCGCTGGTGTCGCATCTTGAATTTCCGAGGTTGTCACGTTACCCGTCGCTTTACCACTACGCTTAGCAAGCTCAATCAGCGTGTCATGGTCCTTGCCAAATACATCAACCCCTAATGCGCCATTATACGTTTTTACACCTGAAGACCATGCTGTCGCCGATGCCGCAGAATCTGTAACATAATCTGGTTTTTGGGTCTTTTTATCTAACGCATAGTGAGTATATTGACCTGTAATTGGCAATGCATCGATACCTTTAAAGAAACCGCCAGCACCTTCTGCATAGTTACGTGCAACAGTAATTTCAGAATCACCCATCCCATCGCCAATAAATAAAATCACGTTTTTTGCTTGGCCATTATGCAGAGCGGCTTTCATGATATCCGTTTGCTCTGTGGATAAACGACGAGCTCCGCCAAACTTAGTGATATCCCCTTTCGCGGCACGACTTTCTGAAACGGCTTCATTTTTATCTACCGCATAAGCTGGAATTGCAGTACCTAAAATTAACGTACTTACAGCAACGGCTAACATAGATTTAATAAACTGACCTGTCATAACTGTTTTCCTTGCCAATCAATAAATAAAATAAAATGGATTTACTTCGAATAATGACCAGCATGCTAAAGCAGCCAGATGACAGTTGAATGACGGTTTTATGTCGATATAAAGATGATTGTCATAAATGCGAAACGCCCTTACTGGGCGTTATTTGATAAATCATTTTTATTTATTAGCTGGTGTATCAGCTGTAAAGCACTGAGTAAACGATGCCTCTGCAACTGTGTTAAGCGTAAATATCGCCGAGCCGCAGGAAGCCGGCTAACCATTTCAGATGCAGTGAAAGGCTCAATTTCACAACGCCAAACGCCATCTTGGATTTCAATAGAGCAATGCGTAAAATCCAGCTCCTCAAGTGTTTGTTGGATCACAGGATATTGATTTAACTGGTTGATGAACATCTGTCCATCCACTTGTTTAGACGTATAATGCACCTGTTTTTTTCGTGTGGTTCCTGCTGTTTTTACATCAATACGTGCCACTAACGTTTCATTACACTGACCAGATATTGCAAAACGGCTATGTACAATGAAAGCCATAAATAACGTTTTTACCCGTTCAGTCACTTGAACAGTTAACCCCTGAGGCAGATGAATGAGTAGCTCCCCTGGCGTCCGCCACTCACAAGGATAGGGCGTAATATCCTTTTCAATCCGATTGAGCGTTAGCCCTGCTTGATAACCCGCAGGAAGACGCTTTTGAGTTAATTTCTGCCACCATGAATATTTAGGCAAGGTTACGTAAAGGCTCAAGTTCTACCTCCTCAATACTTTCATCAGCAAAAGAATTCGATAATACTTGCTCCACCGGAACAGGTTTGAACGGATTTACTTTCTGTACCAGTACTGTCCAGCCCAATGCATAGCTAGCGGTGAGCCCTAACATGATGGCAAATGGAATATATACATCCGCTTTATTCATACCCGGCGGGGTGATGTAAACAATGGCTAAAATGATCCCCACACTAGAAATGATTTGCGGAATTGGGAAGAACGGAGAACGATAGGCTCGATGTAAGTCAGGGCGACGAATTCGCAATAAAACAACAGAAATAGTGACTAATAAATATGCCGTTCCCCAAGAGCAAACTGCCGCCAAAACCAGAGGAATGATACGTTCCAAATCCCCTTGAATAGCAAAGGCATGTAAGCATGGGATCATGACTGCGATTAAAATACCAAATACAGGGGTTTTAAAACGTGGATGTAAATACGCAAAGATCCGAGGCAATGCCCCATCCAGCGCCATCCCATACAGAATACGAGGAACCGCTGCCATCAAGGTATTGATCGTCGCTCCGCCAGCAAGCAGTAATGCGATCCCAATCCAATATTTACCGAAATCGCCCATAATTTGACCCGCAAATGCAGGGATCGCCATAGGTGTTTCTAATAAGCTCACTCCATTTTGTGGATCAATAATCACGTTTTCGACTTGATTCGTCAGCGCCGCGCCGAAAAGGAACATACAAAATGCAACACCGCATAAGCCGGTTGCCATTGCCCTAGGGATCACTTTCGCCGAATTTTTAATTTCAGGAGCCATCGGAGTGACTAATTCACACCCCACAAACATGAACATCGCCATGCCAATAAAACTTAATACCAAGGTGGGATCTGAAATATTTAGCCCTTGTCCAAACCAGCCATCAGTAGAGACATGAAATGGCATGAGTAATCCACAAATACTGAAAATAACCAATGTGCTCCACATGGCAAAAGTCAGCACTACTTCCACCTTACCAAAGGCTTCAATCCCAAATGCATTCAATAACCCGAACGCAATCACTAAACCCACCCCAACCATCCAAGAAGAGTTATTAGTTTCTAGTACGGTATTGAGGCTTTCAAAATTGACTAATGCCATAATTCCCGACAGGATGGTTTCCGCGGTTCCAGCAAAAACATGCACAATCAGGTAAGCAGACAAAGCACCAGTAATAGCCCAAAATCGCCCCATCCCACACGAAATATAGTCGTAAACAGATCCAGAAGTTGGCAGGATTGCCGCAGCTTCAGAGAAAGTCGTTAACTGAGCCTGCATCATAATAAAACTTAATAAAACCGCTAAAGCAAAAGTGTCTCCGCCAATGCCAAATCCGCTTGTCACAGTCAAAATCACGGGACTTGCCATGATCACACCGACGGAACTGGCTAGTGTCGTTGGAAAACCCACCTTCCCGTTCTCAATATGTGAGGATAATTTTGAGGATAAATTCATTTTGTTTCCCTCTCTTTGCAACAACCATAATTGTGAAATTTTGGTAAAAACAGAGTGGCTGTATTCTCACTATAGAAATAAGCATAAACATGTCGCTATCGTCCTTTTGGACGATACCTAGAGGGAGGGGAGTCTGAATTTATTACGACGAAAAGTCCTGTTTTATTTTAATGAAAAAATAATAATTATTAAGATATCAATAAGTAACCAATAAGACGCTCATTAATATATTAATAAAAAAACAGCGAAAGATACCAAAAATTAGAAAACTGCATTTCTTATAGAAAAAACAAGTTTTAAATAGTGTAATCAAGCTCACGTTATTAATATGTTTACTTTATGTTAACACCAATACATAGCATGATGGTTTATAACCTAACTATTAATGGAGATTGAATGGAACAGCCTCTATTTAGCTACCATCAACAAGCATTAATCGACTGTTGCCTAAATACGATTGCCCATATCATTCCTATTTCCGCCGCCGTTTACTATCTCGTTAATGATTATTGGCAACCTGAAAATCATGTGTTGTATGGAATATCACCGCATATGCATCATGAATATCTAACGCATTTTTCTCATCACGATCCGTTACATCCCGATCACTTTCGTGGTGAGGATTTACGATTAGTCAAAATGGCGCCCGAAATGCGTCAGCAAAATAAAACTTTTTTCCATGACTTTATGCAGCCTAACCAACTAGCGGATATGGCAGAAATTTTTATTCGTCGTAAAAATAAAATTATTGCGGGAATCTCCGTGCTCAGAGATAAACCTTTCACACCACAAGAGGTCGTGAGACTGAATGCGATTCTACCCATTGCGGAATTGATGACATTTGATGTCCTTCCTGACTCATTAGTTTCATACACGCCTAAAGAGCAGGAAATTATTCATTTAGTACGAGAAGGCGCCAGTAATAAGCGAATTGCGTTGCTACTGGGAATATCCCTTTCTACAGTAAAAACTCATTTGAGGAATATTTTTACTAAGGCGAATGTGAGTAACCGAACCGAGTTAGTATCATCCGGCTTCATTATTCGCCAAGACAAAATTTTGTAAAAAAATCCCGGCTAAAAAGCCGGGAAAACCTGTTGCTTTACAGAAAAAACAAAACCACCAGAACGCTAATAACGTATCATTACCGATTTCAATTCTGTGTAATGCTCAATGAAAGCACTACCAAACTCCCGTCCAATTCCGGATGATTTAATCCCTCCAAAAGGAACCGCAGGATCAAGGAAAGTATGCATATTCACCCAAACTGTCCCAGCTTCAATTTGAGACACCATCCGCATGGCTTTACCAAGGTCATTCGTCCATACGCTAGCCGCTAATCCAAATGGTGTGCTATTCATCATGCTAATTAATTCATCTTCATCGTCATAGCTTAAGAATGTACCCACTGGACCAAAAGTTTCTTCCTGCATTAAAATATCATTTGGGCTATTTGCACGAATGATGGTTGGAGGAACAAAATATCCCGCACCAGCAATCGGCTGACCACCATAAATAATTTCACTACCATCTTGGCATGCTTTTTCAAACAAGCTTAGAATTTTATCGTAGTGTGCCTTATTGGCTAATGGTCCCATTTCTGTCGTTTCGTCTAATGGAGAACCAATTTTCATTGTTGATAAACGTACTTTTAATGCATCAAGAACGTCATCCATCAGCTTCGATGGAATATAAAAACGTTCTGCCGCTGCACAGATTTGGCCTTGGTTTAAATAACCAGCCTCAATGATGCCATTAACAATCTTATCAACAGGCAAGTCTGCCAAGAATGCGGCTCCATTCTTTCCACCCAGCTCCAGAGTTACGCGAGTCAGTTTGCTTTCCATAGCCGAGCGTCCTACCGCTAATCCTGTAGGAACCGAACCAGTAAAAGTCACTTTTGAGCAGAGTGAATGATGAATTAATGCAGGACCGACTTCACGCCCACCACCATTAACAATGTTAATCACACCATCGGGAATACCCGCTTCCTTCGCTAATTCAGCAACCCGTAACATTGTTAGCGGTGTAAATTCACTGGGTTTCAGTACAATCGTACAACCGCAGGTTAATGCCGCAGCCAATTTCCAAATGGAAATCATGATCGAGAAATTCCAAGGAATAATGCCAGCAACCACACCGACGGGCTCTCGTTGAGTAAATGCTGAATATTTTTCACCATGAAATGAAGGTAGCGAAACGTTCAGAGTTTCACCACTAATCTTGGTTGCCCATCCAGCAAAATAACGTAAGAACTGGGCAGCAGAGCCCACCTCAAGAAAACGCGATAATTGAATAATTTTTCCTGAGCTTAAGGTTTCTAACTGAGCTAACTCTTCTAAATGCTTTTCCAATAAGTCGGCTAAGCGGCTCAGGCAATTACCTCGCTCCATTGGCGTGGTATTTGCCCATGAACCTTTAAATGCAGTATAAGCCGCATCCATTGCAGCATCGACTTCGGCCAATGTTCCTTCTTTGACTTTAGCTATAACCTGCTCGGTGGCTGGATTCACAACGTCGAAATAAGTATTTCCCTTGCCAGAAACAGGCAATCCATTGATAAAATGTCCATGTTGGCGTTTAAGGAATTCTGTAACTTCTGGTAATAGGGCTAACTCACTCATCGTTATCTCCACCTCGTTAATTTATCTAATTACGCATTCACGCAAGCTAAATAATGTTTCACAAAACGCTCAGCATTAATTTCCCACAGTACTTCAGTGCATTTCTCTGCAAACCAAGTATCACCTTTATGGTATTCCACTGTAACCCCAGTTTTTATGTCAGTTAATTTCACCGAACCTTCATGCACTGTTGCCATCTCATCAAATGGGTAAACCATTTTGAACTTACCTTTGGTGCACGCAAAAATGCCGCAAGTCAGATTATCCGTTGGTTCACCATGGATCATAGCGACGCTAGCCTGTGGGTCACCTTCAACGACAACAGATCCTAAATTAGTTACGCTACCGATATTCAGTAGCTCAGGAAGTGGTTTGTTTAACAGTAATGGGCTGATCATATTTATTTACCTTGTATTTAATGAAATCAAAAAGCTAAAACCAATTGAGAGAATTTAACGGCGCCCTTGCCAATATCCAGAGACTTGATGCCAACATTTTGCGAGGGATACAATTGCATTTCTCATGCTATCTTTCCCCACGATATTGGCATGGGGAATCGAGCTCATCAGGTCATAGCGACTAGAGCCTTCTGCCATCCCTTCCGCTAGCACTTTACAAACAATCTGGCTTGGAGTGACGCCAAAACCGGAATACCCTTGCACATAAAAAACATTGTTATGACCAGGAATAGTGCCAATTTGTGGGAATAAATTGGCACTGCAAGCCATTGGACCACCCCATGCCAACTCGATTTTCACATCTTTCAAGTATGGGAAAACGTTCAACATTAACTTGCGGTTCCACGCTTTTAAGTCGGATGGAATATACTCAAGAAAATAGGTTGAGCTTCCAAACAACAAGCGGTTTTCATTTGTCACACGGTAGTAGTCAATCACAGGGCGAATATCACTGTATGCGCCACGAATAGGGCTGATACGCTCAATCAGCTCATCAGAGAGCTCTTCCGTCATCAGTTGATAGGCATAGGTATTAATCGTTTTTGGATACAGCGTTGGCTCAAGACCATTTAAAAATCCATCACAAGCCCACAGCATTTTCTTCGCTTTGACCGATCCCATTGCCGTGCGAACAGTAACGGTATCGCCATATTCAACATTCAGTACTTGGCTATTTTCAAAAATTTTCGCGCCATATTCACTGACTGCTTTTGCCTCACCTAACAGCAAGTTAAGGGAATGAACATGCCCTCCCCCCATGTGTTTTATTCCACAGGTATAAGCATCAGAGCCAATGATTTGTTTTAAATCGGACCCGGTATAAAATTCAATTTCTTCATCCGGAGCAACTGCTTTGAAATCTGTTAGCCAGCTACGTAATGTTTTTTCTTGGCGCTTATTACTGCCTAAATAGGCATAACCATGGCAAAAATCCGCATCAATATTATATTTAGCAATGCGGTCGCGCATAATGCCTGCGCCCATATTGCTAAGTTTAAAAATTGTTTCTAAACCTTCAGAACCAACATGCTTCTTGATTGCATCTAAGTCATGACCAATGCCAGCCATCACTTGTCCACCATTTCGCCCTGTACCACCATAGCCAAGATGACGCCCTTCAAGGATAGCAATGTTAGTGATGCCTTTTTCACACAGCTCCAGTGCGGTATTTATGCCTGAAAAACCACCACCGATAATCACGACATCAACGTCCAGATCTTCTTTTAATGTAGGAAAACGCAGATCATATTTTTTTGTTGCTGAGTAATAAGTTAATGATTCTACTTGGTTATTCATAATGGATACCCTGTCTAGTATCTTACAATAACCTTGATTATGTTAACCTGGCATTAACATTTACATAGCCCTTTAGGGACATTCTAAAACATAAAATTAACATCTGTGATGCAAGTACAGTATTAACTTATAAATGATATAAAAAAACTTTAAATATTCTTTTTAAATTTTAATAACTTAATTGATTATTTTTATATTAATGGAAATGGTTATCCACAACTAAACGAGATGAAAAATGAGGAGGTAAGCTAAAAATATTTCTCTGAAAAAATTATTCAGTGCCAATATTATTGCTTTATTGGTGTCATTAATAAGTTAAATAACTCGACTTGTGAGCCTATACCGAGTTTTTGATAGATATTTTTTCGGTGATTTTTCACGGTTCCTAAACTGATGAATAAGGTATCTGCTATCTGCGGGGAACCTTTACCTTCCAAAATTAACTCAACAACCTCACACTCTCTTGGCGTTAGGCCAAAACAGGTTTGTAAATCTGTATGTCGATAATCACTAGAGACTGAATTAGGAACCACATCTTTATGGAGCCTAGCGATACTCCTAATAATATCAAAAGCTTCTTTCAATGGTGCCCGCTTACTTTCTTCTGATAACAAAGGCTTTTCTTCATTACCAAAAAAGATAGCCAGCTGCCTATCACGAGAGATCTCCAACAGTAAGCCCGCCTCATCACACCATCCCGTTTTACGGTAAAAATTCAGATAATAATCCGTATGGTGAAAACCTTTTGGTGCTAGCTCTTTTAAGGTCAATACCTTAGAACTTCCCCCCTTTAGCAGTTCTTGATAAAAGGGGTCCATTAAATAAGCGCCACGTTGATATAAGCGATTAATATTATCGCTATTACGCGTTTCAACTTTAGAGAGAAAACGAGGAGCTCCCCCTTTTTCGAAGGCATAAATAATCGCGTTATCAAAAGCAATAAAAGAAGAGAGCCAAGATAAGAGGTTAGGATAGAACTGGTTGGTAGCAACAGAATCAATAAGATGGGGTAACTTATTTAGATAATTATCCATTATACCCCCTATTCATTAACTCATTAATAAGCCCCTGCCAAACATATTCGAGCAGGATAGAGTGGTATAAAAACCATATTATGAAAGGAATCTCAATTAGTTTGTTATTACTATGTTAATCAAATCACAATGAATACTGTTTTTGTTAAAATTTTTTAACAATCACTTGATAAATTGAAAAGAAAATTCAGAGAGGATATACAGAAAAACAGCCCCGAAAGGCTGTTAATGCATTAATGTTTAATAATGGCTTTTAACTTGGAATAGCGGCGAATTAAACGCCATTTTAATTTCAGGGTTGTCGCATGTTTCCAGACGATTTCCCAGTAACCTTTATCAAAGAACATTTGTACCATTTGTTTTTGAATTTCAGGGGATTTTATCGCTAATAGCGCTTGTACGACTCCTAACCCCTCTTTACCTACTTGCCATAAACAGGCTGGTGCTTGCTTAACGTGTTCCGGATAGCGTTGATAAATAGCCAATAACATATCAAGGATTTTCAAATAGGTATTAATCTTGCGTACAGATCTTTCATCACCCGTTAATGAGTGAGAAACTGACTGATTATGAATCAAATATTCATAATACTGTTCATTGATAAATTGCACCCGTTTTGCCACTAACAACATTTCTGTAGTCCAAGGAATATCCTGATGATGCAGCTTTGGCTCAAAGAAAAAGTGATATTCCCTAATAAGCTCTAAACGATAGATATTTAACCAAGTCACATGTAAAAATTTACGGGAGCTCAACCCCATTTGTAGCCATTGTGGCCCAGTGATCACGCCGGTTGATGGCACTTTATTTGGCGGAAAAATTGCTTTAGGCGCATCACCATTGGTATACACATAAGTACCATTACATGTTGCAACATCTAAATCTCCCTCAAGTGCGATCTCTAATAAACGACCATACATTTTCGGGTTAATTTCATCATCAATATCAGGGAAAGTGATATATTTTCCCGTAGCCTCTACCATTCCCGTATTGCGAGCAACAGAAACACCTTGGTTTTCCTGAAAGAGAACTTTGATATTCTCAAATTTATCTTCATATTGACGAATAACGCCTTCACTATCATCTTTAGAACCGTCGTTAACAACGATCAGTTCCCAGTTTTCCAATTTCTGCGCGATCAGGCTATCAAAAAAATGAGGTAAAAATTTTTCACCGTTGTATACGGCTACAACGATACTCAAAACAGGTTGAGAAGACATGTATTAACCTTAAACTAATCAAAAAGATTATAATTAAAAAATATATTCGTTCATTTCATATAAATTTTATAATTAAATCAATATAGTTATGATAGAAGTTACTGATATGGCTCTATTATTACTCAAATACCCAAATAGTTGTGAACTAATTTTTACTTCTTTGATCTAACAAACATCAATTATACCTCACGATAACAGAAGGATCCTCCCGTGGCTGGAAGTAGCTTACTTGCCTTATTAGATGATATTGCCGCAGTATTAGATGACGTATCCGTCATGACAAAAATGGCAGCAAAGAAAACATCGGGAGTTTTAGGGGATGACCTCGCCTTAAACGCTCAACAAGTGACTGGGGTACGCGCCGATAGGGAGTTGCCTGTTGTCTGGTCCGTTGCAAAAGGCTCTTTTCTCAATAAGTTAATTTTGGTACCACTGGCATTATTGATTAGTGCATTTATTCCCTGGGCAGTGACTCCACTTCTAATGGTAGGAGGTGCATATCTTTGTTTTGAAGGGGCAGAAAAGCTAGCGCATAAATTTTTGCATAAAAATAGCCAAGAGCCGTCGGAAACACAGCAAGTTGAGCTATCTCCAGAAGATATTGCTGAATTTGAAAAACAAAAAATTAAAGGCGCAATTCGTACCGATTTTGTGCTATCCGCTGAAATCATCGCTATCACTCTAGGTATTGTCTCCTCAACGACTTTTCTCAATCAAGTTGTAGTCCTATCACTCATTGCTATTGTCATGACTATCGGAGTGTATGGATTAGTTGCAGGGATAGTAAAACTCGATGACTTAGGGTTTTATTTACAGAAAAAAGCATCAGCGCTCTTACGTAAATGCGGTAATGGGTTAATTTATGCCACGCCTTATCTCATGAAAACGCTTTCCGTCGTTGGAACCGCAGCAATGTTTATGGTCGGTGGAGGTATACTCACACATGGAATTTCTTACCTGCATTCATGGATAGAAAAAGTCGCTGAAATGTCGGCGATGACCCCCGCAATTGGTGCTATTTTGCAATTTTTAATGCCTTCTATTCTTAACTTAGTGTTCGGGTTGGTTATTGGTTTAATCATTGTGCTAATCTTCAGTGTTTTCGCTCACGTTAAAAAAGCCAAACCCTCGCTAAAATAGTTGATAAATAGCATTAATCTTATGTGATAATTCGTGAATTAGCGTTGCGCCAGAGGAAAAAGAATTATGCCGACACTTTACCGCCGTTTCTCAATTATCAATCAAGTCATTGGATTGATGTTATTAATTGCGATCCTAGGTATTATCGGCATGACTATATCTAATCGCATGATCATCAGTGCGCAAGGCAATGCCCATGCAATTAATACCTCTGGCTCATTACGTATGCAAAGCTACCGCTTACTTTCCTTGACGCCTCTAAATCAACAAAATCAAAGCTATCTTAATGAGCTAGAAAACGACTTATTAAGCCCCGAATTAACCCAAGTTGTCAAAATCGAAAACTTAACACCGCAATTTAATAAAATACATGACTTTTGGCTAAATACCCTAAAGCCAGCACTTACTCAGGCTTCATCTCCAGATGACGCCCGCTACGAAGTCATTACTTTTGTTAATATGCTCAATGAGCTCGTTCATAATATTGATGATATTACCGAGAGAAAAATTGCCTATGTTGCGATGACACAACTCATTTTTATCAGTCTCGTTTTCTTATTATTAACAGGAACTATATGGCATCTAAGACGAAAAATTTACTACCCTTGGATGAAGTTACTTTCTATGGTGAATGCGATTGGTCAAAAGGATTTTAGCCAACGTTATCCATTAAAAAATAATAAACAAGATGAGCTCAATGCCCTTGGCGAAACACTAAACCACATGTCTGATGAACTAGCACAAAGCTATCATCAGCTTGAAGAACGGGTTGCAGAAAAAACAGCTGACCTATTAGCTAAAAATCGTGTTTTATCTTATCTGTACCAGTCAAATCAAATTTTGCACTCTTCAGATACACTCTATTCAAGGCTACAAAAGGTCTTAGTAGAATTAAAAAGTATCACGCAATTAAAAAATCTACGTATAAGACTGTATGAAGATAGTAATGAAAAATACTTTCATGAAATCTCTTATTTTTCTAGTCCTGCTGCTCAGGATATGGAATTAACTCATGCGGTTGATCCGTTTAGATCTCAGGAAATGATTTTTAATAACCCACAAATACTACAGTGGGATCTATCTGATAACATGCATCGATATGGTGTTATTATCGGTGAAATTGAGCAAAACCAACCATTTGCAGATGAAAAAAATAAACTGGTACTGATGTTAGCTAAGCAAATTTCAGGCATGTTAACAATGGAGCAGCAAATAGAACAGCAGCAGCAATTACTCATTATGGACGAGCGTGCAGCCATTGCTCGAGAGCTGCATGACTCAATTGCACAGTCGCTCTCATGCCTAAAAATGCAAATTAGCTATCTACAAATGCAACCCGAACCTCTACCGGAAACGACTAAACATTTACTCAATGAGATGCGTACTGAAATCAATACTGCGTATAGCCAATTACGTGAATTACTGACGACATTCCGTTTAAAATTGACTGAGTCTGGTTTATTGCCCTCACTTAAAAGCACGCTTGATGAATTTAGTGAACGTATTGGATTCAAGATTCAACTTAGCTATGACATACCAGCTAAAAGTATTTCACCTCATCAATCGATTCATATAATTCAAATAATACGCGAAGCGCTAAGCAATATTTTAAAGCATGCGAATGCAAACTGGGCAGCCATATCCCTAAGCCAAGATCGAGGAATAGTCACCATTACCATTGATGATAATGGTCGAGGAATAGATGACAATCCCAATAAAATCAACCACTATGGTTTAATCATTATGAGAGAAAGAGCGCTCAGCTTGAATGGTGAATGCTATATAACACCACGAGTTCAAGGGGGAACCGAGGTTAAAGTAACTTTCCCTCTGTCAGAAGTTTAATACGCCGGAAAAAATCATTCATGGAGACCAAAAATAAATGAACGAAAAATCAACGATCTTACTCATTGATGATCATCCGATGCTAAGAAATGGTGTAAAACAACTAATTAGCTTAGAGCCTTCATTACAGGTCATCGGAGAAGCAGGTGATGGGAAGACAGGGATCCAAATTGCAGAAGAACAAGATCCTGACTTAATTCTTCTGGATCTTAATATGCCAGGGATGAATGGATTTGAAACCCTTGATGAATTAAGAAAGCGCGAACTCTCAGGTCGGATCATTTTATTTACTGTGTCCAATTATAGTGATGATCTTGTGAGTGCATTAAAAAGAGGTGCCGATGGATATTTACTAAAAGATATGGAGCCTGAAGAGTTAATTATTGCACTAAAAGAAGCGGCAAGTGGCAAGATGGTCGTTAGCCCAACATTAACTTCAGTGCTAGCTGAATCGCTAAGAGATCATCAGACACAATCGGAAAGTGATGCTGTAGCCTTAACCCCAAGAGAGTCGGATATTTTGGAACTCATTGCTCAAGGGTTATCTAATAAAATGATTGCGCGAAATTTAGATATTGCAGAAAGTACAGTAAAAGTACATGTCAAACATTTACTAAAAAAGTTAAATTTAAAATCTAGAGTAGAAGCTGCCGTTTGGGTATTACAACAGAAATAAGATGTTAAATAATTCATAGCTACATGACCACATCATCTAGCTATGAATTTTCCTCGTTACTATCCCCCACAATAAACCCATATCAATAGCTCTAATCTACAAGCTAATTTTTTCCAGTTATAATAAGCTCGTTGAAGACTTATCTATGAAAAATACGAAATGATGAAAGAAGAACAACTTATTTTAGTTAATGAACAAGATATTGAAATTGGTACGATGCCAAAATTACTTGCTCATCAAGAAGGTCGTTTACATCGGGCATTTTCTATTTTTATTTTTAATAATAAAAATGAATTGCTGATTCAGCAACGAGCTTTCCATAAATATCATTCCGCAGGTCAGTGGGCTAATTCATGCTGTAGCCACCCTAGACCTCAAGAAAATACATTAGATGCCGCTATACGCCGGTTATATGAAGAACTTGGGTTCAAGACTGAGCTAAAACATGTCGATGCTTTTATCTACTATGCAGACGTTAATGGTGGATTGATTGAGCATGAGTATGACCATATTTTTGTTGGTTATTATAATGGTGACTTTAAACCTAATTCCAATGAAGTGAATGCGGTCCGTTGGGTTGGAATTGAATTGCTAAATCAAGAGGTTCATGAGGAACCCACAAAATTTACCCCATGGTTTAAAGCAATTTTAGCAAAATATCCTTTATTGAACTTTACTATCTGATTTTAAAATACCTTAATTCAGTAAAATTGGCTCTATGACATTTATCTCTATTTAAGATAAAAATGCTAATAAATAGCTGTTTATACCCCAAGGCCTAAAATATCCCTTCAGTTATTTCCCACTAAAACCCGATGTATTACACATTAATATTCCAAATCGCTTATATTTTTTCGTCATTAATCAGAACTGACTCAGCACAAGAAGATATACGCCAGGAAAAGTACAAGAAAGAAAAGAAGAAAAGAAGAAAAAAAGAAAGGAAGAGCGGAAGAAAGGGATCGAAAAAAAATCACCTAGGGGTTCAATGACGGATTGGGTTAATTGACGGATGAGTTTCAGTACTTTTGCCAACTTAAAATTGGAAAACGATTGAACCTCTTCAACTGTCACCAAGCTCCC